>NZ_JBIAIQ010000023.1:96656-147682 GCF_042871525.1 Streptomyces sp. NPDC005784
GGGGGGGCGCGCCGGGGCCCCCGCCCCGCCCCCCGGGGTCGGTGGGGGGGGGGGGGGGGGGGGGGGGGGGGGGGGGCCGGGGGGGGGGGGCCGGCCCCCCCCCCCCCCCCCCCCCTTCCGTCTGTTCCCGTCAACGACGTGAGCCGGACCTTCTCGGTCATGTGGGCCGGCTGTCCGCAGTGATGCGAGCTGCCTGTTCCTACAGCGACGTGAGATGGCCCGAGTTGGGTTGCTGGGGCACCAACGAGGGTTCGTACGCCGCCGATCCCGGCTCCAGTGCCAGCACCGCGGCGACCGGGTGGTCGTCGCCGTCCATGAAGGCGTCCAGGGGAGCGTCCAGCGGGGTCGCCGCCGGCTCGGGCGCCGAGCGGGACAGTGTCACCACGCCCCACCCGGCGATCGACGCCCCCGTGAGCGCGAGCAGCAGGCCGGCCGTGCCGCCCTGGAGACGTTCGCCGAGCATCGACAGCCCGATCACCGCCGCGGCCAGCGGGTTGGCGAGCGTCACGACGGCCAGCGGGGCACCGAGTCCGCCCTGGTAAGCGGTCTGCGACAGGAGCAGTCCGCCCGCCGCGAAGACCGCCACGAGCAGCGCCACCACGACGACTTGGGCGCTCAGCAGCGAGTCCGAGCGGTCCGTCGCGGCCACCGTCACGGTCTGGGTGAGCGCCGACGCCACGCCCGAGGCGAACCCGGAGGCCGTGGCGTGCCGCAGGCCCGGCCGCGCACCGCGCGACAGCCCGCCGATGAGTACGGCGGTGGTGCCCGCGACGGCCAACGCCTGCGGCAGGCTCAGCACATCGTCCGGCGCGGGTCCGGACGCCGTGACGAGCAGCGCCGCGAGGCCGATCAGCGTGAGCGCCGTACCGCGCCACTCGACCGTGCTGACCCGCCGTCCGGCGATCCGCGCGCCCAGCGGCACCGCCGCCACGAGCGTGAGCGCCCCGAGCGGCTGGACCAGCGTGAGCGTTCCGTACTTGAGGGCCGCGACGTGCAGCAGCGCGGCCGCGGCGTTGAGTGCCACCGACCACCACCAGGCGCCGCGGGCCAGCAGGCGCAGTGTGCCCGAGCCGGCCGACCGGGCGGCCAGCCGCTCCTGGGCGACGGCCGCGGAGGCGTACGCGACGGCGGAGAAGAGGGACAGGGCGATGGCGGCGAGCGTCGGGTTCATCGCCCCGCTCCCACGAGTTCGGGCAGATCCGGTACGGGGACCTCGGCGTGCCCACGTGCCTGGCCGGCCCTCACGGTCGTCACCGTCCGGTGCGGCGGACGGACCACGGCGAGGGCGACGCAGAGCAGCGCTGTCGCGACGATCGCGTCGAGCCAGTAGTGGTTCGCGGTGCCGACGATCACCAGCAGGGTGAGCAGGGGATGCAGCAGCCACAGCGCGCGAAGGCGCGACCGGGTCGCCGTGATCAGGCCGATCGCGACCATCAGCGCCCAGCCGAAGTGCAGCGACGGCATCGCCGCGAACTGGTTCGCCAGCGCGTCGGTCGCCGGGTGGGCCCCGTACACCGTGGGCCCGTACACCTGGCCGGTGTCGACGAGACCCGCCTCGGCGAGCAGCCGCGGCGGTGCGAGCGGGAACGTGAGGTGCCCGACCAGGGCGGCGGCGGTGACCAGGGCCAGGACCCGGCGGGCCCACACGTAGTGCGCGGGGCGTCGCAGATACAGCCACACCAGGAAGGCGGCGGTGGCCGGGAAGTGGACGGTCGCGTAGTAGGTGTTCGCGAGGTGCACGAGCGGGTCGCTGTGCAGCAGCGTGGCCTGTACGGCGCCCTCGCCCGGCAGGCGCAGGGACCGTTCCCAGCCCCAGACGCGGTGCGCGTTGGCGAAGGCCTCGTCGGTGTGGCCGGTGGCCAGCAGACGGCCGGCCTTGTAGACGACGAAGAGCCCGACGACGAGCAGCAGCTCCCGCAGGAGCGGCGGGCGCGCCGCGGTGTCGTCCGGGTCCGCACCCGGGTCCGCACCTGGGTGGGCGTGCGGGTCCGGGCGCGGCTGCGGGTGCGCCCGGGCGGCCGTGTCGGGTGACGCGGCCGCGGGTATGGCCGCGTCGGGCGGCTCCGGTTCCGATGCGGACTCGGATGCGGAATCTGCAGGCTCGGTTCGGGAATCCATCCCCCGGCCCCCTTGCTGACGGTCTCGTGTCGAGTGGTGCGCGGTGAGCCCAGGACAGGGTCCACTCGGCCTCCGTGTGCGGGAGGAGTGGATCCTGTCCGAGACTCATCGATACGGCAGTGTACCGATACGCAAGGGTACCGATACGGATGCGTACCGGTACCCTCGCGTATCGATTACACTGAGCGCAAGACCGCACCGGCCCGAGCCGGATGGAGCGAGGAGAAGCGCCATGACGTCGCAGGCCGCGGACGGACCGGAGACGGTCGTCGCCTCGCGCCGCTCCAAGATCACGCCCGAGCGTGAGCGGGAGTTCTACGACGCAGTGCTCGAACAGATCCGGGAATGCGGCTACGAGGCGCTCACCATGGAGGGCGTCGCCGCCAGCACCCGGTGCAGCAAGTCCACGCTCTACCGTCAGTGGAAGTCGAAGCCCCAGTTCGTGGCCGCCGCGCTGCGCAGCAACCGCTGTCCGCGGTTCACGGGGATCGACACCGGCTCGCTCGCCGGAGACCTGCTCGAGGCGGCCAGGGCCGCGGGCGAATGGTCGGCCAGGGACAGTACGCAGTTGCTGCAGGGCCTCGGCAACGCCGTGATGCAGGACAAGGAGCTCCAGCAGGCGCTCCGCGACGCGCTCGTCGAACCCGAGGTCGCCGAGCTGCGGCAGATGGTCAGCCGTGGTGTCGAGCGCGGCGAGGTCGCCGCCGGCCATCCGGCGCTGGAGTTCATTCCGGCCCAGATGCTCGGCGTCCTGCGGGTGCGCCCGCTCCTGGACGGCCAGTACGCGGACGCGGCGTATCTCACACGGTTCGTGGAGGCGGTCGTGCTGCCGACGCTCGGGCTCACTTAAGACTCAGGCCGCCGTCCGTGGGATGACCGGACGTCGGCCTGTAACGCGCCGCACCGTGGGGACGGGGGCGGCGCGCACCCCCCGGCCGGGTGGGGTTCCCCTTGAGCGGAGGGGCGCTCCACCCGGCCGATCCATGTCCGGGGTGGGCGAGGTGGCCGAGCTTTCCGAGCTGTCCGAGCAGGGCTGGGACAGGGATGCCCAGCGGTGGTGGTCCTAGACGTTCTGTCCGTTGCCGCCGGTACCGGCGGCAACCTTGATGCCCTTCGTGATCGTGTCGATGATCGACTGCTCGGGGGCCTTGGAGCTGATGTCGACGCCGAAGCGGACGACGACGAGCGAGGCGGGGTCGGCGGGAGAGGGGAAGACGAGCGATTCGACATAACCGTCGTCGCCCTTGCTCGTCGCGACCTTCCAGCGGACCAGATAGCCCTTCTCACCGGCCACCGTGACCGCCTTGGAGGCGAGCTGCGTGTGCGAGGTGATCGAGCCGTAGCCCTTGCCGTACGACTCGGTGGCGTTCTTGGAGATGTCCTCCTTGGCCGCCGCCTCCGCCGTCGTGGACTTCAGCTTCTGCGCCTTGGCCGGAGCCGAGTACGCGCCGCCGCGCTGGCAGTCCTGCGAGGTGTCGCCCGGGCATTTGTAGGTGTCCTTGGTGGAGACCGCGGCCGTGCCCGCGCCGCTCTGGCCGGTCCAGCCGTCCGGCACCGGGATGCTGATGCCGTTGTAGACGTCCGTGGCGTAGCCGTCCTCGGTCTGCGGCTGACCCGACGCGCCGGGCGACGGCGTCCGGCCGCCGAAACCACCGGAGCCTCCCGAGTCGCCAGGAGCGCCGCTCGGACCGCCCGAGCCGCCCTGGCCGTCGCCGGGTCCGCCCGGTCCGCCCTGGCCGTTCGACCCGCCGGGGCCCTGGGAGGCCGCGCTGCCGCCGCCTCCGCTGTCGTTGGTCAGCGCGTACACGCCGCCGCCGATGCCCACGAGGACGGCGATCGCCGCCGTGACGGCTATGCCCGTGCGCAGCCCGCGCCGCGGGCCACCCGGGGGGTGCGGCGGATACGGTCCGGCCTCCGGCGGGTGTCCCGGGGGACCCCATACGGTCGCCGACCCGACGGGGCGGACCTGGTCCGTCCATGCCTTACCGTCCCACCAACGCTCGGTGGCGGGAGCGTCATTTGTCTGCCCGGGGTCGGGATACCAGCCGGGGGGAGTCACCTGCGTCATGGGCCCACCGTATGAGCCCAGGGTGAAAGGCTGATGAGAGGGCTCCCCCGTAGCCCGCTCCGGGACGTGCCGCGAGTGCCCGGGAGGGGCGAAGACCTTCCCCGAAGCGCGCCCGGAGGCCCGCCGGGGGCCCGCTCCGAGATCTGGCGCGGGCATGCCGACGAGGCCGGGGACCGTGGCCGGGTTCACTCCAGACGAGGCGCACCGGTGCCCGCTCGGCCGGCTCCGCCATCTCCCCTCCCGCTCCGCCCACGGCGGCGGCCGCGGCCCGCCTCGGCCTGGGGTGACCGGTCCGAGCACGCCGGGACGCCCACCCGGAGGACGGTGAGCGGCCACGGGGTCAGGGTGCCGACGGTGCCGTACGCGGGCAGGGTTCCGATCACGGTGTCGGCGGCCGGCGGCGGGACGAAGACCGTGATCGGGATCGGCGGCCGTCCGGTGCGGTCGCCGAGCGGCAGGACGAACACGACGGCCTCACCGGACGGATGAAGAACGCCAGTGCCAAGGGCGCGTAGGTCTCGCGAATGCCTCGGGCCCGCCGCCGCCCCCGGAGTGCGCAGGCGGGCCACGACGACCGTCGCGGAACAGCCGTGGACGCCGGACTCGTACCACCCCGATGAACTTGCCCACGGAGCCCGCGAGTACGGCTCCGCGGGAGTGCCGGACCGGAGGGCGCGCAGGTCACAGTCACGCGCCGGGGCTCTCGTGCCGGTCCCTCCCGGGGCGTACGGGGGTCGGTCGATCCCGGCCCGGCGGCGCGGACGAAGGCGGAACATTACCTTTATTTTCCCCGCAGTTGACCGTCGGCAACTGGGACCCCGGGGCCGTTGGGCGCCCGGTGGCGTCGCCTCCGCGACATCGTCGTCACTCGTCCCGGCAACTGCTGCGGGGTCCCGCCTCCACCGTGCCTTCCCGGAGGCTAGGCTCATTGCAGTTACGTCGTTTGGGCGACCTGGGGAGGTAGCGGGATGACGGAGGTACGGCCCGGAACGGTCGCCTCGGCTTCCCTGTGGGAGCGCGATGAGGAGGTCGCCACCCTCGAAGAGGCGATCACCGCGCTGCGCGCGGACTCCGCGACCTCGGGCACCCTGCTGGTGCTCAGCGGCGAGGCGGGGCTCGGCAAGACCGCCCTCCTCGCCGAGGCGCGCCGGATCGCGGAGGGCAGCGGCTGTGCGGTGTGGTCGGCACGCGGCGGCGAAACCGTCACGTCCGTCCCCTTCAACGTCGTACGGCAGTTACTCCAGCCGGCCCTCGTCTCGCTGCTTCCGGAGGAGGCACGCGAATACCTGGGCGACTGGTACGACATCGCCGGACCCGCCCTCGGCATCGCGGAACCGGGCGACCGGCAGCCCGACCCGCAGGGCGTCTGCGACGGCCTGGTCGCCGCGGTGCGGCGGCTCGCGAAGCGGGACTGGCCGCTCGTCCTGCTCATCGACGACGCGCACTGGGCCGACCAGGAGACCCTGCGCTGGCTCGCCGCGTTCGCCGAGCGCCTCGACGACCTCTCCGTCCTCGTCGTGGTGGCCCGCAGGCCCGGCGGGGTCGGCGGCGAGAGTGCCCGGCTGCTCGACGTGGTGGCCGCCGCGGCCCGTCCGATCTCCACCCTGAGCGCACTGACCCCGGCCGCCACCGAGGGACTCACCCGCGCCACGCTCGGCGAGCACGCCGACGCCCCGTTCTGCCGCGAGGTGTGGGCGGTCACCGGCGGCAACCCGTACGAGACCGTCGAACTGCTCGCCAAGGTCCAGGACAGCGACCTGGAGCCGAGCGAGGGCTCGGCCGCCGATCTGCGCGACCTGAACCGTTCGGCCCGCGGCCGCGGACTCGTCGCCCGCCTCGAAGGACTCGGCGTCGACGCCACCCGGTTCGCCTGGGCGGCAGCCATCCTCGGCACCGGGATCTCCCTCGATCTCGCCGCCCAACTCGCCGGAATGCCGGACGACGAGGCCTCGCGCTGCGCCGAACTGCTGGGCGTAGCCCGCATCTTGACCGCGGCAGGGTCCGCGAACGGCCAACGGCCGGACGGCGACCTGGAGTTCGTGCACCCGCTGATCGCGACAGCGGTCTACCGCTCGATCCCGGACGCCCTGCGCACGGCGATGCACGGTCAGGCGGCCTGGGCGGTCACCGAGTCCGGACGGGGTGCGGCTGCGGCCTCCCGCCACCTCCTCGAAGTGCATCCGGACGACGATCCCGAACTCGTCGAGCAGATGCGTGAGGCCGCCCGCGAACACCTCGCCGTCGGTGCCCCGGACGCGGCCAGGCGCTGCCTGGAGCGCGCCCTGAAGGAGCCACCGCTTCCCGAGGTGCACTCGCGGGTGCTCTACGAGCTGGGCTGTGCCACCCTCCTGACCGCGCCGTCCACGACCATCGGACATCTGCGTGCCGCGCTCGAACGGCCCGGCCTCGAAGACACCGTGCGGGTGGACGCCGTCTTCCGGCTCTCCCAGGCGCTGCTCCACAACAACCAGCTGGACGAAGCCGTCCGCACGGTCGACGCCGAGGTCGAGCGGCTGGAGCCCGGACCCGCCCGGATGCGGCTCCAGGCCGTGCACTACATGTGGGAGGGCATCCACGCGGGCGAGGAGCGAGCCGGACACTCCAGCGGTCTCGCGGAACTCGTCACGACCTGTACCGGGCGCGACAACTCCGAGCGCGCGCTTCTCATACTGCGTGGCTTCGACGCGATGACGCGCGGCGAGAACGCCGAGGAGGTCGTGGAACTCTGCGACCGGGCCCTCGTCAACGGCCGCCTCGCACCCGGACTCGCCTGGACCGACACCGAGTGGGGCGTCGAACTCCTGCTCATGCTGGGCAGCGCGTACGCCTACGCGGACCGGCTCGACCGCGCCGAGAGCCTGTTCAGCGAGGCCCTGCACGCCTACGTGAAGGCGGGCTGGAGCGGCGGTCATCTGTCCCTGGCCAACGCCTACCTCGGACTCGCCCACCGCAGGCGGGGCCGCCTCGCCGACGCGGAGCACTACCAGCGCGAATCGCTGCGCCTCGCGGAGCGGGTCGGACGCGGGCTGCCCCTGTACTGGTCGGCGACCTGCGGGCTCATCGACACCCTGCTGGCCCGCGGGCACGTCCAGCAGGCCGCGGAGATCGCCGAGGGCTACGGCTTCACACCTCCGTACCCCTCCACCATCGTCCTTCCCGACACCCGCTCGGTGCGCGGCCGTCTGCTGCTCGCCGTCGGCCGCACCAAGGAGGGCATCAACGAACTGGAGGCGGCGGAGAAGGCCGCCGCCGCCCGCGGTCACCACAACACGGTGCTCGCTCCCTGGGCCGTCGACCTCGCGCGGGCGCTCTCCACCGAGGACCCGTCACGCGCCGCCGCGCTGGCCGGCGACGCCCGCCGTCAGGCCGAGCGGTTCGGCACCGACACGGCGATCGGCGAAGCGCTCCGCTGCGCCGCCGCCCTCGAAACCGGCCAGCGCGCGGTCCGGCTGGCAGCCCAGGCGGTCACCTATCTGGAAGCCTCTCCCTGCCAGTACGAACACGCGGCGGCCCGTATCGAGTACGGCATCGTGTCCCGCTCGGTGATGGAACTCAACAAGGGCCTGACACTGGCGCGCGCCTGTGGGGCGGACGGCCTGGTGGCGAAGGCGGAGGCGGCACTGACGGGCCTGTAGCCCGCTGCCCGGCACCGGACCACGGCAGGATCGGCCGTGGCCCGGCGTTCGTGGAGCGAGTCCCGGGTGCGCAGCCCCGAGCCGCTCAGGAGGCTCACGGTGGCGAAGGCGAGCCGCTCAGGAGGCTCACGGTGGCGAAGGCGAGCCGCTCAGGAGGCCCAAGGTGGCGAAGGCGAGCCGCTCCCGAGGGCTGCGGTGGCGAAGCCGACCAGCAGCCCGGCACTCTCGGCCTCCCTCAGGACGACCTTGGCGGGGCTTTCGAGCCGCACCACATCGGTCACCGCGACGCCGGGCCCGCAAGCATCACTTGTCCCGTCTGAAGGCCCTCCCCACCGGGCCGCGAGGTTCCCCACCTGCCGGTGTCAGTCCGAGCGGGGGCCGTCCTGTGCGGCTTCCTCCGCCAGCACCCGCTGGGCCACCGCGAACGCCGAATTGGCGGCCGGGACACCGCAATAGACCGCTGTCTGCAGCAGCACCGCGCCGATCTCCTCGGGCGTGAGCCCGTTGCGCCGCGCCGCGCGGACATGCATCGCCAACTCCTCGTAGTGGCCGTGCGCCACCAGCGCGGTCAGCGTGATCATGCTGCGTTCACGGCGTGTCAGCGTCGTATCGGTCCAGATCTCGCCCCAGGCGTAGCGCGAGATGAAGTCCTGGAACCGGGCCGTGAACGGGCTCTGGCGGGCCTGCGCACGGTCCACGTGCTCGTCGCCGAGCACCTGACGGCGCACCTCCATGCCGCGCCGGGTCCCCCCTGTCGAGAAGTGCGCCCGCAGGGCCGTCAACACGGCCTCCGGGCACTGCGCGGGCGCCAGGTGCGATGCGCCGGGGATCTCCACGAGCGCCGCGCCCTGCACCACGTCAGCGATCTCGCGCAGATGCGCGGGCGGCGTCGCGGGGTCCTCGCGCCCGGCGATCAGCAGCGTCGGTACGGTGATCGACGCCAGCCGGTCCCGGATGTCGAACGCGGCCAGGGCGTCACAACAGGCGGCGTAGGCCTCCGGGTCGGCGCCCCGGAGATCCTCGATCAACTCCGGAACGGTGAAACCGGCCGTGAACCACCGGGTGTCGGCGGTCGCGGCGACGGGCCCGAGGCCTTCGCGGCGCACCAGCTCGGCCCGCTCCTCCCACGGCTTCGACCCGTTGAAGTGGGCGGAGGAGCAGATGACGGCGAGGGACGAGAGCCGCTCGGGGTGATGGACCGCCAGCTGCAGGCCCACCGCGCCGCCCAGCGACACACCGGCGTACGAGAAACGCTCGATGCCCAGGGAGTCGGCCAGTTCGAGCACGAGCGCGGCCAGGTCGGCGACCGTCGCCCCGGGACCGATCAGGCCGGCCGGTGCGCCGCCGTGCCCGGGGAGGTTCCAGCGCACCACCCGGTGGGTGACGGACAGTTCGGGCGCGATCCTGTCCCACAGGGCGTACGACGTCCCGAGCGAGGGTCCGAGGAGCAGCGGGGGAGCGGTGGCGGATCCCTCGGTGCGGTGGTCGAGCAGTTTCACGGTCAACGTCGCTCCAGAGCACGGTCGGTGAGGACTCCGGCGGAGCCCGTGTAGCGGGTCGGGTCGGTGAGGTCCGCGAGGTCGACGCCCGGGAGGTCCTTCAGGCCGGGCTCCTCGCCGAGCACGTCCGCGAGGGGCCGCCGCTCGGCGACCGCCCGTCGTGCGGCTCGCGTCAGCAACTCCTTGGCGGGCGCCCGGCCGAGCACCGGGGACAGTTCGGCGGCCAGTCGCTCCGAGACGATCAACCCATGGGTGAGATCGAGGTGTTCGCGCATGGCCTCGGCGTTCACCCGCAGCCCCTCGGTCAGTTCGGCCGTGTCGCGTGCCGCCCCGCCCACCAGCCGGAGCAGATCGCGCAGGGGCTCCCACTCGGCGTGCCAGGCCCCGGCCGGCCGCTCGTCCTCGGCCGCCATCGCGCCGTACAAGGTGGCCGCGAGCAGGGGGGCACGCCGGGCGGCGGCGGCCACGAGAGTGGCCCGAACCGGGTTCGCCTTGTGCGGCATCGCGGACGAGCCGCCGCCGGACCCCTCGGCCAGCTCGGCGATCTCGGTGCGCGAGAGAGTGAGTACGTCGACGGCGGTCTTGCCGAGCGCGCCGGCTGTGAACGCCAGCGCTCCGGCCAGGTCCGCGATCGGCGTGCGCAGGGTGTGCCAGGGCAACAGGGGCTCGGCGAGGCCCAGTTCATGGGCGTAGGCGGCGACCAGGGCCGGGGTGTCATCCGCGCCGAAAGCGGCGAAGGCGGCCAAGGTGCCTGCCGCTCCCCCCAGTTGGGCGGGCAGGGAGGACCGTACGGCGTGCACGCGGTCCCGGGCGTCGAGCACCAGGGAACGCCACCCCGCCGCCTT
Organism: Streptomyces sp. NPDC005784; assembly: GCF_042871525.1. Classification (NCBI taxonomy): domain Bacteria; kingdom Bacillati; phylum Actinomycetota; class Actinomycetes; order Kitasatosporales; family Streptomycetaceae; genus Streptomyces; species Streptomyces sp. NPDC005784. Next base: position 106,822 of record NZ_JBIAIQ010000023.1, read on the forward strand.
CAGTCCGAAGGTCGTCGGCACCGCGTGCTGGGTGAGCGTGCGGCCCGGCAGCACCGTGTCCCGGTGCTCCTCCGCCAGCCGGGCCAGCGCCCGTCCGGCCCGGTCCAGGTCGCCCAGGACCAGGTCCAGGGTGCGGGCCGCGACGAGCATGGTGGCCGAGTCCAGGATGTCCTGGCTCGTCGCGCCCCGGTGGACGTACGCGGCGAACTCGGCGGCGACCGCGGCCGTCAGATCCGCGACCAGGGGGATCACCGGGTTGCCGCCGCCTCGGGCGCGCAGCGCGATCGAGGCGATGTCGAAGTCCGCGCCGTCGGCAGCGAAGGTCACCGCCGTCGCGGCCTCGGCCGGGGCCAGCCCCAGTGACGCCTGGGCCCGGGTCAGCGCGGCCTCCGCGTCGAGCAGGGCGCGCAGATACGCCGTGTCGCTCGTCGCGGCCGACGCCGGGGAGCCCGCCCGGCCGGGGGCGAGCAGACCGGTGTCGGACACGACGGGATCGGCAGCTGTCACTGGAACTCCAGGAAGACCGTTTCGCCTTCGCCCTGAAGGCGGATGTCGAAACGGTACGTCCGCAGCGCGCCCTCGGCAGCGATCAGCGTGGCGCGCCGCTCGGCCGGCAGCGCGTCGAGCAGCGGGTCCGTGCCGTCGGCCAGATAGGCGCGGGTGAACAGGTGGTGCGTCAGCCCCCGCGCGAACACGCACACGCCGATGTACGGCAGCCCGGTGTTCCCCGGCGGCAGCGTGTGCAGCGCGTAGCGGCCGTCGGCGTCGGTGCCGACGCGGCCGAAGCCCGTGAAGTCGACGCCGTTGCGGCCGAGGAAGCCGCCCGTCGACGGGTCGCGGCGCAGGGAGCCGGGGGCGCCCGTGAGAGAGCCGTCGGGCGCGGCCTGCCAGAAGTCCAGCAGGGCGTCGGGGACCGGCGCGCCCGCGCCGTCGAGGACATGGCCGTGCAGGGTGATCGTGTCGGGGTGGCCCTGGGGCGCGATCTCGCCGCCACCCGGGAAGGGCAGCGCGTGGCCGTAGAAGGGGCCGATGGTGTGGGACGGGGTGGGGAGCAACCGCTCGGCCATGCTCAACGGCCTTCCTCGATCCAGGTGGCGGAGGGACCGTCGAGGACGATGTCCCACTCGTAGCCCAGGGAGAACTCGGGCCGCGAGAGATCATGGTTGTAGCCGGCGATCAGCCGGTCGCGGGCCGCCGTATCCGTCACGGACCGCAGGATCGGGTCGTACGGGAAGAGCGGGTCGCCCGGGAAGTACATCTGGGTCACCAGCCGCTGGGCGAACGCCGTGCCGAAGACCGAGAAGTGGATGTGGGCGGGCCGCCACGCGTTGGTGTGATTGCCCCATGGGTAGGGCCCCGGCTTGATCGTGGTGAAGGTGTAGCGGCCCTGATCGTCCGTCAGGGTCCGTCCCACACCGGTGAAGTTGGGGTCGAGCGGCGCCGGGTGCTGCTCGCGCAGATGGGCGTACCGTCCCGCGGCGTTGGCCTGCCAGATCTCGACGAGCTGGCCGCGCACCGGACGGCCCTCGCGGTCGAGCAGCCGGCCCGAGACGGTCATCCGCTCGCCGATGGGCTCGCCCCGGTGCTGCAGGGTGAGGTCGTTGTCGATCTCGGTGATGTCGGTGACCCCGAAGACCGGGCCCGACAGCTCGACCGTCTCCGGGTCGCCGCCGCTCACGGCGACCAGCGGCTGCTTCGGGTGGCGGAGCCGGGAGCTGCGGTACGGGGCGTAGTCGCGATCGGGATGGTGCCGCGCGGGCGCGCCGCCGGCGACCGCCTTGTCGTACGCGTCCTGGAGATCCTTGATCTCGACGTCGATGTCCGACTGAGTGAGAGCCATGGTCGACTTCCTAGCGTTCGAGGACGACGGCGAGGCCCTGGCCCACGCCGATACAGGGGGTGGCGACACCAACTCCGCCGCCCCTGCGGGCGAGTTGGTTGGCGACGGTGCCGGCGAGCCGGGCACCGGAGGCGCCGAGGGCGTCGTACGCGCCCACCGGCGTCCGGACGGCATCGACGATGTAGACGTCCTTCACGACTGGGCCCCCTCCGCGACACGGATCTCGGCGGCGGTCTTCGCCGCGATCTCCTCGGCCGTGACACCCGGCGCGGTCTCCACCAGGAGCAGGCCCTCGGCGGTGACGTCGAGGACGCCCAGGTCGGTGATGATCCGGTTCACGCACGCCTTTCCGGTGAGCGGCAGCTCGCACTCCCCAAGGATCTTGGGTGAGCCGTCCTTGGCGGTGTGGGTCATCACGACGATGACCGTACGGGCCCCGTGGACGAGGTCCATCGCGCCGCCGATGCCGGTGATCATCTTGCCGGGGACGGCCCAGTTGGCCAGGTCGCCGCCGGCCGAGACCTGCATCGCGCCGAGCACCGCGACGTCGATGTGCCCGCCGCGGATCATCCCGAAGGACAGCGCGGAATCGAAGTACGAGGCACCGGGCAGGACCGTGACGGTCTCCTTGCCCGCGTTGATGAGGTCGGGGTCGACCTCGTCCTCGGCCGGGTAGGGGCCGGTGCCCAGGATGCCGTTCTCCGATTCCAGGATCACCTCGACGCCCGCGGGGAGGTGGTTGGGGATCAGCGTGGGCAGGCCGATGCCGAGGTTCACGTACTGGCCGTCCGCGAGTTCACGCGCGGCGCGGGCGGCCATCTCCTCCCTGCTCCAGGCCATTACTCGCTCACCGTTCCGTCCGCCGCGGACGCCGAGACCGTCCGCTTCTCGATCATCTTGGCGTTCGCCTGCTCGCGGGTCAGAGCCACGACGCGCTGTACGAAGATGCCCGGCAGATGCACCGCGTCCGGATCGATCCCGCCCGGCTCCACGAGTTCCTCGACCTCGGCGATCGTCACCCGGCCGGCCATCGCGGCGAGCGGGTTGAAGTTCCGGGAGGACTTGTTGAAGACCAGGTTGCCGTGCCGGTCGCCCTTCGCGGCCCGTACCAGGGCGAAGTCGGTGCGGATGCCGTGCTCCAGTACGTACGGGGTGCCGTCGAACTCGCGCACCTCCTTCGGCGGGGAGGCCAGCGTGACGCCGCCACGGCCGTCGTACCGCCACGGAAGCCCGCCCTCGGCGACCTGCGTGCCGACCCCGGCGGGGGTGTAGAAGGCGGGAATCCCGGCGCCGCCCGCGCGCAGCCGCTCGGCCAGCGTGCCCTGCGGGATCATCTCGACCTCCAGCTCGCCGGCCAGGTACTGCCGGGCGAACTCCTTGTTCGCGCCGATGTACGAGCCGGTGACACGGGCGATGCGTCCGGCGGCGAGCAGGGTCGCGAGCCCGGAGTCCATGGCCCCGCAGTTGTTGGAGACCACCCCGAGCCCCTGGACGCCAAGCTCGTGGAGCGCCTCGATCAGCACGTTCGGTACACCGCTGAGGCCGAATCCGCCGACCGCCAGCGTCGCGCCGTCCGGTACATCGGCCACCGCCTCCCGTGCTGTGGCGACCACCTTGTCCATCCGTTGAGCCTCATCTCTCCCGAGGGTCCAGCGCTCGAATTAATCAGGGCACTGACTAATTCTCCGAAGTTCTCCACACGCTGCCACCCGGACTTCGGTCCGTCAAGACCCCAGATGAGGGCCTGAATTCGCGAGGCTGTCGAGGGTGCTCGGAGGTCGGGACAGCGTACGGGAGGACAGGTATTGTTCAGTGCACCTACGAATTCAGCGCATCAACACATACGACCCTGGCGCGCACGTCACCAGCGTGTACCGGACCCGAGGAGCGCACATGGCCGCGGTGGACCTCTCCACCCACCCCGGGCACCTGGCCCGGCGACTGCAGCAGGCGCACTACCTGCTGTGGAACGCGATGGTCTCCGAGGAGATCACCTCGCCCCAGTTCGCGGTCCTGAACGCGCTCGTCGCCGAGCCCGGCCTCGACCAGCGCACGGTGGGGGAGAGGGTCGGGCTCGACCGGTCCACGATCGCCGAGGTCATCAGCCGGCTCGGACGGCGCGCCCTGCTGGACAAGGTGCGCGATCCGCAGGACGGACGGCGCTTCCTGCTCCGCCTCACGGACGACGGGGTTCGCATCCACCGCAGACTGACCGTCCGCACGGCGCGTATGAACCAGGTCTTCCTGGCCCCCCTCTCCGCCGAGGAACAGACCCTCTTCCTCGACCTCATCCAGCGGGTCTCGGACGCCGCCGAGGGGCTCCGCAATCCCGCGGAACCCCTCGGCGCACAGCGCTGAGGGCTGCCCGGCGAGGCGAGGTGGCGAGGTGACGAGGCGAGGCGAGGTGGTGAGGCGGCCCCGGATGCGGAGCCGGCCTGGGCCGTGGCGCGGACGCGGGGGCCGGTGGGAGCCGGGCCCCGCAGGCCGGCTGCCGGCTCACGCCTTGGCGAGGACCACCCACACCTGACCCTGCGCGAAGTTCATCGGCGTGCCGTCCGGGGTCGTGAAGCGCGTGCCGTCGGTGGCGTCCGGTCGCGTCCATTTCGCGTCGAAGGCGCGGCCGTCGCGCAGCACCTGCGCCGTGCCGGAGCCCACCGACTCCGTGTACGGCGAATTGTTGCCGAGGACGTCGTGGTACTTGGACTCGCGCACCTTCACGTACTGGATGACCACCGTCGCCGGAGCCACCGAGGCGCCGTCGGTCGTCACCGTCGGCGTGCCGTCCATGGCCACCAGCCAGCGCCCGCGCTCGGCGGACCAGGTGAACGTGAAGCGGGCCGACGGGAAGCGGACCGTGCGGGAGGACTCGGGGGTGCCGCCCGCGGGCGGCGCACCGAAACGGAAGCCGGTGGTCAGCGCGGCGTCGCCCGGCGCGGAGCCCACCAGGTCCTGCGGGTGCAGATACAGATTGTGCGGCGCGGCCTTGCCCGCGCCCCGGTACCAGGCGCCGGACATCTTCCCCGGCGGCTCGGGATTCAACGGAGCGTCGTCGATCAGCGGCAGCAACCTGCGCTGGGCCCCGGAGAAGGCGAGCGTCGGCTCGTGGAACTGTCTCAGCAGCTCCAGATCCGACTCGCGGGCACTGCGCACAGGGCCGACGGCTTTGGGCAGCGTGCTCGCGAAGACCGCCATCAGCCGGCTCAGACCGCCCTCGACCTGCTCCGCGTACACCACGTCCGCCGCGTCGAGCCCCGTCTGGGGGCGGGCCGCGGGCACATTGTCTATCTTGACCGCGAGCACCGAGCCGGTGTTCGGCCTGCCGCTCTCGCTCGGGCTCCGGCTCGGGGTCCGGCCCCGGCCGTCGTCGGTCGGTCCGCCCCCCGAGGTGCAGCCCGTCAGCAGGGAGCCCGTCACCGTGACGGCCAGCAGCGCCGCCGTCCATGCGCCGCGCCTCATCCGCACCATCTCTCGCATGCCCACCGTGCCACCTGTCCCGTGCCATCGATTGTGCGCTCATCAGTTCATCGGTGGCCATACCCGATCGTTTCTGATTGCGCGCGTCGAGTGAGCCGGCCGGCTCAGCGGGAGGATCCGGGGCAGGGCGGAACGGAGGCGCGGAGGAGGCCGTTCCGCGCCCGGCCCGTCAGCCCTGCGGGCCCAGGATCTCCGCGAGGTCGTAGCCGACCGGCTCGTCCAGTTGTCCGTACGTGCAGCTCTCGGCGGTGCGGTCGGGGCGCCAACGGCGGAAGCGGGCCGTGTGGCGGAACCGTACGCCGTTCTCCATGTGGTCGTACGCCACCTCGGCCACCCGCTCGGGCCTGATCGGGATCCAGGACAGATCCTTCTTCGCCGACCATCTGCTGGGCGCGCCCGGCAACCGCGCCGTCTCGTGCGCCGACTCCTGCGCCCAGGCCGCCCACGGATGCTCGGCCGCGTCCTCCAGCCGCAACGGCTCCAGCTCCTCCACCAGCTCCGCACGCCGCTTCATCGTGAACGCTGCGCTCACGCCCACGTGCTGCAGCGTGCCCCCGGTGTCGTACAGGCCGAGCAGCAGCGACCCGACGACCGGTCCGCTCTTGTGGAAGCGGTAGCCGGCGACGACGACATCCGCCGTCCGCTCGTGCTTGATCTTGTACATGGCCCGCTCGTCCCGCAGATACGGCAGCGTGAGCGGCTTCGCCATGACCCCGTCGAGCCCCGCCCCCTCGTACTGCTCGAACCACCGCTGCGCCACCTCGCGGTCCGTGGTCGCCGGCGCCACATGCACCGGCGCCGTCACCCCGGACAGCGCCGTCACCAGCAGCGCGCGCCGGTCGCCCAGCGGAACGTCGAGCAGCGACTCGTCGGCCAGCGCCAGCAGGTCGAAGGCCACGAAAGAGGCGGGGGTCTTCTCGGCCAGCATCCGCACCCGTGAGTCCGCCGGGTGGATCCGCTCCGTGAGCGCGTCGAAGTCGAGCCGCCCGTCCCTGGCGATCACGATCTCCCCGTCCATCACACAGCGCTCCGGCAACCGCTCCCGCAACGCCTCCACGAGCTCGGGGAAATACCTGGTCAGCGGCTTACCGGTGCGGCTGCCGAGCTCCATCTCGTCGCCGTCGCGGAACACGATGGCCCGGAAACCGTCCCACTTCGCCTCGTAGTGCATGTCCGGCGGGATCTTCGCCACGGACTTGGCGAGCATCGGCTTCACGGGCGGCATCACCGGCAGGTCCATGCTTCGACTCTAAGAGCCGTCCATGGTGTCCGCGCGCTGCACGGTTCGTCCGGCAGACGCCGTTCTTCCTGCGCTTTTGCCGTCCTCTGATGGCAGCACTGTGAGACGAGTGTGAGACGGCCGCCCCGCCGGCTACGGCTCGGTGGCCGTCTCAGGCTTGTTCGTATCGGCATCGCTGGCGAGCACGATCCGCCGAACCTGCTGGCGGGTGTACCCCGTTGCCTCGCAGATGTCCTTCTGCGCGACGCCGTCGACGTCCGCCTGACGGATGGCCGCGGCCAGCTCCTGCCGCAGGACCTCCGCCCGCTGCTCGGCATCCCTGAAGCGCTGCGCGAACTGCGCCAGTGATCGCTTATCCATGGCACACAGTGTTCCATCCGTCGTCATGGAACACGATGTTACCTACGAAGGCGTCAATGTCCATGGCTGCGATGCTTGACGAGGGAACATGATGTTCCCTAGAGTGGAGGTGTCGGCAAGGGAGACCAGCCCCGACAACGCAAGCGGCCCCCGACGGTGCGTCAACACCGGCCGAGGGCCTACGGAATCCACCTGCGCTAACAGGGAGAACCGATGCTCAACCTTCTCATGAGCCCCCGTACCGCCCGCACCGTCCGCGGCCTGCTCGGCACCGTCGCCGACGCGGTCCGCTCGGTCATCACCCCGGCCGCCCTCATCGAGGCGCAGCAGCTGGAGACCATCGAGACGGAGACCGCCCCCGACCCGGCCAGCGTCTACGCTGCCGACGAGCTGCCGGAGGTCGAGGCCATCGAGACCGCCGCCGCCGAGTTCGCGGCGGCTGCCGACCAGGCCCGCACCGCGGACCGCGCCAAGCGCAAGACCCGCAAGCTCCTCGACCGCCTCCCGGCCGGCCTGTACGGCGGATGGCTCGTCTCCCGCACCCCGAGCAGTCGGCAGACCGCCGATCTCGAAGCGATCCGCGCCACCTACGAGCGGCTCGGCCTCGGCCCGGTCCCGATGAAGCAGTCCGCGCCGTCCCTCAAGGTCGAGCGCGTCGACGTCCCGGCCCTCACCGCCTGACCCGCTCTCCGCCCCACGGCCCCTGCAAAAGCAGACGGCCCCGGCAGGTGTAGCGAGCACCCGCCGGGGCCTAGGGCCGAACCCCGCCACAACCTAGGGAGAGAACGACCTTGGGTACCAGCGTAGCCTCCCCCGTCACCCCGCCCATCGTGATCAAGGCCGCCCCCGGCCGTCGCCTGATCGCCGCCGGAATCATCAGCCGCACCATCGACGTCCGCATCACCGAGGCCGGCGTCACCGGGGCCATCCGCAAGCAGGTGACCCGATGATCCACACCTCGATCCACAGTGTGGATAACCCGGCCGATCCGAGCGCCCTTGCCGTCGCTGCCCGTGTTGCGCAGCTGCTGCTTGCCGAGCACGAGCGCGTCGACCACCGCGACCTGTTCGCCGTGAACCGTGCGCACGGCGCCCTCACCGAAGCCCTCCGCATCCTGCTCCGCGCCCTCGACGCCGAGGTTCCCCGACCGGGGAAGCTGGACGACCTGGGCGAACGCTGCCCGGCCGCGCACCCCGAGGACCCCACCCCGTGCGACGGCCCGGCCGTCGTCACCATCCTCGACTCCCGCAACGCCGGCGCCAACGGATGCGAGCACCACGGCGCCCGCCTCCTGGCCTCCCTCGACGGCGGCCGCGTCTACCCCCTGCCCGACGCCCCCGAGGGCGCAGCGATCAGGGTCTTCACCGCCGCCGACGGCACCCGCCCCTTCCCGTGGATGGACAGCCCGCGTACCCGGCCGTCGCAGCGCAGCCGCGCCGAGAACCGAGCGGCAGGTGAGGACCGGTGACCACCGAGCCCCGCACCGTCACTCTGACCACCGCCGACCACGGGGAGATCACCCTCCCGGAACCGTCCTGGTGCGCGGGCCACAGCCACCACGACCCCCAGACACAGCGCGTCGACCTCATCCACGCGAGCGCCGTCGTCGAGTGCGTGCACCTCGGTCGCACGCTGCTCGCCGCGGAGATCGTCCAGTCCCCCTACGCCAACTTCTCCGACCCGCACCTCGGCGGCCAGGCCGCCGGCGTCTCCGTCTACCCGCTCGGCCAGACCCTCGACCCCACCGAGCTGTACAGCCTGGCCGCCGACCTCGACCGGTTCTCCGACAAGATCCGCTCCCTCGCCGACCAACTCGACGCACTCCGCGGTGATGGCCAGTGAGCCTCCGAGACCGCGCACGCACCGCCCTGTACGCGGCGATGACGAACCCGGACGGCTCGCCCGCTTCGGCCCGTCGCACCACCCAGGTCGCCTCCGTGACGGCGAACACTGCCGCGCAGCACGGACACGCTGGCGCCGCCGCGGTCGTCGCCGGACTCGGCGCCGCTGCCGTGGCCGCCGAGGGCGCCCTGTCCAACTACGTCTATCCGCCCGGCGACTACGCCACCTTCCGAGAGGACGGGAAGCGATGACCTCCCTCCTGATGTGGGCCCAAGCCCACCCGCTACCCACGGCCGCGGCCGCCGTGCTGCCGCTCGCCGTGCTGGTGGCCCTGCTGAAGGCCACCCGCGCCCCGGCCGCCGTCGTGGTCGCCTCCCTCGCCGCGATGGCGTGCACCGCGTACAGCGGCGACACCTCGTGGGGCTTCGCCGAACACCGGCTCCACATGACGTCGACCACCGAGCGCGGCGCCATGTTCGCCGCCGCCGAACTGGCCCTGTTCTCCTGCGCCCTGATGGCCCGGCAGAACCTGCGAGGCCCCCAGGGAGCGCCCGGCACCCCGGGGGCCCTGGTCTGGTTCATCACCGGGGTGCAGGTGATCCCCGCCTACTCGGAGTCAGGCCTCGTCGGCGGCACCGTGCGCGCCGTGGTCGGCCCCGTCATGGCCGCGATGCTGTGGCACCTGGCCATGGGCATCGAGCTACGCCACGCCAAGCCCGGCGCCGGCTCGCAGTCCCTGGCCGCGGTCATCGGCAGGGAACTGCGCGAGCGCCTGCTGTCCCGGCTCGGCCTGGCCACTCGCGACCGCAGCGCCGAGCAGATCACCCGGGACCGGGCGACCGCCCGCGCGGTGCAGCTCGCGGCCCGCCCGAGCCTGCGCCGCTGGGGTAAGGCCCGTCTCGCCTCGGCCGTGGCCCGGTCCGGGGTCGGCACGGATCCTGAGCAGCTGGACGTGATGATGCGGATGCTCGCCGCGCGGCGGGGTGCCGGCACTCTCGCGACCGTTGAACTCCCCTCGCCGTTCGTGGTCGAGGAGCCTGAGGTGACCGTCGAGGTACACCGTGTACCTGATGTACCCGAGGTGTACCCGGCGATCGAGGTACGCGTACCCGCCCCGCCCGAGGCCGTACCCGCGGGCGCCCGGCTGCTGCCCACCGCGACGTCCTGCGGGCTCCCTCCGCAGCGTCCCGTGGACCCCGAGCCGTTCCCCGGTCCCGAGCCGGAGGTACGGGTACCCGCGGCGCAGGAACGCCCCTGGTACACCATCGAGCCGACCGAGTACCCGGACCCGGACGGTGCCGACGACGACCCCGAGGACGACACCCCCGACCCGGACCCGCTCCTCAACCAGGTACGGGCCGACTTCGGCACCGAGGTACCCGGGGTACGGCGCCTGAAGGAGATGTACGGGATCGGCCAGCCGCGCGCCCAGCGCATCCGTGACGAGCTGATGGGGGTGCGGGCATGAAGTGGCTTCTCCTAGGCGCCCTGCTCGGTCTCCTGCTCGCCTTCCCGCCGCTGCTCGCTCTGGTCCTCGCGGTCGTCGTCGCGGTGCTGTCCAAGCCCGTCGCGGTGGCGTTCGGCCTCGGCCTCGCGGTCCGTACCCGCCTGCCCCACCTGCGGAGGTGGACGCGGTGACCGAGTCCAACCCGCTCGCCAAGGCTGAGGCCGCCGCCGCCGAGGCCGCGGTGAACACGGCCGCCGTGCAGGTCGCTCTCGCCGCGGTCGAGCTGGCCAAGCTGGCACAGACCCAGAAGCAGGCGCCGGCCTGCCAGCACCAGGCCGCGCCCGCCTCGCAGTTCGACGCGAAGAAGTGGCTCGTCATCGGCGGCACCGCGTGCGTCTGCTCGATCGCCTTCGCCCTGGCCTCGATCGCCATCGCCATCGGCGCGTGCTGCGCGACCGCCTGCCTGCTCATCCTGCGCTCGATGTGGCGCGACTTCGCCAAGGGCCGCTGACCTGCCCTTCCGTCCTGCACGGCCATAACGACCGTGCGGGTGCGGTGGGGTCGGACAACCCGGCCCACGACCAAGGAGAACCCGTGAACCGTGACACGCACCTGAAGTTGGCCGGGCACGCCCTAGACCGGGCCGCCAGCCTCGCCCGCGACGCCGAGATGGCCGCCCGCGGCGACGCCCGAGCCATCGCCGTACCGCTCGCGGCAGCTGGCGGGCTGTGGGCGCAGGTCGCCGACAGCCACGCCGCCATCGCCGCCGCCATGACCAGCACCGACGACATCGCCCCGGAGGCCTGACATGGCGAACGAGTTCATCGAGACCAAGGCCGCCGAGGCCCTCGCCGCCAACGCGGCCGGTGACGCGCAGGGCCTGGCCCACGCGCTCATCGAGGCCATCCACGAGAACGACGCCCCGTTCGAGCAGACCGTGGCCGACATGACCGATGCCGTCCGCCGGCAGAACGGGAGCTGACCATGCCCGTCTCCAAGCACGACCCGCACAACGCCGGCGAGTTGGCGGCCGTGATCCTGCTCGGCGTCCGCATCGAGCGCCGCCAGGCCCGCGGCAAGCCCGTCAAGGCGCTGGAGAACCGCGTCGAGCGCATCCGCGAGAAGGCGCAGCAGCGCGAAAACGAGCGCGGCAAGAAGTAGGTACGCCCCGGGACGGCCGCTCTACCTGGCCGGGCGACGGCCGTCCCGGGCCCCGATCAGCCATCACAGCGACCGGAGAGCACAGCATGACGGACACCGCCGTACCCGCCAACACAGAACACGCAGGTACACCCGTACCCGCCGTACCCAAGCAGCCGGGTACACCCGTACCCGCAGCCTCGCCGAAGGCCAGCCGCAGGCTCCGCATCGAGACCCTTCGACGGATCGTCGTCGAGGCCCGCGAGCACGCCGCGTACCGGCTCCTCGTCCGCCACGGCGCCTACGTACTCGGGGGTACCCGCGTCCTCACCCGCCGCGCGTGGGAAGCCCGGACCACCGCCATGCACTCCCGCATGATGCGCGCCGCGGAGATCGCAGGGAACGAGGAACTCGTACGACAGTGGGAACAGCGCGCGTACGCGTACCGGTTCGCCCGCCACAAGCGGCGCATGGACATCCTCCAGATGATGCTCAACGCCCCGAAGGCCCTGGCTTCCGCCGTACTCACCGGGGCCGGCGTCCTGTTCGTCCTCGGCCTCATGATGGCCGGGTACAACCGCGACGTCCGCGACGTCCTCACCCCGCTTGCCACGGTCATCGAGTTCGTCGGCTGGGTCTCCTTCCTCGCGGGCGTGATCTGGGAACCCCTGCTGTACGCCCTGCCGTGGCTGGCCCTCACCGGGGTGTGGGCAGTCGGCCGGCACCGGCAGACCGCCCCGTCGTGGGCGCTGCCCGTGGGCAGCGACGAGCGGGACGTCGTGCCCGACGAGGGCGCCATCCTGCGCGCGCTCGGCAACCTCGGCATCGCCCCACTCAACAAGGCCATCAAGGACGGCTGGCAGCCGCGGTGGGAGCAGCCGACGACCCGCTCGGGGAACGGCTGGCACACGCAGTTGCAGCTGCCCATGGGCGTCACCGTGGAGATGATCTGCGGGAAGAAGAACGTCCTGGCGCACAACCTGCTCAGGAAGCCTGTCGAGGTGTGGCCGACCGAGCCCCCGAAGCAGCCCGGCACCCTCGACCTGTGGGTCGCCGACCAAGGCTCGCTGTCCGGGCCGGTGCCGCCGTGGCCGCTGCTCACCGAGGGAACCACCGACTACTTCGCGGGCGTGCCGGTCGCGGTCTCGCAGCGCGGCGAGCCGGTCGTTGGCAAGCTGATGGCCGCGAACTACATGGTCGGCGGCATCATGGGCTCCGGAAAATCCTCCCTGGTCATCGCCCTGCTGCTCGGCGCGATCCTCGACCCGCTCGTCATCGTCGAGGCCTACGTCATGGCCTACAACACGGACTACGACCCGCTGAAGCCGCGCCTGAAGACGCTGGTCAAGGGCGACGACGACGAGGACATCGAGGCAGCGCTGAAGGCGCTGCGCAGCCTGCGTGACGAGGTGACCACCCGCGGCAAGCTGCTGGAGGAACTCGGCGACGGAGCCACGAAGGTGACGCGGGAGCTGGCGTTGAAGGACCCGCGGATGCGGCCGAAGGTCGTCGTGTTCGACGAGTGCCACGAGCTGTTCATGCACAAGGAGTACGGCAAGGAGGCCGCTGAGCTGGCCATCAAGGTGATGAAGAAGGCCAGGAAGACGGCCATCACCCTGATCTGGGTCACCGTCTCCCCGACCGCGGACAGCCTCCCGCGGGACGTCACCCGCAACACCTCGCACCGGGTGGCGTTCGCGGTCGGGGACCACGTGGCGAACGACGGGCTGCTCGGCTCCGGCCGCCACAAAGCCGGCGTCACCGCGACCACGCTGATCCCTGGCGAGGACGTGGGCACGGCCGTGACCGTGGGGTTCAGCAGCAAGCCGTTCGAGGTGGTGCGCTCCCACTATGTGGCGCGTGACCCGGACAAGGGCATCGACGAGGTGACCCCGGTGGTCGTCCGGGCGATGGGCCTGTACGAGGGCGGTGCGGCGGTCGAGGAGCCGACGTTCCAGCCGGCCGACCCGCTCGCCGACGTCGCGGCCATCCTGGGCAATGAGGCGCGTGTGCTCGCGCAGGAGGTGCTGCACCGGCTCGCGGCCCGGAACCCGGAGGCATACGGCGCCTGGGGGCCGACGGACTTGAAGCGGGCGCTGGAGCCCTACGGGGCCGAGCAGTACAAGTCGAACGGGGTGATGGTCGTGGCCCGCGACCGGGTCCAGGACGCTGTGCTGGAGCGCCTCGCTGAGGACGTCGACGACTTCGACGACGAGTAGGGACGCCGGGGATCTTGGGGAGTTCTCCCTGCCGCCTCCCTGATCAGCCTCCCCCGTAGCAACCTGCGGTTATGCGGGTTCAGGGAGGCCAGGGAGGCTCATCCGTGGGAGGCGAGGAATCGGGAATCGGGCTGCTCAGCCTCCCCCGCCTCGCCTCCCTCCCCGTCGTATCGCTAGGCATGTCCGGGCTGCCTCGGGAGGAAGCTCCGGCTGCGGGTCGGCCGGCGCGCGCACAACGCCTGGCGCCGAACCCATGACGCTGGCACCCGCTGAACGGGAAGATGTGCCATGCCAACCCGCCGCCCCGCCTCGGAACCCAGCTTGCTCGTCGCCCTCTGGTGGTTGTTCCTCGCGGCCTGCGCCATCGTGATGTTCCTCGGCGGGATCAACTTCCTGTTCGGCTCCGACGACGATCCCGCCCCAGCACCGACCGTCACGGTCATCGAGACCCAGCTCATAGAGCCAAGTCTGTCTGACGACGTCCCGGACGAGGTCGTCGACGACGGCCTGTCGAGCGTGCCGACGCCCGACGTCTGCACCGATGCCGACGACCGCGGAGAGATTCCCAGGGACCGCTGGACGCCGTGCGGTCAGGTCCTCGGCTACTTCGACGGCTGGGCGACGCCCCCGCCCGGTGCGCCTGCCGTTGTCACACCCGCCCGGTAGCGTGCGTGGTTCGGCCCCCTTGCATGGTCATCCCGACCGAGCAGGGGGCCTTTCGCATGCCCGCTCGCCAGCCCCCACGTGTGCCAGACGAGTGCCATCACCCCGAGTATCCGCAGGTCAGGAACGCCACACCGCATCCCCTATGCGGTAAGAGGGATCGCCGCCGGAGCGTTGCAGATCAATCCGCAGCGGGCTTGTTGCCCATCTTGCGGGCCATCTGGGCTGCCTGCTCTGGAGTCACCAATTCCACCCGGCTGCGGAAGGCGCCCTTGACCACGAAGAAGCCGGAGAACTTCCCGCGCGCCCCGATCTCCCGGCACTCGTACAAGCCGTTTCCGGGTAGCGGCCATCCGTAAGGCGGGCCGCTACGGTTGAGGAACGTGCGTGCGTACACGTACTTCTCGTTCGTGCCTCGGATCTTGGCAACCCAGCCGATCGGGCTGTCACTGATGACTCGCTTCGGGGTGATCGACACCATGGGGAACACCGTGGCGGGGTCCGCGGTAGCGACGTTAACGGGAGCGTCAAGCGCCGCCGTTGAGGCCTCCTTCTGCTCCGGGGTGGCGTGGCGCTCGCAGACCTGCGGGTGAGGGCCGATGCCGAACCAGACCATGAACGAATTACGGCAGCGGGCCCCACGCTTTGTCGTAGTCGTGCACTGGCTCACGTGCCCACCCGTCTTTCACGGTCGTACCTGCTCAGAGGCTGTTTCGGCAGGACAGTACATCGCAGGCCGCGGTAGGCAAGAGGGCCCCCTGCCAGCGGGCCGCACTGGTCTCGGGCAGCGTGCCAGCTGCCGACTAGTTCCCGGCGATCTCCCCGACTCGCTTCACGACGGCGTTCAGGTGGTCGGTGCCGATGGACATCTCGGCGGCCATCAGATCGAACGACGCCTGGTCCTCGCTTGCTGCGCCCACGGTGCAGGCCGATGCGGACTTCCCCAGGTGATCGAGCGCCAGTTTCCAGCGCTTGGCGAGCGTCTCGTCCGGCATCGGGTCTTCCTCGGCTGCCGCTTCGATATCTGCGGTGAGTTGCGCGCAGCTGGTCTGTAGTGCCGCCAGGTCGACCGGGTGCGAGTCCTTGTCCACTTGCTTCAGGCCCTTCATGAGGACGCCGAGAGTGTCGGTGCCGCCCGCGTCTGCCCAGTCGCGGAGTTTGGTCGCAGGATCGGCGCTGGGGCTTGCCGACGCTGACGTCGTCGCTGACTGCTTGGGCGTGGCGCTGGTGCCACCGCAGCCTGTGAGCATGAGCATGAGCGCGACGCCCGTCGTTACAACCGCAGGTCTGGTGCGCATGGTCCCCCCAAGGACAGATGAGTCAGATGAGGGATGCTGCTCTGTCGCATCGCGGCATGTGGGCGTTGTGTCCTTTCCGTGACACGAAGTCATGCTCCCGGTACGAAGCGGCATGATTGCGCGCAATCGGCGGCGCCTGGTTGTGGCTGGCAATCCCGAGCAATCTGACAGCGGTGGTGAGGAATCCCGCGCATCCTGGGGTCTCCAACCCGGCCAGACGGAGGACGAGATGACGCTCAGGTTCCTCGGCACCACCAGCGACGGCGGCGACTGCCCCACCCTCTACGAGGTCGAGGAGACGGGAGACATCGTCGTCCAGGGCGACAAGCTCACCGACCCCGAACACCTCGCACAACTGCGGGACGTGAAGGACTCCGAGACGTTCGTCGTCATCCCGCGCGAGCTGCTCACCCGCTTCGCCCCGAAGGAGTAGCCCGTGCCGGAGGTGATCCCCTTCAAGGAGATCTCGCACGTCTTCAAGTCCTTCGAGCACACCGCGTGGAGGCTCGAGACCCGTCGCGGCTACGCCACGGACCGGCGCAGCGACGTGTGGGCGCGGTGGCAGGCCCGCGAGGACATCACCAGCGAGCCGCCGGACGCGTGGCGCAGCAACGTCGCTGAACAGACCGCGCGGGGCAAACGGTTCGGCAGGGTGCGCGTGGTCGACGAACCGCTCACCGAGGGGCAGGAGTTCCTCCTCGCCCGCGCGCCGAGCAACGTGGCCGCGGGCGACGAGGTCCGCTACCTGCTCCGCACGGAGGCGGCCCGGCTCGGCCTGCCGGACTTCGACTTCTGGCTCATCGACTCGCGGACCCTGCTGCGGTTCGTCTTCGACGACGCGGACACCACCCTCGGCGTGACCGTGTCGCAGGAGCCGGCCGACGTCCTCGCCGCGTGCCAGGTACGGGATGCTGCCTGGCACTACGCGATCCGTACCGCCGACTTCGCCAGGCGGGTAGCTTCCACAGTGTGAGCACCGACTACCAGTCCGCCCGGGTCGCCCTCGGTGCGCGCCTCCGGGAGCTGCGCACCGAGGCCGGGTTGGACGGCAAGAGCATCGCCGAACGCCTCGGCTGGCAGCGCTCCAAGGTGTCCCGCCTGGAGAACGGCAAGCAGACCCCGAGCAGCGACGACTTGAGGCTGTGGGCCGAGGCCGTCGACCGGGCGGACGTCACGGCCGAACTGTCCGGGCGCCTCACCGGACTGGAGACGCAGTACCGGTCGATGCGCCGCCAGTTGGCGAACGGGCACCGCGCCCGCCAGGAGCAGGCGGTCGCCGAGACCGAGCAGACGCAGACGATCCGCGGCGTGGAAGTCGTACGGATCCCCGGCATTTTCCAGACCGCCGAGTATGCCCGGCACGTCTTCGCTGCGAACGCCGCGTTCCGGCAGATCCCCGACATGGACATCGAGGACGCCGTGCGGGCCCGTATCCGCCGTCAGGGCGCGCTGTACGAGCCGGGCCGCTCCTTCCGCATGCTCATCTGGGAAGGCGCCCTGTACGCCCTCACAAGCCCGCGTGAGGTGATGGCGGCCCAACTGGACCGGCTGGTCTCCCTGATCGGCCTGGACACCGTGGAGCTCGGCATCGTGCCGTTCTCGGCGCAGCTCCGGCGCAGCCCCTCGCACGGCTTCTGGATCTACGACCGACGGTTGGTCATCGTCGAGACGCTCAGCACGGAGATGTGGCTGGACGACGAGGAGAGCCTCGCCCTGTACGAACGGGCGTGGGAGTGGCTCGCCGAGTCCGCAGTTCACGGGGCGCCGGCACACCGGCTGATCGGGCGGGCGCGGGCCGCATTGAACCTGTCGTGAGCAACCCGCGGCAACTCCCGGTGTAGCGCGCGCAATCCGCTGCAATCAGCGCACGTGCCCGCAATCGCAGTCCCTACGTTCCTGGTCATGGCCTTACACCTCGCCCCGTACGTACGGCAGGCGGGACAGGACTGGCTCCTCTCCTGCGCCGATACCCCCGCTGAAGTCCGGTCCCTGTGGGACGCGGACGAGCTGGGCTCATTCCCCACCGGTGGCCACTGGATGGTCGCCGAGGCGTCCCTCGCCCACACCATGGACGCGATCAAGCTCATCGGCTCGCCACGCCGTGGCCCGGTCCTGGCTGACGTGACGCAGGGCATCGCCTGGTGGCTCCTGCCGCCGACCCTCGGCGACGAACTCGACGACGTCTGCACCATCACGATTCACCCCCGTGGCTGGACGCTCCGGTGCCCGCCCGTCCTGTACCCGGTGCGCGGCCGCGTGTGGATCGAACGACCGGACGGCACCGGGCGCCTGACCGACCCTGTCCTGCTCGGCGCCGCCCTCGGACCGGGCGGCTCTCGACTCCCTGCGGAGGCCTTCGGATGAAGCAGCAGACCACCATGGACGACGGGCCCATCGACCTGCCCTTGCCGCTGGACAGGCCGGAGCCAGCACCGCAGTGCGGAGTGTGCGCGGCTCTGACCCGGCAGGGCGCTGAGGCCGTGGCCGTCGGGGACTACTCCAAGGCATCCGACTGCAACATCGAGATCCGCAACCACCCTCACCGGGGCCGGCACCGGTCGTGAAGCTCTCGCTGCCAGCCCGAGCGGCCGGCAGCGAGCAGGGGCCGGCCCGCCCCGTCTACACCCGCGAGGCAGGCCGGTGACGGCAGTCTGCCCGCCCTCCGCTTCCCAGGCGATATGAGGGCGGGCAGGTGACGGCCAAGCCGTGCAGGCGCCTCGGCCGACGGGACCGACCTACCGTCCGCGGGGCGGACTAAGGATGTTCTGCACGTTGCCGCCGCGCGCGCGGACCATGGTGCGGAGTTCGTTCAGGAGGAACTCCTCGTATCGAGACGAGCCGCCCGACGAGCGGATCTCCAAGATGACGTTGACGTCCTGCCTGCCGCCCGCGCCCGCAGCCGCGGCGCCAGCCGGTCGCCGGGGGGTGTTGAGCATCGACGCCCACGGCAGCTGGCCCGACGCCATCCGCCGGCTGTCCGGGTTCGACCACACCCGCGACCCCACCGGCAGCTGCGCCAGCTCCGGGCCCTGCTCGCCCACCCACGTCAGCCCGCCCCGGATCCCGCCCGACGCAGCGGCGCCGACGATCCCGCCAGACGCCTTGCCCTTGAACGCCTTTTCGATGGCCTTCTCCATGGACTTGGTGAGCTTGTCCATGCTCTTGGTGAGCTTTTCCTGCGACTTCGTCAGCGACTTCACGACCGCGGTCTGAGCCTTGATCGCAGCCCCGTACACCGTGTCCGCCGTCGTCTTCCCCGCGGACCCGGCAGCCTTCTCGATCTGACCCTGCACCGAGTTGATCGACGACACCTCGGACGACGACGCCTCCAACAGGGCGCCCGCAGTCTCCAGCCCGCCGCCATCGACCCCGGCCTCGGCAACCTGCTGAATGATCGACTTGCTGTACCCCTTCGCCTTCAACTGCTTCAGTGCGGACGCGAACGCGGTCACCTTGTCCCGCGAGGCAGTCATTCCCCCACGGATCGACCCCAGCGTCACCGTGCTGTCCGCGCCCGCACCCTTGGTGATGTTCGCCGAGCCGATCAGGTTCGATTTCACCGAGTCGGACAGCTGCGCCGCGGAATCCTTCAGCGAGTTGAGCTTGTCCTTCGCCTTCTCCAGCGACGCCGTGACCTTCGCGAGGGCCTTCTCGTAGCCGAGGAGCTTGCGGCCGGTCGAGTCGAGCTGCTTCAGCAGCCGATTCTCCGTGCCACCGTGCGTCGACTTGAGGATGATGCCGCGCCACTTGTTCAACGCATCCACCAGCGAACCCACAGAATCCGGCCTGCCCAGCCCGGACCCGAACTCGCTCCGCGGGTAGCCCGCCATGTGCCCGAAATGGCTGATGGACAGGTCACCGCGGGCATCCGAGCGCGCCTGCCGCTCCGATTCCGCCTGCGCCTTCGCCGCCTTCTGCGCCTTGGTCAACTTCTTGACCTTGCCGCCCTTCGCGAAGTGCGGCACCCGGTCCTCGTTGATCGCCTCCAGCAGGGCGTGGTACTTCGACGTCTGGCGTTTGTTGACGATGTACTCGCCGCCCATCGCCAACAGCGGTACGTCATCCTTGCTGCCGGAGCCGCCCTCGATGCGACCGCCATCCGCGTACTTGCGGACGAGACCGCCCTGCGCGTACTTGCCGCCCTCGTGGTAGACGTCCCCTGCGTTCGAGGTGTGCGTCTTGGTGATGACGTAGGTCGTCGCAGTCTTGCCGTCCAGGGCGTTCATCGCCGAGTTGACGTTGCCGATCACGCCGAGGGCCTGGCCGTCCTTCGCGAAGATCGCGACCTGGCCGTTCTTCAGGTGCTTGACCTTGAACCCGAAGGCCTCCAAGACCTTCTCGCCGCTCTTGGACAGCGCCTTCAAGGTCACAGACTTCGAGCCGGGCGACTTCTTCACCTCGGCGTTGAACGCCTTCAGGTCAGCCGTCGCAGCCTTCCTGTCCACCTTGAACTTCACCGGAGCAGCCGGTGGCGCATTCAGCAGCGTGTCGGCGAGTTTCTCCGCAGCCTTACGGGTAGATCCCATCGCCGTCGCCGTGTCGATGAACGCCTTCCGGCCCTCGCCGTACACCTTGTTGATCTTGGTGACGGAGAAGTGCTGCTTGTCCATCTTGTCGACGTAATCGTCGGTCTTCGCAGCAAGTTGGGACAGCACCTCGCGGTTCTTACGGCCCGCGTCCGAGTGAACGTTGAGGGTGCGACCGTTCTCCTTGACGGCCTTTGACGAGTCGGAGATGGCTTGCTCGAACGCCGTCTCGGCGTCGAACGCAGCGCGGTGCACAGCGTTCAGCGCCATGATCGACTGTTCGAGGCCCTTCGCACTCATCGCCTCCGCGTCGAGATTCTTCTGCGTGTCCACCGCCGCCTGACCGAACACGCCCATGCTCTTAGCAGTGAGCTCCTGCTCCGACCTCACCCCAGCCACCGCAGCCGTGTACTGCGGAAACAGTGCCGCAATCTCCTTCGCCGAGTAGCCGGCACCCTTCAGCTTGACCCGGAACTGCTCGAACTGATCGGCCGCCTCCTTCGCATGCCCGCCGCCCGCGAACTGCGCGAACGCCTTGTCGAACGAGGCGAAGTCATCCTTCGTCGCCCCGAGCGAATGCGAACCGTTGACGAGGTCATCAATCTTCGGGGTGATCGCATCAATGAGCGGACCGACGCCAGCGATCTTCTTCGGCCACTCCAGCCCCTTATCGAGGTCCGACTGCCCCTTCTTCAGTGCGTCCAGCTTCGCAACGAACCCGTCCAAGCTGCCGAACGTCGACTTCAGCTCGCCACTGAACTTGCCCGTCGCGGCCAGGTGCTGGAGGCTCGTCGTCAGCCTGTCGACGTCCGGGGGCGCGCCCCGCGCCTTCTCCGCCAGCTTCTGCACACCCACAGCCAGCAGCGCCAGGCCAGCCACGATGACGCTGCCCTTGGCGACCGTGCCCAGCGATGCGAACGCCGCCCGCAGCCCCCTCACGCCGCCACCTGCCGCAACGAAAGCGTCCTGCATGTACATGGCTTTCAGGGCGACCGTCTCGAACACGCCCGTGACGGCTGAGATGCCCTTCGTCACGCCGCTCCACAGCATCGTCGCGGCCGCGGCTGCCTTCATCGCCACCGACACCGCCACGGTCGCGGCGAGGAGTCCCGCGAGCGCGCCTGCCAGGGCTACGGTGGCGCCCTTGTGGGCGAGCATCACGCCGACCACGGATTGCAGCGGCGGGATGAGCTTCTGCCCGACGGTGATCAGCAGCGCGTCGAAGCTGGCTTGCAGCGCCTTCATCTGGAATGCGAACGTCTTCTGCGTGTCAGCCCAGCTCTTGCCGAACTTGTTCGCGCCCTCAGCCAGCGCCGGGTACTTCGACTCCAGGCGGTCCATCTGCGACACCAGGACGTTCAGGCCTGCGCCCGCCTTCCGGCCGAACGCGTCGGTGATGACCTGGCCCTGCTCTTTGGAGGAGACGCCTGCCTTCTTCATACGGCCGACGAGGTCTTCGAGGGCGAGCTTCAGGCCGCCCTTCTGCATGTCCTTGCCGAGCGTGTCCGTCGTCAAGCCCAGCCTTTTGAGCGTGTCTCCGGCCGTTGCGACCGGGTGGGCGAGGGCCATCACGGACATGCGCAATTGATTACCCGCCAACGAACCGCGGATATTGTTATCGCCAAAAACTGCGAGCCCGGCGCCGACGTCCTGAATGCTGAGGCCGAATCCTTTGACGGTGGCGACCATGCCGGACCCGAAAGCGTTCGCCAGGTCCTGCATTTTCATGTCGCCGACACCGACGGTGGCGTTCAGGACACCCATCGCCTTATCGAAATTCTGCACACCCGGAATACCCGAAGCGACCGCAGCGGTGAGCGCGTTGGTGACGTCAACGAGGTCCGCGTGACCGACCGTGGCGCCCTTCGCCGCAGTCTCTGTGAGGGAGAGTGCCTTCTTCGAGCTGATGCCCATGGACTCGAAGTTGGACTCCACGTGGAACAGCGACTCAGCCAAGCTGTCTGGGTCCTGGCCGACCTTCCCCGCCAGTGCGAGCACACCCGACTTCAGGCCCGCCATCTTGGACTGCGCCACACCCGCCTGCGTGTGCAGCAGCGTCATGCTGGAGTCGAACTTCGCAGCCATCTTGATCGACTCGACACCGATGACCGCCAGGCCCGCACCCGCGATCAACGTCGTCTTGTGGAAGGCGCGCATGCCCGAACCGGCCTTGTTCACCTCCGCGTTGACCGAGGCCATTGCGGGGCCGGTGAGATTCTTAGCCGTAACCAGAATCTCCACCACGTTCGACATCACTCACCACCCCCACCCGCAGGAACAGCCGGTGAGGCCGGCCGTTGCCCCTCGTCCAGCACCAGCTGGGCGCAGTCAAGACACAGCGTCGAGAACACGACCCACGACGTCATCTCGACCACGAGCGGCCGTGCCCCGGCAGTCATCTCGCCCGAGCAGCAACCGCACCGGGTTGCCCCGCCCGCCGGGATGCCGGTCGCCGCCCGCTCCAAGTGGCAGGCCAGACAGCGGGCATAGCCTTCCGTCGCGAACACGTAGCCCCGGCTCGGCCGGCGCCGAAGATGCGCACAGCGCGGCAGATCACGGGTGAGGACCCGCTCGACCACCACGTCGAGCAGCTCGGAATCCCCGCGCGCGTAGTCGGAGACGAGCAGCGCCTTCACCCCGTCAGGCGCCACATGGTGGAAGAGGTCCGCCAAGAGCCGAGGCCCGCCAGCAGCGCCCACCGGCGCCTTCCAGCCCCTCCTACGCCTCGCCGCCCGGTTCACCGCTCCCGCCCGACCGTCAGGGAGACCGCAGCCCCGTCCAGCAGCCGCAGCCGCACCCTGCGAATGTCCGACCGGAACTCAGGTCGTGCACGCCACCGGCGCACCGTCCGCCCCGACACACCCACCTCGGGCCCGATCTCCTCTGTGGGCCGGCCCATCGCCAGCAGCACCGCCGCCCGCACCCGCGGGGGAAGCTCGTCACGTCCACTTGCGTCCATTGATGTCCACCTCCTACAAAGATCGTACGGCTGAATACCGCTCTTCACGCCAAATCGGCCGTGCAATGTTGTGGAGACCCAACAAAACAGCGGCGCCCGATCCTCCCCGCAGGAAGAACCGGGCGCCGCCCGCAACAAAGCCGCTCAGCGGCCCCTCTCCGCCCGCACCAGTGCCAGCACCTCGTCCCGGCCCTTCGCCGCCGTCACGCCCCCGTAGGGAGGCGCAGAGAACCGCGCCAGCGGATGCCGCGGATAGGCCTCGGCCACGACCTCGGCGAGCAGCCGGCCGAGCACCGCACCCCCGTCGACGAGCGGCCACAACTCGCCCCGCATCCACACCGATCCGTCGAGGCTCGCGCCCGTCGGCTCGCCGTCCCAGCACCGCAGCCCGCGCGCCGCAAGCTTCGCGCCCACAACACGGACCCTCTCGTCGTGCTCCGCGAGCGCGTCCAGCGCCGCCCGCATCGCCGACCCTGCGGCCACGACCGCCTGCACAGCCGCTGCCCGGGACGCCGCGAGACCGTCGACATCCCGGCCCATCTCCAGCGCCGCCGCCTCACCTTCCTCCGCACGCCGCTGGCGCCCTTCCTCCTGCACCTCCCAGTCCTGGCGCAGCAGACGCGCCCGCACCGCCACATGGTCCGCCGCCTCCACAGCGTCCTTGTGCTTGCCGTACGCCGTCTGCGATGCACGGTTCGCGGCATACTCCCGCTCCGCCTCCCGCAGCACCCCCTGCGCCTGCTCGGCCTCCCGCTCAACCTGCTCCAACTGCTCCGTCGTCACTGCGATCATGGTGTTCCTCCGTTACCTCTTGAGCTGATCTACCAGTAACCCGGTGGGCACACCGCCGCCCGGGCCTACTACTCACCACCAGGGGGCCCGACTACCCGGACCCCACGGCCGCGGACGCTCGGCGCCGCAACGACACCCGCTCCAACCGCGTCGTCCCGCCCCACACCCCCCACAACGCCGGCCTATCCAACGCGTACGAGCGGCAGGCCTCGAGGAACCCGCACCCCGCACACAACGCCCGAGCCGCACGCGGCCGCACGCCGTCCGCGACGTACGCGTCCGGATCCGCCCGGCACAGCAACGGCTCCCGCGCGTCCAGTACGAAGCCCGGAATCCCCAGCGAACCCACCGGCCGCGCACCCGCAGCGTGATGCCCGCTCACTCACGCCCCTCGTTCAGACGCCAGTTCAGAGCCAGCGTCGCGACACCCGCCGCCACGAACCCGGCAGTCGTCGACCACGTGAACGCCGCCACCGCCAACAGCCCCAACCCCACCGCGTCCAGCAGCGTCGACCGCACCGCCAACAGCCCCCGCACCGCACGCCCCCAACGCCCCTTCACCGCTGCCCCTCCCGCCACCGCTCAGCCGCCAACACCAACACCGCCAACTCCTCACGCGCCCACGACGCCGCCTCACCCCCGCCGTCCCTCACCACCGGTCCCCCTCGCTCCGCTCCAGCACCCGAGCAACCCCATCCGCCACCAACCGCCGACGCCGAGCCGGAGACGCCCCCACCGGAATCACCACCGTCACCGGCCCCCGATCACGACCACCCAGCCGCGCCGCCGACTCATCCACCACCGCCATCAACCGCTCCGGATCCAACGGCCGCACCGCCACCGCCTCCCGCACCCGCACCAACTCCTCCACGAACACCGGATCCTTCGCCCACACACCGACCGTGCTCGGATGCACACCCACCTCAGCCGCCGTCGCCCGCTGCGACCGACCCCCCGCCAACAGCAACAGCGCATCCACCCGCCTCCGCGGATCCAACCTGCTCATACATCGCCTCCTCGATACAAAGGCCCACCCGGACCATCCAGCCCCTTGATGAACGGACGCCCCCGCGGACACGCCCGCGTCCCCCGCATCGGCGGCAAACACTGCCGACCCGCCACCCCCCACAACCCCGGCAACAACCAGTCCTTCAACCAGTGATACCGACGCCACGCCGTCGTCGGACTCATCCCCAACTCCGCCGCCGCCTGCCGAAACGACAACCCCCGCCCCAACACCAACTCCGCCACCGCCAACCCCTGACCGGCCTTCACCCCCACATCCAGCCGCAGATGCGGATACGGCCCACCACGACGCGTCACCCCACCCACCAACCCGGCATACGGAGAAGGTGAAACACCAGGGACCAAGCTGCTTGGCCCAGACCCGTGGACTCAGTCACCGAACGCTCCTCTCTCCTCGGTCCTGGCCGGCCGCCGGACGACGGCCGGAACTCTGCGGGTCAGGCTGCGCGGGCGTAGCCGTCCAGCCGAGCGGATGCCTGGTGCACCGCCTGGAGGTCCGACACCTGCCCGGCCGTGGCGTCCGGGGGCACCGGGATCCGCTTGAAGCGGCAGTAGTTCAGCTGCTTCACCGACGGCGGTCGCTGCCGCCAGCCCGCGCCGCGGATCGCGAGAGACCGGGCGGCGCGCTGTGCGTACAGCTCCGCCCACTGCATCGCGAACTCCAGCGGGTACTCCGGGTCCGGCGACGGGGCTCGTACGCCCTCTGCGGGCGTCCAGCGGCGGATCCGGTACGAGCCCGGTTCTTCGGCGGGGACGAGGAAGTACAGGGTGTCGCCGGCGGGGACGAACCAGGTGCCGCCGCTGGTGCGCAGCCACCGCACGGCCGAGTCGTCGAAGAGGCTGATGTCCTGCCAGTCGACAGCGACGGCCCGCAGGCCTGGCAGGGCGTCGGGGTCGTCGTCGAGGGCTGCGGCCGCGAGGGACTCCCCGTCGTCGACCGTCAGTTCGCGCTCGGTGAGGTCGGCGAGGGTGGCCAGCTTGTGCCGGGTCGAGGCGCCCATGACGTCGAGGACCAGGGCGTCGCGCTTGCCCTGCCAGGGGCGCAGCACCCGGCCCACCATCTGCACGTACAGGCTGGCCGACTTCGTGGGGCGGGCGATCACCGCGCACGACGCCCACGGCGCGTCGAAGCCCTCCGTGAGGACCATGCAGTTGGAGAGGACTTGGATGCTGCCGTCCGCGTACGCCTTGAGGGTGGCGGTCCGTTCCTCCCGGGGCATGTCGCCCCACACCGTGGCGGTGCGGATCCCGCGGGAGTTGAGCACGTCGGCCATGGACTTCGCGGTGTCGACGGTCGGGGTGAAGACGACGCCCGGCCGGTCCGCGGCGAACTCGGTGTACGCGTCCGCGACGACGTCGGCGGCGTTGGACTCGTCGAGGGCGCGGGCGAGCTGGCCGTCTTGGAGGTCGCCGTGCCGGGTCTTGACCGTATCGAGGTCGAGGCCTCCGACGTGGACGGCCTTGCCGCGGACGTTGACGAGGTGCCGGTCGGCGATCATCTCCAGGATGTCGCGGGTGTAGACGATGCGTTCCCAGACGTCGGCGAGGCCACCGTCCTCGCGGTGCATGGTCGCGGTGAACCCGGCGGCGGGGGTGGCATCGAAGCAGCCGAAGTGCTTGAGGACGTCGACGTAGGTGGGCGCGGCGGCGTGGTGCGCCTCGTCGACGATGACCAGCCCGATTCCGCGGATGGCCTCGCGGCGGCGGGGGTTGGCGAGGGTCTGCACGCTGGCGACGACGACGTCCACGTCCTGGTGCTCGTCGCACTCGGCCTTGACGATTCCGACGCGGAGATGGGGAGCGACCGCGCGGATCTTGTTGGCGGCCTGCTGGAGGAGTTCGTCGCGGTGGGCGAGGACGAGAGTGCGGACACCGCGGGCGTGCTGCTCTGCGGCGAGGTGGGAGAAGACGACGGTCTTGCCGCTGCCGGTGGGGAGCAGGACCGCGAGGCGGAGGCCGCCGGCCTGCCATCCGTTGTGGAGTGCGTCGATGGCGGCGCGTTGGTAGTCGCGTAGGGGGAGTGCTTCGGGCACGGGGATCACCTCGGCTCTGCGGGGTTCTGCGGGGAAGTTGCGGGGATGTCTGCGGGGAAGTTGCGGCTGGGCCGCATGGCCGCTGACCTGCTGTTCTGCGGGGTTTGCGGGGTTGTGCGGAATGTTTCTCTAGGCCGCCATATAGGGAGCGCTTCACCAGCGCTACGCCGCATGCAGATGCGTGTTGCACGTGAGGTCTGCGTGACGCTCCCGTATGCCCGGGGATAGCGGCCAACTCCGCACATCCCCGCATCCCCGCATCCCCGCAGGTCAGAGGCGATGCGGGATCCCCGCAACTTCCCCGCAGCCTGCGGGGATGTGCGGGTCATCGGCCGCCCTCGTACTTCTCGACGCGCCACAGGTTCTGCTTCCGGTGGGTGTCGTAGACGAGGCTGATCTTCAAGTCCTCGAAGTACCGGCCCTGCCTCGCCTTGAGCCAGTGGCCGAGCTGCTTGGGGGACGGCACGTCGCCGTTCTGAAGGCGCGGGATGGCTTCCTTGAGGGCGAGCAGCTCCTTCGTGGTGACGGTCCGGGCGCTGAGTTCGGCGGTGCCGTGCCAGGCCGTCAGGAACGCGGCCCACTCCTGGGTCTCTTCGTCCATCGTGGCTGTCGCTGCGTCCCGGTTGGCCAGCCAGCCGGGTACGTCGAGGTAGTCGAGGATGCCCGCCACCGTTGACGCCCATCGGGAGTAGTCGCCCATGCGGGTGGTGATGGTCTTGCCGCCGGCCGCGAGCCATCCGCGGACCATGGTCACGAGTGCGGCGACGACGGTGGAGCCGTTCTCCTCCAGCCACTGCCGGAGGTCGCCGACGGTGAAGTCGTCGCGCTGGTCCGGGTTGGGGCAGTTGGGGTCGAGGCGGACCCAGAGTGTGCGGCGTGCGTTGTCCCCGCCGGTGCTCAGGTTGTTGCCGGTGAGCACCCACAGTCGGTCGTTCGGGATGCTGACCGAGCTGGTGCTCCCGAGCAGGCGGTCGCTCCAGGTTGCCGACGTCGCCAGGGACGACAGGATGGGCGACTTGATGACGTGCCCGTTCGGCAGGTTGTCCATCGCGATGACGGGATCACCGCAGTCCCACAGCTTGGCGGTGACGGCCTTCCGTAGTTCGGCGTCGTTCTCGGGCCACTGCGTCACGGCGAGGCCGTAGATGTAGCCGAAGGCATCCATCAGCAGGGTCTTGCCGGAGCCCTGCGATGTGCTGGTGATGACCAGGAGCGGGGTCGGTCCGGGGACGTAGTGGCGAATGATCGGCGAGAGCAGGGCCCCCAGGTACTGCGCCCGGTCGGAGGCCGCGACGAAGGGGAAGTCCGCGAGCATCTGGTCGAGGACGACCGTCTTCGCTCGCTCGACGGACTCCTCCGTCACGTCCGCCTGGAGCCGTCGGAGCGGTACCCGGGGGTGCATGTACAGGCCTGTCGCGTGGTCGTATCCGACCGTCTGAACGATGGTGCCGTCCGGTCGTACGACGGGGGCCGTGACGATCCCGCGCAGAGGCATGAGCGGCCAGTCCCGACGGCCGAGGATGGTGCCGCAGGTCTTCGGCATCACCAACGCTCGGTCTTCCTTCATGCCCTGGGTGATTGGGTCGGGGACGACGGAGTACGTAAGGACGTATTCGGCGAGGTAGGCGCGCAGGTTGTCGGTACCCAGCTGCTTGACGAGCGGGTTGCTCTGGTCGTCCTGGTAGACCCAGCACGGGCCGCTGGATCGCTTGTAGAGGCCGGGGAGTTGCTCCGCGGCCATGATGGCGAGGATTCCCTCGATGGCCTCGGCCTCGTTGGTGATGTCCAGTTCGGGGCGCTGGCCTGCCGCCCGCGGCCTGGCGCCCTGCGATTCGGCCTCATCCGGCGTGAGGTCGGGTTCGAGAGCGGAGGATCCGTCGCTGAACTGCGAGGAGACAACGGTCAGTCGACGCCGTGTGGGCTCTGAGCCGTATCCGCGGCGACGGAGTTCTGCGGCTGCCTGCTTGAATGCGGCCGCCGTGGTGCTGCCTTGCGTGAGCAGGGTGTAGGCGGCGAACTTGTCGTACGGAACTTCAGCCTCGAAGACGGTCGAGGTGCTGAAGACGTACAGGCGGTCGCGATCCGAGGCGTGACCGGTGGTCGCGGAGATGCCACGGGACTTGCCCTTTCGGCGGTAGTAGGTGGTGCTGCCGCGCGTGAAGATGGGGTCGAGGTCGTCTCCGATGATGTCGGGCCAGTCGACCTTGTTCTCGAAGTCGTCGCCCGGTCGTACGGTGCCGGCGGGCAGCTCTCGCTTCGGCCGCGGGGCGGTCTTCGCTTTCTCCTCGCGGGGCAGCGTGTCGATCATGCGGCAGACGTCGCGGATCGCGTCCATGACGTCGGCGTCGATGGTGGGGATGGTGGCTGGCCCGCCGGCGATTCGGACGTATGGCCTTCCGCTGGGATGAACGGTGCCGCCGGACGGCTCGACGAGGCCGTACCCGCCTTCACCTCGCGTCTCGATCTGGACACGCACGATCTTGGCGTTCGGCTTCTCGCGGAGGCGTTGACGCTCCTCGTCGGTGTACTCGTCTTCCCGGGCGAGGCGGGATGCGAGCTTGGTGTTCCCAGGAACGGGGGCGCCCTCGACACGCGCGCGTACGTGGATCCCCTGTCCGCCACCGCCGGGGCTCTGTGACACCCAGCCATTGAGGATGGCGTGCCATTGTTCGCCGAGCCCCGAGTTCTCCATAAGTTCGGTGACCTCGTCGAGGATGCCCTCGCGAACGGCGTGGTCTTCGAACTCGATCATCTCGACGTTGCCGGAGACGGCGCCGTACACGGCGGCGATCCCGCGCGGCCGCCCGCCGCGGAATCCCCACCACTGGTCGTGTTCCTCGGGGGTAGACCGCTTGACCTTGTAGGAGGTCCAGCTACGAACGTCGGCCGCCTTGCTGCCGTCCGCCTTGACCGGCAGCAGGCACAGTCCCGCGTCGTCGAATTCGCGAGCTGCCTCGCGCATGTCGAGTTCCCCGGGCGCCTGGTCGGCGTCGGGGTTCTCGGGGGTCGTACGGTCGTTCACGCTGAAGTCCTCGCGGGGAAGGCGGCCGTGACGGCTCGGTCGCGGGGCGATCTGAAGGGGGCGAAGCAAAAGGTCCGGCCGCGTCCCCGCCCGGCCGCCGAAGCGACCGAGCAGGGACGGCAGTTGCCAGGACGGGGAATCACGCAGGCGCCTCGGTGATCTGGAGGCCGCGGGTGTCGACGACTACCTCGGCCTCGTCCCGGCCGGTGTTGACCGCGAGCATGTGCGCGGGCGGAACCTCGCACACCCACAGACGGCCCGGCGCTCGGCCGCGAACACCCTCGGCGAACCGCTCGGCCACGGCCCGATCCCGGGACCAGGACCAGTCCGTACGACGCTCCGGAACCGAGCCGCGGTAAAGGGTCAGCGGCTCGGCCGGGCGCGCGGCCCGCTCACCGTCGACCGTGAAACCGGCCGTGTCGAACAGCCACCGCCACGTATCACGGTCATGGTGCCGGTCCGGGTACTCCGCCCCGGACCAGATACCGCCGACCAGATCGGCAACGGTCCGCGCGGTGATCTTGTCCTCGGCGAGTGCTTCCGCGAGGAACGTCGGACCGTAGGTGCGGCCCGCGAGACCGATGAGCCAGTCGAGTTCGCTGGTGGTGAGGCGGTCGGCCCACTGGAGCAGGTCGTACGCCTCGTCAGCCAGGCTCCCCGCCGTGTCCACGGTGGTGCTGTGGCCGGTCATGCGCGGGTCTGCTCGTCGGTCATCGCGTCGGCCTGCTCGGCGGCTTCACGGAGACGCTGGGGTGTGTCCTCGGCGGCGGTCCTGACGGCGCGCGGGTCGGCACCGGCACGCAGGTTCTTGACCAGGTAGTCGAAGAGGTAGCCGTAGTCGGGGTCGACTTCCGCGCGGGCGTGCTCGATGGCCGTGAACGCGAGGAGCGGGGCGACGGTGGCGATTCGGAGGGCTTCGGCGAACTCGCCGCCGCCCTTGGCGTTCACGACCTTGACGATGTTCGGCATGATCTCGGCGACGGTCTCGACCATGTGGTCGAGGGTGGCCACGGGGTTCGGCCTGCGGAGCGCCTCGTCGTATGCGGCGGCGGCGACGTAGAGGCCGGCGTCGACGAGACTGATGCGCGGCTCGGAGGCAATGGCGGTCGCGGTCGCGGCCTGGC
This sequence comes from Streptomyces sp. NPDC005784, assembly GCF_042871525.1. NCBI lineage: Bacteria > Bacillati > Actinomycetota > Actinomycetes > Kitasatosporales > Streptomycetaceae > Streptomyces > Streptomyces sp. NPDC005784. Next base: position 137,827 of record NZ_JBIAIQ010000023.1, read on the forward strand.
CGGTCTTAGACTCGTGCATGGTGATGGATCCGTTCTGTTCCGCGTAGCCCCCGGCCCGGCTGTCCAAGCAATGAGCCAGGGGCTTCGCTGTGTGGGTCTGTTGCTGAGGCCCCTCCCTCGTCGGCATTCGTAGTGCCGGCGCGAGAGGGGTCGTCTTGTGCGGTCAGGCGGCTTCGAGAACCGCCACGAGAGATGCAGTGACCACGACGTGACGGCTTCCGAACGAGAGGGTTCGGATCGGCGCCTCGCCACGTTTGATGAGTTCGTAGAGTTGCGACCGGCTACAGCCGAGGGCGAGGGCGGCACGGGGGACGTTGACCGTGGCGGGCCACTTCTTCACCTCGGCGAGCGTCGGCGACTCCGCCTTCTTCGCGGCCATCAGACGGCGCTCGCGGTGATCTCGAGGACTTCGGCCAGCCGTAGCGCCGCTGCGCCGCGAGGCGTTGTGATGCCCCGCTCCCAGCGGTAGACGGTCACGGGGGTGACGCCGACGGCGTCGGCGATCTCTTGGAGCTTGAGTCGGCGGCTTTCGCGCTGCTCACGAGCCTTGCCGTTGGCGACAAGCGCGCGAACTTCGCTGATCCGCCGAAGGTCTTCGGGGCTCATGCCTCCATCGTAAAGGTATCCCGCCACATTGCGAAAGGCTTTCCGTCATCTTTCGAGAGGCAATCCTTTGCATTGCAATCTGACTGCCTGGCGGGCACGATGTACGGCATGACCACTCCGCCTCAGCACCTCATCTGGCTCTCCGATCCTGAGCCGATCGAGGGCGCCTCCAACGGAGACTGCGAGGTCTTCGTGTCCCTCGTGCCTGCGAGCCACCCGCATGTCGTGGTGCGGTTGCAGTACGTCCTCCTCGGCGGCCACAAAGTCGAGGGGCCCTACGGGGTCCGAGTGCAGCAAGCCGACGACGTACCCCTCGAAGCCTGGAAGCCGGTGGGCGCCACGCTCGTGCGAGATCTGCCCTTCGTGAAGTTGGAGCGGGTTGCTCGACTGGCCCTCACCTTCGGACAGCGAACTCCGCAAGGAGCACCGCTAGATATGAGCGCGGGCCTGTTCGAGGCGCCGCCGCCCATTGAGAAGATTCCGGAGCGTGCCGAGGAGATGGTTCGGGCGAACCATCCGGACGTGGACCCGGACGGTGGCCCTGGTGCGCTGCGGCGCTGGAGGCGCCTTATCCGGCTTGCAGAGGTGCAACTTGAGTACAACGCAGCGGCGGCGGCTGGAGAGAAGGCTCCGGCAACGGTTGTCGCGGAGAAGCGTGATGCGTCGACCGCCACCGTGAATACGTGGTTGCACCACGCGAAGAAGGAAGGTCTGGACGCGCAGCTTGCCCCGGACTTTTCCGTGGTCGCGGTTGCGCCTGGATAGAGAAGGGGGAGTACATGGCCGAGATCAAAAAGATCCCGCTGAAGAACGGCAGGGTCCGATACCGGTTCGTGGTCGACGTCGGCCGCGACGAGACCGGCAAACGCAAGCAACTCACCATCACCAAGGACACGAAGAAGGAGGCCGAAGCCGAGTACGCCCGCATCCGGCACCAGCGCGACGCGGGCACGCTCATCGTCCCCAACAAGATCACAGTGGGGGAGTGGGTCGACGAGTGGTTCGCCAAGAAGAAGGAGGACCTGGAGCCCACCACGATCCCCAGCTACGAGACCCAGCTCGGCTACATCAAGAACCGGCTCGGGGATACCCGCCTCCAGGCCCTCACCGAGGACGACTGCATCCACTTCGTGCAGTGGCTGCTCACTCAAGGGCGCCGGCGCCCCATCATCGTGCAGACCGGAAACCCTGAGCAGCCGGTCGAGACCCTGACCGGGCTGCGCCCCACCAGCGTCGACACGATCCTCTCCCGTTTGAAGGAGATCCTCGGCCGTGCCTTCGTCCGGCAGATGGTGCGGGCGAATGTCGCCGAGTACGTGCACGTTCCTAAGCAGGTCCGCAAGCAGGACAAGCGGCGCAGCACCAAGGTCCAGCCGTGGAACGTCGCGGAGGTACAGCAGTACGTCTCCGGCATCCGTAGCGATCGGCTGTGCGCTCCGCTCATGGAGTCGCTGATGGGGATGCGCCCGGCCGAAGTCGCGGGTCAGCGCTGGGAGCCGGACGTCGACCTGGTGCGCGGCACCGTGTCGGTGCTCAACACCCGGACGATGGTCCGCAATCACTACACCGTCGAGAAGGACACCAAGACCACCAGCGGCGAACGCACCCTGCCGCTCCCGCGGTTGGTCTGGGACTCCCTCAAGAGCTTCAAGGCATTGCAGGCCCGCGAGCGCCTCGCGGCCGGCGAGGCATACACCGCCTCCGGGTACGTGCTCGTGGACGAACTCGGGTTGCCGCTCGATACGAGGAACCTCCGGGACCACGCGTGCGGGCTGATGGAGCAACTCGGCCTGAGGCGGGTGCGCTTGTACGACGCGCGGCATGCCGTCCTCAAGTACCTCGCCGTGAACGGCGTCACGGATGTCGTCCTCGCGGCGTGGGCGGGGCACACCAACGCGGCCTTCACCAAGGCCAAGTACGTCGCTCCGGACGCCGAGGATCTTCGTTCGGCGGCCGCCGCGCTCGACGGCCTACACGGGCTGGGGTGAGAGATTGTGAGAGAACAGCGTGAGACGGTGGGCAAATATGGCGTCTGACCTGCATCTATCGAAAGTCTCGCAGAACCATGCTTCGATTCTGCGCGGCGGCGCGGGCATCCGCCCGGTGTGCGCGGTCTGCGCGGTGCGCCTACCGTGGCTCGCATGGGCGATGCGGTGGAACTCGAAGCGGCCGGCAGGAGCGTACGTCTGTCCAGCCCGGACAAGATCTTCTTCCCGGAGCGCGGCTTCACGAAGCTGGACCTCGCCCAGTACTACCTCGCCGTCGGCGAGGGCATCCTGCGCGCCCTGCGCAACCGCCCCACCACCCTGGAGCGCTACCCGGACGGAGTGACCGGCGAGTCCTTCTTCCAGAAGCGCGCACCCAAGAACATGCCCGACTGGATCCCGACCGCCCACATCACCTTCCCCAGCGGCCGCAGTGCCGACGAGATGTGCCCCACCGAGCCCGCCGCCGTGCTGTGGGCCGCGCAGTTCGGCACGCTCACGTTCCACCCGTGGCCGGTCCGCCGCGACGACGTCGACCGCCCCGACGAACTGCGCATCGACCTCGACCCGCAGCCCGGCACGGACTACGCCGACGCGGTGCGCGCCGCCCACGAACTGCGCGAGGTCCTCCACGAGTACGGCGATCTGCGGGGCTGGCCCAAGACCTCCGGGGGCCGCGGGCTGCACGTCTTCGTGCCGATCCAGCCGCGCTGGACCTTCACCCAGGTACGCAGGGCCGCCATCGCCGTCGGCCGCGAGCTCGAACGCCGTATGCCCGACCGGGTCACCACCGCTTGGTGGAAGGAGGAGAGAGGCGAAAAGATCTTCGTGGACTACAACCAGACCGCGCGGGACCGCACCATCGCCTCCGCCTACTCAGTACGCCCCCGCCCGCACGCCCCGGTCTCCGCGCCGCTGCGCTGGGACGAGGTGGAGGACGCCAGACCCCGGGACTTCGACCTGGCGACCATGCCGGGACGCTTCGCCGAACTCGGCGATGTGCACGCCGACATGGACGACCACGCCTTCTCCCTGGAGGCCCTGCTGGAACTCGCCAGCCGCGACGAGCACGACCACGGCCTCGGCGACCTGCCGTACCCGCCCGAGTACCCGAAGATGCCGGGCGAGCCCAAGCGGGTACAACCGAGCCGCGCCAAGCACGAGGACGCTCAGCCGCCTAGCAGTTGATCTCCCTTGGCCGGCTCTCTCTCGGCCGGACGTCCGGCGGGCGGATCAGCGGCGCGGGTCAGCGGCGGGCGGGCGCGGCCGCCGGGCCCATTTCCACCCTCGTGGCAGGCACCCCCTCCAGGCCCCTCCATGTGATCGGTTCGAGCCGTTTTCGATGATCGGGGAGCGCTCTCACTGAGGGAGCGGCCGCGCGGTTATCCTGATCCGCATCCGCCGAGGAGGTGCCCTGAGGTGACCGAGACAGTGTCGCGCCCCACGCTGGAGGCCGTGGCCGCGCGGGCCGGGGTCTCCCGGGCCACCGTGTCGCGGGTGGTGAACGGTGGGGACGGGGTCCGCGAACCGCTCGTCGAACGGGTGCGCCGGGCCGTCGAAGAACTCGGGTACGTGCCGAACCAGGCCGCCCGCAGCCTCGTCACCCGGCGCCACGACGCCGTGGCCGTCGTGATCGCCGAGCCGGAGACCAGGGTCTTCGCCGACCCCTTCTTCGCACTCCAACTCCGCGGCATCAGCAAGGAACTGACAGCGAACGACTCGCAGCTCGTGCTGCTGCTCACGGAGGGCCGCGACGACCACGCCCGCGTCGCCCGCTATCTCACCGGCGGCCATGTCGACGGTGCGCTCGTCTTCTCGCTGCACCTCGACGACCCGCTGCCCGGCCTGATCCACGGCGCGGGCGTGCCGACCGTGTTCGGCGGGCGGCCCGGCTGGGGCGAGGGCGTCCGCGAGGCGGTCTACGTCGACTGCGACAACCGGGGCGGCGCCCGGCAGGCCGTTCGGTACCTCCTCGGTCTCGGGCGGACGCGCATCGCCCACATCACCGGTGCCCTCGACCAGACGTCCGCGGTCGACCGGCTGGACGGCTTCCGGGACGTCATGGCGGACGCCGATCCGGCGCTCGTCGCGCAGGGCGACTTCACACCCGCCGGCGGCGAACGCGCGATGCGGGAGCTGCTGGAGCGGTGCCCCGACGTGGACGCGGTGTTCGTGGCGAACGACCTGTCGGCCCTCGGTGTGCTGCGCGTGCTGCGCGAGAACGGGCGACGGGTGCCCGAGGACGTCGCCGTGATCGGCTTCGACGACATGCTGCCGATCGCCGAGCAGACGGATCCGCCGCTGACGACGGTTCGTCAGGACATAGAGGAAATGGGCCGGTTGATGGCCCGGCTGCTGATTCGCGGCCTGGAGGGCGGGACGGGGGCGGAGGGCCCGGTGTCCGAGCCTTCCGGAGTGGTCCTGCCGACGACGGTCGTGCGACGGGTCTCCGCGTAGGTCTGACAGGCCTCCGCGCAGGTCTCCTCACTCCCGGCGCGGGCTCAAGTGGCGGCGGAGTGGGCACGGTTGACGCCGATGCCTGAAGTGACGCGTGACGGCGACGCCCGAGGGACGCCTGAGGGACGCCTGAGACTGGCGGGTGGCGGGTGGCGGGTGGCGGGTGGCGGGTGGCGGGTGGCGGGTGATGGCGACGGTGATCGGCGGGGCCGCGCGTGCCGGGGTCCCGCCGATCGGAGACGTCAGCCCTGCTGCGGTGCGCTCTTGATCACCGCGAAGCGTGCCCCGTACGGATCGGCGAGCTTGGCCATGCGGCCGACGCCCTCCATGTCCGTCGCGGGCATACGGACCGTGCCACCGAGCTCCTGGGCCTTGGCGACCACGGCGTCCGTGTCGGCGACCTCGACGTACGGCAGCCAGTACGCACCCGTCTTCGCCTCGACCGGGTCGTCGGCGAGCGCCATGACGCCGCCGAACATGCTCTCCTCCTCGGTCCCCGCTGGGTTGATACAGGTATAGGTGCCGCCGGGGAACGGAACCGCAGAAGTGTTCCACCCGAAGACCGAGTTGTAGAACGCGGCGGCCGCCGCGACGTCCGGGGTGTAGAGCTCGACCCAGCACAGCGAGCCCGGGTCACCGGCCATGCCCAGGCCCTTGGTCCGGGCCGGCTGCCAGATGCCGAACGTCACGCCCGCCTCGTCGGCGAGCATGGCCATGTGGCCCTCGCCCATCACGTCCATGGGCGGCATGAGCACCGTGCCCTTGGCCTGCCCGACGGCCTTGGCCGTGCCTTCGGCGTCCTCGGTCTGGAAGTAGACGTTCCAGGACGGAGGGCCCTGCTCGGCGGTGATCTGCATGCCGCCGGCCACGGTCTTTCCGTCGATCTGGAAGAAGCCGTAGCCACCGGCGTCGGGCCCGGCCGACTGGAACTGCCAGCCGAAAAGGCCTCCGTAGAAGGTGGTGGCGCCCTCGATGTCGGATGTGCCGACATCCAGCCAGTTCGGGGCGCCGTTGACGAAGTGGGTGGTGAGCATGATTGCCCTCCTTTGAGGGGTCCCGTTGCCTTTGGTGCCGAGTCTTCCACCGCCCACTGACAATCGCCGTCGAGACGCGCAAAGCGCCCGGGAGCGACAGTTGTCGTTACTCTTGGTGGCCGCCGCGATTCGTATTGTTCTCGTCCTTCCCGCGCGCCGCCGTGCCCGGGGCCCTGTCGCGGGGCCATCATCGAGGCCGCCGGGAGCCTTGGAACGTGGCGTTGATCCTGCGTTGATCGAACGTTTTTCGCCGCGAGGCACGATCTTGACCATGTACTTGGAAACCATCACTCCGTCCGACCTCGCCTGGCAGGAGCAGGCGTTGTGCGCGCAGACGGGGGCTGACTTCTTCTTTCCCGAGCCGGGCAGCTCGGTGCGCGAGGCGAAACGCATCTGCGGGATGTGCGCGATGCGTTCCGCGTGCCTGGAGTACGCGCTGAGCAACGACGAACGCTTCGGCGTGTGGGGCGGACTCTCCGAGAAGGAGCGCCTGGGCCTGCGACGCGCCATGGAATGACGCGAACCATGTCGTCCGCGGCCACATGACGCGGCGGGTGCCCGCCGCCCGCACCGGAAAATCGGGTTCGCCGCTCCACCGTCGACAGGCGCAGTCCCCCCAAGGGTCGGACCCCGCAGCAGATCGTCGAAACCGCTGGTACACAGCTGCGCTGTGGCAGCTCAACGGGTTTCGGGCGCCGGGACCGTGACCGGTTCGGACGGCGCCAGGCGGGCCGGTCAGTAGCCGCCGCTCTGTGACGATGACGAGGTCTTGGTGATCTGCTTGCCGTCGGTGCCCAGCACGTACCACTTGGCGCCGAAGGCGTCGAGCCCCTGCCCGTTGGTCTGCCCGGCCTTGGTGTCGTCGATGAACGTGTAGAGCGGGTGCCCCTTGTACGTGACCTGCTTCGAGCCGTCGCTGCGCGTGGTGGTCGACAGCAGCTTGCTGTTGACGCCGCCCCCGGCGGTCGGCTTCCCGTGCGCCTTCAGCGGTGGCCAAGCCTTGGCGCAGTCTCCGTTGCAGGTCGACTTGTTGGTCTTGTCGGCCTGGAAGAGGTAGAGGGTGTGCCCCTTGCTGTTGACCAGGATCTTGCCGAGCGGACCGGACTTGGTGGACACCGTCGCGGAGGACGATGCGCTCACCGCCGATCGCGCTGCCTGTACGGTGCCTGCCGAACCGTGGCTGCTGCCATCGGCGTACGCCACGGTGGCCGCGGACAGGAAGAGTGCCGTTCCGGTGGCTGCGATGAATGCTCGGGTGTGGTACTTCACGAGAAGTCCTCCGGCTGCGATCGCCTCGGAGTGTCTTGCCGCCGATGCACGTCGGCGCGCGTCGCGCACCTTCCATTACACGCCAAAGTTGACAACCCGGCCACAGGACCCTCCCGTCACCGCCGCAGGCCCGCGGTGCGCGCGCCGCGGCGCTCTCATCCGGCCCCAGAGCCTCCGCGAAAACCCGTTTGGCGGACCACGGAGACGACTGCTAACTTTCGGGAGGCCGTGCGAGAGAACGAGGAGGTGGTACCCGTGAACGTATTGACGTGGGTGCTCTCCTCCGGGGTCACGGTCGGGCGATAGGTCGTCCGGGAGCGCCGTACATGAGCACTCCCGAAAGGCACGACCATGCAATTCACTTCTGAGCAGCGCCTCGACGACGGCGTCCTCGAGCGCGAATTCACCCTCGGCGAGATCCCCGGCATCCTGTGGACGCCCGCATCCGCATCAGCACCGGCGCCGCTGATCCTGATCGGCCACCCTCCCCTCGGACTGCGCAAGATGTACCCCCGGCTGGCGGGGCGGGCCCGGTACTACGCGGCGCAGTACGGCTGGGCCGCGGCCACCATCGAGCTCCCCGGGAGCGGTGACCGGCCCCGTTGGCCCGCCGTCGAGCAGGCCCGCGCCGACCTGCGCGGGGCGATGGCGGCCGGCGAGCCGGTAGGCGACGAGATCGTCGACGCCCTCGTCCTCCCGCTGGTCGAAAAGGCGGTCCCGGAATGGCAGGCCGCCCTGGACGCGCTCCTTTCGCTGCCGGAGATCGGCGGCCCGGTCGGATTCGAGGGAGGAGTGATCTCCATCGGCATCCGCCTTGCCTTGGTCGAGCCGCGCATCGCGGTTGCCGGCTTCTTCGCCGGGAGTTTGATCCCCGCCGCCATCTTCGAGGAGGCCCGCCAGGTCACCATTCCGCTGCGGGTCCTGTTGCAGTGGGACGACGAAGGGAACGACCGGCAGGCGGCTCTCGACCTGTTCGACGCCTTCGGCTCCAAGGAGAAGTCCCTGCACGCCAACCTCGGCGGGCACACCGGCGTCCCGCGGTCCGAGATGGAGGACGGGGCTCGGTTCTTCGCCCGGCACCTGAAGTGAGGCCGGGCCGTCAGGCCGGCAGCAGACGGTAAGCGGCGTCGGCCATGATGCCGTCATCGAGGACAGGCCCCGGCCATCCACCACCCCCAGCGTACGCACCGCGCGCTCGGGTTCGCTGAGGCAGAAGGTCGAACGAAACTTCCCTGCGTCGGTGTCGTCGGTGGGGGCGGTTCCCGCAGGTTCCCGGCTTGGGAACCTGCGGGATGGACCCCTGGCTCCCTCTTACCCGGGCCTCGGACACCTGCCCTTACTCCGGCCTCGGACACCCGTCGCAAACCCTGATCGTCCGACCGTCGGTCTCGATGGCCCGTCCGGGGGGCAGACTGCCCCGAACGGTGGCGCGACCGATGGTGCAGCATTGCGATCATGAAATCGTCATGAGCCACTCATCGCATGATCAGACATGCGATACGTGCACTCTGCGCCGCCGCCCTCGTGGCCGCCCCCCTCGCCCTGACGGCAACGCCCGCACAAGCCCTGACGGCATGCACGGTCAACGGCAGCCCCGTGTCCGGTACGACCGTCAGCGGTACTGCCGGCTCCGACTACATCAGCTGTGGCGCCCTCGCCTCGGGCGACAAGGTCAACGGCTTGGGCGGCAGCGACTACATCGTCATCAACGGCATCGTTGCCGGCACCGTCGACGGCGGCGCCGGTGGCGACTCCATCACGGCCAACACAGGAACCACGGCGACCGGCAAGATCCTCGGCGGAGCCGAAGGCGACTCCATCTTCGTCGGCCCGAACGCCGGCACCGTCGACGGCGGACTCGGGTCGGACTACTGCCGAGTCGCTTCCGGTAACCCTCCCATCAATTGCTGACCGGCAGGGCGCTCGTCAAGCCGGCCAACTGCCACGCTCGGAGCGGCCGGCAAGCGTGCCAACACACGCTGCGTCCCCCCGGTCTGCTGCCCGCGCTCGGTGCATTGCGTCACCTCCGGAGCCGAGCTTCGTCGGTCCCCCTCCACGGCCTCCGGGCGCGTGTGCCGTAGCGGTACGACTGGCCGGGAGGACCAGCTGACGTGGGGCCTTGGGCGGGGGATGCCGGGAGGACCAGCTGACGTGAGGCCTCGAGGACGAGGACGTCCGGATCGCGCCCGTCGGCCACTCGTCCGTCATCTGTTTCGCGAACCGGTCCCCGCGTCACCTGTCCGTTCTGGACATCGTCCGGCTCGGCCGACCCGCTATCGGACGAACAACGGCCCGTCCCCGGCATTCGAGCTGCCGGGACGGGCCGTCCGCACCGTACGCACGGCGGCTGTCCCTGAAGGGACGAGCCGCGATGGCGGTTGGCGATGGGAGGAGCGGGTGCCTCGAGGGGGCCCGCCGTGACAAGCTGTGCTTTCCACTGCCCAGTCCCAGGAGGTCACCATGCCTGCAGAGTCTCCGTCGGCCGAAGAGCCGGTTGACGGCGAG
>NZ_JBIAIQ010000024.1:0-145878 GCF_042871525.1 Streptomyces sp. NPDC005784
AAACGCCCGGTTACATTCCGAACCCGGAAGCTAAGCCTCACAGCGCCGATGGTACTGCAGGGGGGACCCTGTGGGAGAGTAGGACGCCGCCGAACTAAAATTAGAGCTCCGGCTCTTGGGAATTATTTCCCGAGAGCCGGAGCTTTTTTGTTTTCTACCAATTTTTCTGATGGCGTCCCTCCCTTGCCTCCCCCTCTGCGCTGTGGTGCCGGGGCTGCGGGTATGGTCAGGGGGCATCGTTGGCTCGTTTCCCACAGGAGGCCCCCGGGTGGAGGTCCAGGAGACCCGTGTTCAGACGGACCGGGTCCTCACCATCCCGAACATCCTCAGCATGGCGCGTCTCCTCGGCGTACCCATCTTCCTGTGGTTGATCCTCAGGCCGGAGTTCGGCGGTCCCAAGAGTGACGGCTGGGCGCTGCTCGTCCTCATGCTGAGCGGTATCACCGACTATCTGGACGGGAAGCTCGCCCGGCGCTGGAACCAGATCAGCAGCCTCGGCCGGCTGCTGGATCCCGCGGCCGACCGGCTCTACATCCTGTCGACGCTTGTCGGACTCACCTGGCGCGAGATTCTTCCGATCTGGCTGACGGCGGCGCTTCTCGCACGCGAGCTGGTTCTGCTGGTCATGGTGTGGATCCTCCGACGTCACGGCTATCCGCCCCCGCAGGTGAACTTCCTCGGGAAGGCAGCCACCTTCAACCTGATGTATGCCTTCCCGTTGTTGCTGCTCAGCGACGCGAGCGGCTGGATCGCGACAGTGGGCGCTATTTTCGGATGGGCGTTCGCCGGATGGGGTACAACCCTGTATTGGTGGGCAGGAGTCCTCTACGTGGTGCAGGTCCGCCGGTTGGTCCGGGCGGACACCATGGCCGATTGAGCTCGGCCCGATTGGGCGGCTGTTGTGCCCCGATGGCCCGCGCTCGAAATCTGCGGGACAATCAGGACGGGTGAAGTCGGCTGCACCGTCGTCTCTTCAAGGAGGACGCTTCCGACATGAAGGCCGTCGTGATGGCCGGAGGCGAAGGCACACGCCTTCGCCCAATGACCTCAAGCATGCCCAAGCCGCTCCTGCCGGTGGTGAACCGCCCGATCATGGAGCATGTGCTCAGGCTGCTCAAAAGGCATGGGCTCAACGAGACCGTCGTCACTGTCCAGTTCCTGGCCTCGATGGTCAAGAACTACTTCGGTGACGGTGAAGAGCTCGGCATGGAGCTCACCTATGCCAATGAGGAGAAGCCACTCGGTACCGCCGGGAGCGTCAAGAACGCCGAAGAGGCGTTGAAGGACGATGCTTTCCTCGTGATCTCCGGTGATGCTCTCACCGACTTCGATCTCACCGAACTCATCAACTTCCACAAGGAGAAGGGCGCGCTCGTCACCGTCTGTCTGACGCGCGTCCCCAATCCGCTGGAATTCGGCATCACCATCGTGGACGAAGAGGGCAAGGTCGAGCGCTTCCTGGAGAAGCCGACCTGGGGCCAGGTCTTCTCGGACACCGTGAACACCGGTATCTACGTCATGGAGCCCGAGGTCTTCGACTATGTCGAGGCCGATGTCTCCGTCGACTGGTCCGGCGACGTCTTCCCCCAGCTGATGAAGGAAGGCAAGCCCATCTACGGCTATATCGCCGAGGGCTACTGGGAGGACGTCGGCACTCACGAGAGTTATGTGAAGGCCCAGGCCGACGTCCTCGAGGGCAAGGTCGACGTCGAACTCGACGGGTTCGAGATCTCCCCGGGCGTCTGGGTGGCCGAGGGTGCGGAAGTGCATCCCGACGCCGTACTGCGCGGGCCGCTTTACATCGGTGACTACGCCAAGGTCGAGGCGAACGCCGAGATCCGCGAACACACCGTCGTCGGCTCCAACGTCGTCGTCAAGAACGGCGCGTTCCTCCACCGGGCCGTCGTGCACGACAACGTGTACATCGGTCAGCACAGCAATCTGCGCGGCTGCGTGGTCGGAAAGAACACCGACATCATGCGCGCCGCTCGCATCGAGGACGGCGCGGTGATCGGCGACGAATGCCTCGTCGGTGAAGAATCGATCATTCAGGGCAACGTCCGCGTCTATCCGTTCAAGACCATCGAGGCCGGCGCCTTCGTCAACACCTCGGTGATCTGGGAGTCGCGCGGTCAGGCCCACCTCTTCGGCGCCCGTGGTGTCTCCGGGATCCTGAACGTCGAGATCACCCCGGAACTGGTCGTGCGCCTGGCGGGGGCCTATGCGACGACCCTCAAGAAGGGTTCCACCGTCACCACGGCCCGCGACCACTCCCGAGGTGCCCGCGCGTTGAAGCGAGCGGTGATCTCTGCGTTGCAGACCAGCGCCATCGACGTACGCGACCTGGAGAACGTACCGCTGCCCGTGGCCCGGCAGCAGACGGCTCGGGGCAGTGCGGGCGGAATCATGATCCGGACGACACCCGGAGTGCCCGACTCCGTCGACATCATGTTCTTCGACGGGCAGGGTGCCGACCTGTCGCAGGGCGGGCAGCGGAAGCTGGACCGGGTCTTCGCGCGGCAGGAGTACCGGCGCGCGTTCCCCGGCGAGATCGGGGACCTGCACTTCCCCGCCAGCGTCTTCGACTCGTACACGGGATCGCTGCTGCGGAACGTCGACACCACCGGGATCGCGGATTCCGGGCTCAAGGTGGTCGTCGACGCCTCCAACGGCAGTGCCGGACTGGTGCTGCCCAGCCTGCTGGGCAAGCTCGGTGTGGACTCCCTGGTCATCAACCCCGGTCTCGACGAGTCCAGGCCGACCGAGACGGCGGAGACGCGGCGGGCCGGCCTGGTGAGGCTGGGCGAGATCGTCGCGTCCGCGCGGGCCGCGTTCGGAGTGCGCTTCGACCCGGTGGGCGAGCGGCTCTCGCTCGTCGACGAGAAGGGGCGGATCGTCGAGGACGACCGGGCCCTTCTCGTCATGCTCGACCTGGTGGCCGCCGAGCGGCGCAGTGGGCGAGTGGCGCTGCCGGTCACCACCACACGGATCGCCGAGCAGGTGGCGGCGTACCACGGCACGCAGGTGGAGTGGACGACGACGTCGCCGGACGACCTGACGCGGGTCGGCCGCGAGGAGACGACGATCTTCGGCGGCGACGCACGCGGCGGCTTCATCATTCCCGAGTTCAGCGGCGTCTTCGACGGCGCGGCCGCGTTCGTACGGCTCATCGGTCTCGTCGCGCGGACGCAGCTCACGCTCAGCCAGATTGACGCACGGATTCCGCGGGCGCATGTCCTCAAGCGGGACCTCGCCACTCCGTGGGCGGTGAAGGGGCTGGTGATGCGCCGGGTCGTGGAGGAGGCGGGAGACCGCTTCGTGGACACGACGGACGGCGTACGGGTCGTGGAGACGGACGGGCGTTGGGTGATGGTGCTCCCGGACCCCGCCGAGGCCGTCACCCATCTGTGGGCGGAGGGCCCGGACGACGCCTCCGCGGAGGCTCTGCTCGACGAGTGGGCGGCCGTGGTGGACAGCGCCGGCCGCTGAAACGATCTTCACCCGTGCGTGTCGGACAAGTGTCCCCAAGGGGGCCTGTCCGGCACGTTGGTGGGGCCATTCGGAGGTAGCACCCGCGACGTGCGACGATGTGCGGCATGCCGCAGCAGCCCCCCGTTCGGAGCAGCGCTCCGCGCCCCCCGCGCCCGGACGCCTCCATGTCGCTGCTCACCAACGTCATGGATCACAGCCTCGACGAGGGGTACGCCGAGGCTGCCGCCCGCAGGGAGGCAGACGGCGTCGGCGGCATGCCGAAGACGGTCCGGGCCAAGCTGGGTCTTGCCGCGGGTCTGGTGCTCGCCGCGCTCGTGGTCACCGTGGGAGCGGCGAACGCTCGGCTGGCGGCCCCCGTCGTCGCCAAGGAGCGCCAGGAGCTCATCGACCGCATCGAGCGCGAGACGACGGCCGCGGACAAGCTGGAGACCGGCGTCGACACCCTGCGCGCCGATGTGAGCGCCCGCCAGCGTGTGGCGCTGAAGAAGGACGGCGGCGGTGAGCAGGCCGACCTGGTGAGCATTCTGTCGGGTGCCACCGATGTGCACGGACCGGGCGTGAAGCTCGTCGTGAACGACGCGAAGGAAGCCAGCACGGGCGGTGACGGCACCAATCCGCGGGAGACCTCGGGATTCTCCGACACCGGGCGGGTGCGGGACCGTGACATGCAGCGCGTGGTCAACGGCCTGTGGGAGTCGGGCGCCGAGGCCATCTCCGTCAATGGACAGCGGCTGACCGCTCTGTCGGCCATCAGGGCCGCGGGTGACGCGATACTGGTCGACAACAAGCCGCTGGTGCCGCCGTACACGGTGCTCGCGGTGGGGGACGGCCAGCGGCTCAGCACCAGGTTCCAGAACAGCGCCGACGGGCTCTATCTGCATGCCCTCCAGGAGAACTACGGCATCAGGACGAGCATTTCCGCCGAGGGCGACGTCCGGTTGTCCGCCGCACCGAGTGTGATCGTACGTACAGCAGAGCCGAGCACAGAGAAGGGCACACCGTGATCGCCGTACTGGGCCTCGTCGTGGGAGTCGTGGCTGGATTGTTGGTCCGGCCCGAGGTTCCGGCGGTTGTCGAGCCTTACCTTCCGATCGCCGTCGTGGCGGCGCTCGACGCCGTGTTCGGCGGTCTGCGCGCGATGCTCGACGGCATCTTCGACGACAAGGTCTTCGTGGTCTCGTTCCTGTCGAACGTGGTCGTCGCCGCGCTGATCGTTTTCCTGGGTGACAAGTTGGGTGTGGGTGCCCAGCTGTCCACGGGTGTCGTGGTCGTCCTCGGCATCCGGATCTTCTCCAATGCCGCGGCGATCCGTCGGCACGTGTTCCGGGCGTGAGGCCGATGAGCAACGAGAACGAAGAAGAAGCGCCCGAGAACCCGCTGCGCGAAGAGCTGCCGGAAGAGGTCCCCGCGGCCGCGCGGGAGCCCGAACCGGAGACGGCCGACGAGAACGTCGAGACGCCGCCGTCCGGCCGTCAGAGGCTGGTCAAGGGGTTGTGGCCGCCGCGGGTGTCGCGTGCCCAATTCATCGTCGCGGTGCTGCTGTTCGGCCTCGGCTTCGGCCTGGCCGTACAGGTGGCGTCCAACAGCGACGGCGACAGCGCGCTGCGCGGCGCGCGTCAGGAAGATCTCGTGCGCATTCTCGATGAACTCGACAGCCGGACTCAGCGTCTTGAGGACGAGAAGCAGGGTCTCGAGGATCAGCGCACCGAGCTGGAGAACAGTTCGAACCAGGCCGAGGAGGCCCGCAAGCAGACGGTCGAGAAGGAGAAGCAACTCGGCATTCTGGCGGGCACCGTGGCCGCTCAGGGCCCCGGCATCACCCTGACGATCGACGACGCGAAGGGGACGGTCAAGGCGGACATGCTGCTCGACGCGATCCAGGAGCTGCGCGCCGCCGGCGCGGAGGCGATCCAGGTGAACGGCGTGCGCGTGGTCGCCGGGACGTATCTGGCCGACTCCGGAAGCGGAGTGAAGGTCGACGGGAACAAGATCACCCAGCCTTATCGTTTCAAAGTCATCGGCAAGCCGCAGGACCTGGAGCCGGCGCTGAACATTCCGGGAGGCGTGGTGCAGACACTGGAGAAGGAGCAGGCCACCGTCACGGTGGACCGCTCGACGAAGATCGTCGTCGATGCCTTGCGACCGGCGGAGCGGCCTGACTACGCTCAGTCGTCCTCCCGGTGAACGGCAGTCGCATGGGGGTCGCCGGGCGAGGGCAGGAGGTTGCGGGGGGTCGGCGCACCGAATGGGTGGTGCGTGGTGGAAACTGTCTGGTGGATACGGACGTTGTGAGGATGTCCGGGTCGACCGGTGTGTTCAATCAGGGTTCGTCCTGCCCCACGGGCGGGTCTGTTTCGGTCAAGGGGAATCGCCCGTGAAGTTGTTTGCGAAGTTGTTCGGCAAGAGCACGCGAGAGGACAGTGGCGACAACGCGACTGCCCGTCACCGTGCACCGCGCCAGGGAGACGCGGAGGCCCAGAGCGGCGACCGCCCGCTGTTCCGGGACCAGGTCACCGGTCCCGGTGGTCAGGGCGCGTCGTCTGTTGACCCTGCCCAGCCGGGCCGCATAGGTTTCGGGGAACCGTCAGCCTCAAGCACGGGTGGAGGGTTCGCCTCCGATCCGTATGCGTCCCATGCCCCTGGTGGGCAGCCGCGGCAGGAGGATCCGTCCATGTCGGCCCAGGTGTGTACGAGGTGCGGGAACCGCAACGCGGAGAACAGCCGGTTCTGTTCCAACTGCGGTGCGCCGCTGCGGGGCGGACCGGAGCGTCCGTCGGAGCAGACGTCCACGATCTCCATCTCCGGCATCGAGGCGTACGACGCCGAGGTGACGGGTCAGACGCCCTCGCCGATGCTCTCCCCGGAGGCTCAGGCGGCGGTCGACGCGCTGCCGGTCGGCTCGGCGCTCCTGGTGGTGCGACGTGGCCCCAACTCGGGCAGCCGCTTCCTGCTGGACGGTGAGCTGACCACGGCCGGGCGTCATCCGCAGAGCGACATCTTCCTCGACGACGTGACGGTGTCGCGTCGGCACGTGGAGTTCCGTCGTGTCGCGGACGGTTCGTTCACGGTCGCGGATGTCGGCAGCCTGAACGGCACGTACGTCAACCGGGAGCGGATCGACCAGGTCCCGCTGTCGAACGGTGACGAGGTGCAGATCGGCAAGTACCGGCTGGTGTTCTACGCGAGCCAGCAGGGCATCTGACCCTCCCCCAACTCCGTCCGGGGGGACACCGAGGGAATGTCCATGCTTCAAACACCGAGCGGCGGTGCCGGCGGCGGTACCGCCGCCGCGGACAGTGGGCTGATGAGCATCGGCGCGGTGCTGAGCGTGCTGCGCGACGAGTTCCCCGAAGTCACCATCTCCAAGATCAGGTTCCTGGAGTCGGAGGGGCTCGTCGAGCCGCTGCGGACCCCTTCGGGGTACCGCAAGTTCAGCGCGAACGATGTCGAACGCCTCGGCCACGTCCTGAGGATGCAGCGTGACCACTACCTCCCGCTGAAGGTGATCCGCGAGCACCTGGACGCCCTGGCGCGCGGTGAGCAGGTGCGGCTGCCCTCCGTGGGCCGCCAGCGCGACGCGGGTGAGGGAGAACCCCTCGGGGGGCTCTACGGCGAGCCCGAGGGGCCCACGGCGGCCCGGGTGGGCCGCGCCGAGCTGCTGGCCGCCGCGGAGATCGGTGAGCAGCAGCTCCAGGAGTGGGAGTCGTACGGACTGATCGGCCCGTTGCCCGACGGTGTCTACGACGCCGAGGCGGTGACCGTCGCCGCGCTCGTCGTCGAGCTGGGACGCTTCGGGATCGAGCCGCGCCATCTGCGGGCGATGAAGGCCGCGGCGGAGCGTGACGCGGGACTGGTGGACCAGGTGGTCGCCCCGCTGCGGCGCCACCGCAATCCGCAGACCCGGGCGCACGCGGAGGCACGCACGAAGGAACTCGCGGGCCTCACGGTGAAGCTGCACGCGGCGCTCGTACAGACCGCGCTGGGAGTGCGGCTGCGCTGATCCCGAGTACCGGCGCAGGCTGTGGATCGTCCACCCGTTCTGTGCCCGACTACCCAAACGTCCCGGGCACGGCCTAGGGTTGCTGTGTGAACGAGCTCGATGTCGTAGGTGTCCGGGTCGAGATGCCCTCCAACCAACCGATCGTGCTTCTGCGTGAAGTGGGAGGCGACCGCTACCTCCCCATCTGGATCGGACCGGGGGAGGCGACGGCGATCGCCTTCGCCCAGCAGGGCATGGCCCCCGCACGACCGCTGACCCACGACCTGTTCAAGGACGTGCTGGAGGCCGTCGGCCAGGAGCTCACCGAAGTGCGCATCACGGACCTGCGCGAGGGCGTCT
Organism: Streptomyces sp. NPDC005784; assembly: GCF_042871525.1. NCBI lineage: Bacteria > Bacillati > Actinomycetota > Actinomycetes > Kitasatosporales > Streptomycetaceae > Streptomyces > Streptomyces sp. NPDC005784. The sequence goes on from NZ_JBIAIQ010000024.1 coordinate 7,832, forward strand.
TCTACGCCGAGCTCGTCTTCGCCAGCGGGGTCGAGGTGAGTGCCAGGCCGTCCGACGCCATAGCGCTGGCCCTGCGCACCGGAACGCCGATCTACGGCAGTGACGGGGTGCTCGACGACGCGGGTATCGCGATCCCGGACGAGCAGGAGGACGAGGTGGAGAAGTTCCGCGAGTTCCTCGACCAGATCTCGCCGGAGGACTTCGGCACCAACAGCCAGTGACGCGGGCGGAGGGCCGCTCCGGGCGGCATTTGCCTGCGGCGAGTGTGGTGTGCCGCGGCCCGCGCCGAGAGCATTCGGCTAGCCTTTCCCCGCGGTAGGGCACGGGAAACCACCCTTAGGGTGATTATCACTCGGCGTGCCGAGTGTGGCGATCGTTGACGCGCCCCTGGTGACTGCCTACCGTCGAGAAGGCAGGTCAAGGACGGAGGTCGGCGTGAGAAGCAGCGGCGACGGTACGGCTGGGGGTGCTCCCGGACGCGGTCCGGGGGAGAGTGGCCCGTACCCTCCCCCAAGCTCTCGGCTCGGCTCGAGCGGGGGGTACCCCCAGCATGGCGGCGCGGCCGAGCACGTTGCGCGGCGGCCGACAGCAGTGCCCGGTGAGGGAGGGGCTGTTCCCGAAGAGGTCGGTTACCGAGGGCCCACGGCGTGCGCCGCCGCGGGCATCACCTACCGGCAGCTGGACTACTGGGCGCGGACCGGACTGGTCGAGCCCAGTGTGCGTCCCGCCTACGGGTCGGGGACGCAGCGCCTGTACAGCTTCAGGGACGTGGTGGTCCTGAAGATCGTCAAGCGGTTCCTCGACACCGGGGTGTCGCTGCAGAACATCCGCACCACGGTCCAGCACCTGAAGGAGCGCGGCTTCCAGGACCTGGGGCGCATGACGCTGATGAGCGACGGCGCGACGGTCTACGAGTGCACCTCGCCCGACGAGGTGCACGCGCTGCTGCAGGGCGGCCAGGGTGTCTTCGGCATCGCCGTGGGCGTGGTGTGGCGGGACGTCGAGGGCGCCCTGTCGCAGTTGCACGGAGAGCGCGTGGACACCGGTGAGACGCTCCTCGGGCACAATCCCGCCGACGAGCTGGCGCGCAGGCGCAACCGCGCGGTGTGACGCGCGGCTTTCGATGACGTGATGCCCCGGCGTGCCGGGGCATTGTCAGTGGCGTAGGGCAGCATCGGAGATGTGAGAACCGCGCCCACGATCCTGCATCTCGACATGGATGCCTTCTTCGCCTCGGCGGAGCAGGCGTCCAAGCCGAGCCTGCGCGGGAAAGCCGTCGTCGTGGGCGGACTCGGACCCCGTGGAGTGGTCGCCACCGCTTCGTACGAGGCGCGCGTCTTCGGGGTGAACTCGGCGATGCCCATGGCCCAGGCCCGCAGGCGCGCACCGAACGCCGCCTATCTCGTGCCCCGCTTCGGGCTCTACCGTGAGGTCAGCGAGCAGGTGATGGGGCTGCTGAAGGCCCTGTCGCCGCTGGTGGAGCCGCTGAGCCTGGACGAGGCGTTCGTGGACCTGGAGGCGGGCGGGACGGCCTGGGACGACGCCTCGGCGCGGCTGGCCGGCGCCAAGCTGCGCGCGGACATCCGGGCGGTCACGGGGCTCACGGGGTCGGTGGGGCTCGCCGCCTCCAAGATGCTGGCGAAGATCGCCTCGGAGCAGGCCAAGCCCGACGGTCTCGTACTGATCGAGCCGGGCACCGAGCGTGCGCTGCTGGGGCCGATGCCGGTGCGGACGCTGCCGGGTGTGGGACCGGCCACCGGCGACCATCTGCGGCGGGCCGGCATCACCACGGTCGAGGAGCTCGCCGAGGCGGGCGAGGACGAGCTCGTACGGCTGCTGGGGAACGCTCATGGGCGCGCGCTGTTCGCGATGGCGCTGGCCCACGACGAGCGGCCCGTGGTGGCCGAGCGGGAGACCAAGTCGGTGTCGGTCGAGGACACGTACGACGTGGACATCCACGACCGCGTCCGGGTGGAGCTGGAGGTGCAGCGGCTCGCGGACCGGTGTGTGCGGCGGCTGCGCCGGGCCGGGCTGTCGGGGCGGACCATCGTGCTGAAGGTGCGCAGGTACGACTTCTCGACGCTGACCCGGTCCGAGACGCTGCGCGGGCCCACGGACGATCCCGGCGTCGTCCGGGAGGCCGCAGCCCGGCTCCTGGAGGGCGTGGACACGACCGGAGGCGTGCGCCTGCTGGGGGTCGGCGTCTCCGGGCTCGCCGACTACACGCAGGAGGACCTGTTCGCGCAGGCGCAGGCCGCTGCCGTGGGGGAGCCGGCGGCCGAGGAGCGTTCCGCGGACGAGCCGGCCGAAGAGGCCGCCCCGGAGACACCGCCCGCGGAGCGGCGGTGGCCCTCCGGGCACGACGTGCGGCATGCCGAGTTCGGGCACGGATGGGTGCAGGGGAGCGGGCTGGGACGGGTCACGGTGCGGTTCGAGACGCCCTGGTCCGACCCCGGCCGGGTGCGGACCTTCCGGACGGACGATCCGCAGCTGGAACCGGCGGACCCGCTGCCCCTGGTGGAGCGAAGACCCGAGGACGCCGACGCGTTCCCGGCGGGTCCCGGGCCGTCGGGGTCACAAACCGCGACGCAGGGTCCGCGCGTGGGTCCGGACCCACGCGCGGGCGGGGACCCGGAAACGGGCCGAGACCTGGACACGAGTGCCGGCCCGGACCGGGACGTGGGCCCGGACCGGGACGTGGGCCTGGGCCCGGACGCGGGTGCAGGGGCTGAACCGGCCGTCCGGGAAGCTCAGGTGTCCTCCGTGCCCGCGAGCCGGCCGAAGTCCCGGTCCGGCGGCGGCGGAGGGGACGCCACGTCGAGACCGTAGTGGTGGTAGAGCTGGAGTTCCTGTTCGGGGGAAAGGTGACGCCCGACGCCGAAGTCGGGGGCGTCCTTGATCAGCGCCCGGTCGAAGGGGATGCGCAGGGTCCCCTCGACGATCTCGCTGGGCTCCAGGGGCACGAAGGCATCCCTGCTGAACAGCCCCGTGCGTATGGCCGCCCACTCCGGGACACCGGTGGCGTCGTCGAGATAGACCTCGTCGATCGTGCCGATCTTGGTGCCGTTGCTGTCGAACGCCTTGCGGCCGATCAGGTTGCGCGGATCGATGTCGGTCTGCACGGTCCCTCCAGTGGTCGCAAACTCATCCGTAAGTACTACAAAAGAGCACATTTGTGAAGGCGGCCACTCGAAGGCTGATGTCTTGTCCTCGCTGGTAGGCTGGCAGACGGCTGCTGATCCCGTGCGGGAGAGTCCTCCAGATTTCACCGGAGGCGCCGAAGGAGCAAATCCTCCCCGGAATCTCTCAGGCTCACGTACCGCACGGACGAGGTCACTCTGGAAAGCAGGGCGGGTGCCGTTGGCCTCCGCTCTCACCGACGGTGAAAGCCGGACCGTCCGTTGACGATCCGGTGAAACTCTCAGGTTGAGATGACAGAGGGGGAGGCCGTCGGGGTACCCGTGCCGGGGTGCCCCTCGAAGGTCGCGTCAGACCAGGAGGCCTCCGCCATGACAGCCCCTCGTATTCCGCTTTCCGAGCTCGAACAGGGCATTCCCTTCGAGCAGCGCCACATCGGGCCCGACTCCGAAGCGCGGGCCAAGATGCTCGCGCAGGTCGGATACGGCTCGCTCGACGAGCTGACGGCCGCCGCGGTGCCGGACGTGATCAAGAACGCCGAGGCCCTGAAGCTGCCGGCCGCGCGCACCGAGGCCGAGGTACTGGCCGAGCTCCGCTCCCTCGCGGACCGCAACGAGGTGCTCGGCTCGATGATCGGCCTCGGTTACTACGGCACGTTCACGCCGCCGGTGATCCTGCGCAACGTCATGGAGAACCCGGCCTGGTACACCGCGTACACGCCGTACCAGCCGGAGATCTCGCAGGGCCGTCTCGAGGCGCTGCTGAACTTCCAGACCGTCGTCGCCGAGCTGACCGGACTGCCGACCTCCGGCGCCTCCCTCCTCGACGAGGGCACCGCCGCCGCCGAGGCGATGGCGCTGTCCCGCCGCATGGGCAAGAACAAGAAGGGCCTCTTCCTGGTCGACGCGGACGCGCTGCCGCAGACGATCGCCGTCATAGAGACCCGCGCCGAGCCGACCGGTGTCGAGATCGTCGTCGCCGACCTCGCCGAAGGCATCCCGGCCGATCTCGCCGGGCGCGAGATCAATGGCGTGCTGATCCAGTACCCGGGCGCCTCCGGTGCCGTACGCGACATCAAGCCGATCGTCGAGCAGGCGCACGAGCTGGGCGCGGTCGTCACCGTCGCCGCCGACCTGCTCGCCCTGACCCTGCTGACCTCGCCCGGCGAGCTCGACGCGGACATCGCGGTCGGTACGACGCAGCGCTTCGGTGTGCCGATGGGCTTCGGCGGCCCGCACGCCGGTTACATGGCGGTGCGCGAGAAGTTCGCGCGCAGCCTCCCCGGCCGGCTGGTCGGTGTGTCCGTGGACGCCGACGGGCACAAGGCGTACCGCCTCGCCCTGCAGACGCGTGAGCAGCACATCCGCCGTGAGAAGGCGACCAGCAACATCTGCACCGCTCAGGTGCTGCTCGCCGTGATGGCCGGCATGTACGCCGTCTACCACGGTCCGGACGGCCTGCGGACCATCGCACGGCGTACCCACCGCTACGCCACCGTCCTGGCCGCGGGTCTCACCGCCGGCGGCGTCGAGGTCGTGCACGGCGCGTACTTCGACACGCTCACCGTGCGGGTCCCGGGCCGTGCCGCCGCGATCGTGGCCGCCGCCCGCGACAACGGCGTCAACCTCCACCCCGTCGACGCCGACCAGGTGTCGATCTCGTGCGACGAGACGACCACGCGCGAGCAGCTCGCCGCCGTGTGGACCGCGTTCGGTGTCGAGGGCGACGTCGAGGCGCTGGACGCGAGTGCCGAGGACACCCTGCCGGCCGCGCTGCTGCGCACCGACGAGTACCTCACGCACCCCGTCTTCCACCAGCACCGCTCCGAGACCGCGATGCTGCGCTACCTGCGCAAGCTCTCCGACCGCGACTACGCGCTCGACCGCGGCATGATCCCGCTGGGCTCCTGCACCATGAAGCTCAACGCGACCACCGAGATGGAGCCGGTCACCTGGCCCGAGTTCGGGCAGATGCACCCCTTCGCGCCCGCCGAGCAGGCGCGGGGCTATCTGACGCTCATCCATGAGTTGGAGGACCAGCTCGCCGAGGTCACCGGCTACGACAAGGTGTCGCTCCAGCCCAACGCCGGTTCGCAGGGCGAGCTGGCCGGTCTGCTGGCCGTCCGCGGCTACCACCGCGCCAACGGTGACGACCAGCGCACCGTCTGCCTCATCCCGTCCTCCGCGCACGGCACCAACGCCGCCAGCGCCGTGATGGCCGGCATGAAGGTCGTCGTGGTGAAGACCGCGGACGACGGCGAGATCGACGTCGCGGACCTGCGCGCCAAGATCGAGCAGTACCGCGACGAACTGTCGGTGCTGATGATCACGTACCCCTCGACGCACGGTGTGTTCGAGGAGCACGTCGCCGACATCTGCGCCCAGGTGCACGAGGCAGGCGGCCAGGTCTACGTCGACGGTGCCAACCTCAACGCCCTGGTGGGCCTCGCCAAGCCGGGTCACTTCGGCGGCGACGTCTCGCACCTCAACCTGCACAAGACCTTCTGCATCCCGCACGGCGGCGGCGGCCCCGGCGTCGGCCCGGTCGGTGTGCGCGCACACCTGGCGCCGTACCTGCCGAACCACCCGCTCCAGCCCGAGGCCGGTCCCGAGACCGGTGTCGGCCCGATATCGGCCGCTCCCTGGGGCTCCGCGGGCATCCTGCCCATCTCCTGGTCGTACGTCCGGCTGATGGGCGGCGAGGGCCTCAAGCGCGCCACGCAGGTGGCCGTGCTCTCCGCCAACTACATCGCCAAGCGCCTGGAGCCGCACTACCCGGTGCTGTACACCGGACCCGGCGGCCTGGTCGCGCACGAGTGCATCATCGACCTGCGCCCGCTCACCAAGGCGACCGGCGTGAGCGTCGACGACATCGCCAAGCGGCTCATCGACTACGGCTTCCACGCGCCGACGATGTCGTTCCCGGTGGCCGGCACGCTGATGATCGAGCCGACCGAGTCCGAGGACCTCGGGGAGATCGACCGGTTCTGCGACGCGATGATCGCGATCCGCGCGGAGATCGAGAAGGTCGGCAGCGGCGAGTGGTCGGTGGACGACAACCCGCTGCGCGGGGCGCCGCACACGGCCGCCGCGCTCGGCGGCGACTGGGAGCACCCGTACAGCCGCGAGGAGGCCGTCTTCCCGGCCGGTGTCTCGGCCGCCGACAAGTACTGGCCGCCGGTGCGCCGCATCGACCAGGCGTACGGCGACCGGAACCTCGTCTGCTCCTGCCCGCCGCTGGACGCCTACGAGGACTGATCAGCGCTCGGCACGTGGACGCCTACGGGGAGTGATCACCCTGGGACATGCGTCGGGGCCGGTTCGGAGAGTACGTCTCCGGGCCGGCCCCTCGTGTGTCTGGGCGGCCTGTCACGGCCGCCCGGGTCGTGCGGCTCAGGCGGCCGTCATCACCGGCGCGCCGCCCAACGGGCGGTGCGGGGCGATGATCTGGCCGTCCGGCAGGAGCTCACCGGTGTCCTCGAAGAGCAGAACGCCGTTGCACAGCAGGCTCCATCCCTGCTCCGGGTGGTGCGCCACAAGGCGGGCGGACTCCCGGTCGGCTGATTCGGCTGACGGACACGGTGGCTGGTGCTGGCACATGGATGGGATCTTTCGCTGGGTCGAGATGTGAGTGATGGGTGTGGTGTCTGTCTTGCGGCTTGAAGCACTCATGGCCGCCCCCCGTTGATGTGTGGTCTGGAACCCAGTGTTGCCCCACGGGCGCCAATCCGCAGGGATTTGAGGGCACCACTTCTCACAGGTTGATGACGCATCACCCGCGCGGAGGGTTCACCCCAACTGCGCCGTCCTTTCGGGTGGTTCGAGGTGGCCGAATGGGGCTAGTCAGGTCGGGCCCGGAGCGCGTTTCCCCTCGTACGAGCGCTGCATGGCCCTAACGAGCGAGCTGCTCTCCAGGTCGGCGAAAGCGCCGTGCCCCGCGGCCGGGGGCACGGCTGCGGGGCACGACTACGAGGCGCGGACGCGGAGGATCAGGCGGGTGAGCCGAGAAGTGGTGCCGGGGTGACCCGGTGGGTGAGGACCGGCAGCAATTCGGCGACACGGTACGGACGGTGCGCGGCGATGCCGGGCGGTGCGGGTGCGAGCGGGACCAGGAGGTCGGTGGCGGCCGGATGGCCGGTGGCGCCGTCCGCCGTGCAGTCGCCGTGCAGCCATAGGGTCAGCATGTAGAGCTCGGGCACGGACAACAGGCGTGCCTGGTAAGGCTGTTGCATATTCTCGGCCTGCCGCAGGGCGCGTTCCGTCGCGGTGATGTAGGGGCCCTCGAAGAAGCGTGAGAAGGCCCACCCGTCCGGGGTCAGCATGGTGTCGGCGGCGGCCACGGCACGGTCGCCGCAACGGATCAGGAAACGCCACCCGGCGAGCCGGGTGGCGGAGGCGCCCGCGGGAGTGATGCGATCCAGGACGTGGACGGGCAGCGGGAGTTCGGGGGTGGCAGGACCCTGCGCCAGGCGCAGGGACGGGGTACGGGCTTCGCGGACAGCGGTGGGGGAACCGAGTGCCGTGAGAACGGTGCGCAGGGCGGGCGCGGGAGCCGGGGGTACGTGCAGCGGCATGGTGGGTCGCCTCTCATTCGACAGGCACAGTGGCGCGAGGGCGGGGGCGGACGGCGCTGTCAGCTCTCGGGTCAGAGGGGCGAGGGGTCTGGATCTGCCGACAGGGTGTCGCCTGCCGTCGTCACCGTGACGACAGGACCTAGGACCGCGAGCGCCAACTCTCTGCCTCGGTAGCGGAGTTTATACGACGCGTGTTCAGGCTTTGTTTCGTCTAGTCGTCCCGAATACGAAGAACAAGGCGCTATTCGGTCGATGAAACGAGGGATTCATCCCGGTTCTGCGCGGTCGAACCGCGGTGACCTCGGAATACTTCGCCGGAGCGGTCGGCCGATTCTCGTCGGCATTTTTCACGAGATCATGTCGGGCGCCAAACTTGCTCAATGCTCCATGCCCGGTGAATGTGCCCGGGGCCGATGTCCAGACTAGCGGTCGAAGAGCGCGCGCGGGACGTTATGGATCGCGTTGCCTGGGCATCATCCACCGTGACCCGGGACGCCAGGGCCGGAGCGTCGGCCTGCCCATCCGAGGAGGGACACTTCGATGGGGGAGAAGGTCGTGGCAGGGACGTTCGGCCTGTCCGATCGGCAGCGCTACCGCGACAAGCTCCGACAGTGTCTGACGGGGCTGGAGCGACTGCTGGAGGAGAAGCGGTTCGACCGCCCGAAGAACCTGATGGGGCTGGAGATCGAATTGAATCTCGCAGGGCCCGACGGCATGCCCAGAATGATGAATGGGCAAGTACTCGAAAGGATTGCGAGCCGCGATTTCCAAACAGAACTCGCCATGTTCAACCTGGAAGTCAACATCGCCCCACACCGATTGGGCGGCCGGGTATTCGACCGGCTCGCCGAGGAGATCCGCACCTCGCTCGCGTATGCCCATCGGAAAGCCAGCGAGGTCGACGCCGGAATCGTGATGATCGGCATCCTGCCGACGCTCGCCCAGGACGATCTGGTGTCCTCGAATCTCTCGGACGTCGACCGCTACACGCTGCTCAACGATCAGATCGTGGCCGCGCGCGGAGAGGATTTCGAACTCGACATCGACGGTGTGGAGCGTTTGGTCTGCAGGTCGGGATCCATCGCGCCCGAAGCCGCCTGCACCTCCGTGCAGTTGCACCTCCAGGTCACACCGGGCCGGTTCGCGGATGTGTGGAACGCGGCGCAGGCGGTCGTCGCCCCGCAGATCGCGGTCGGGGCCAACTCGCCGTTCCTGTTCGGACATGAGCTCTGGAGGGAGTCGCGGCCCCCGCTGTTCCAGCAGTCCACCGACACACGGCCGCCGGAGCTGCAGGCGCAAGGAGTCCGACCGCGCACCTGGTTCGGCGAGCGGTGGATCTCCTCGGCGTACGACCTCTTCGAGGAGAACCTGCGGTTCTTCCCGCCCCTGCTCCCCATCTGCGACGAGGAGGACCCGCTCGGAGTCCTCGACGCCGGGGGCGTACCCAAGCTCGCCGAGCTGGTGCTGCACAACGGCACGGTGTACCGCTGGAACCGGCCCGTGTACGGCATCGCCGACGGCGTCCCGCATCTGCGCGTCGAGAACCGGGTGCTGCCCGCCGGCCCGACCGTCACCGATGTCATCGCCAACGCCGCCTTCTACTACGGGCTGATCCGCGCGCTCGCCGAGGAGCCGCGTCCCGTGTGGACGCGGCTGTCCTTCGAGGCGGCCGCCGCCAACTTCGACGCGGCCTGCCGGTACGGCATCGACGCACGCCTGGAGTGGCCGCGGCGCGGCCGCTACGGCGGGACCACGCAGGTCGACGCCGCGAACCTGGTCCGCGACGAGCTGCTGCCGCTCGCCGCCGCCGGGCTGGACGCGTGGGGCGTCGAGCCCGCCGACCGGGACCTCTACCTGGGCGTGATCGAGGACCGGTGCCGGCTGCGCGTCAACGGCGCGACCTGGCAGGCGGCCACCTTCCACCGGGCCCTGGAGAAGGGACTCGGCCGCGATGCCGCGCTGGCCGCGACGACGAGGCGCTACGGCGAGCTGATGCATCTCGGGGAGCCGGTGCACACCTGGCCGGTGGGACTGCCGGAGCCGGTTCCGCTGGGGTGACGCCCGGCGGTTACGGTCAGTTCGGGTTGACCGCGCCTGCGGCTGTGATCGCCTTGAGCATCGCCGCGTGGATCTGTGAGGGCTCGTTGACCCGCTGGCCGGAGCCGCCGGTCGCCCTGGCGATCTGATCGACCTCCCGTCGGTCGCTGTCGGGGCCCACCGCGATGGCGATCAGGGGCACCGGGCGTTCCGGGTCGGCCAGTTTCTGCAGCTCGGCGACGAGATCGGACCGGGAGATGCTGCCGGGGTCCTGGTTGACTCCGTCCGTGAGGACGACCAGCGCGTTGAACCGGCCCTTCGCGTAGGAGGCGACGGCCGCCTTGTACGCGGCGAGTGTGGTGTCGTACAGACCGGTTTCCCCGTGCGGGACCGGCTTCAGGGATCGGAAGGCCGCGGACAGCTTCTCGCGCTGGGTGCGGGAGCCCTTGGCGTTGCCGAGCCGCTCGGTCGGTACGAGGACGCGGTAGTCCTTGTCGCCGTCGAGTTTCGTGGAGAACTTCCACAGCCCGATCTCGTCCTCCGGGGTGAACGTGGCGAGCGCCTGGAGCAGCGACTTCTTGGTGACGTCCATGCGGGACTGATCGCTGCCCGGCAGCGTCTCGGCCATGGAGGAGGAGGCGTCGACGACGGTGGTGATCCGGGCGCTCTCCACCGTGATCGTCCACATGCCGAGGGCTTCCTGGACCGCTTCCTTCGACGTGTGGTCGACCAGGATGCGCGCGTACGGCTGCGGGGCCCTCCCGCCGGCCTCGGTGACCAGCGCGGCCGACGGGCTCTCGGCGTCCGTGCGGAAACCGAACACCCGCAGGAACTGCCGGGGTGCCGCCTCTCCGAGCAACGTCATGAACCGCAGGGCCGCACGGCTCTTGTCCGTGCCCAGCCCCGGCGCGTCGACCAGCGTGTACGGGTAGTCGAGCAGCGGCGCGCCGTCCTTGGGGTAGAAGAGGTCGAGGTCGTTACCGCCGTCCGCCGAGGTGTTGTGGGCGAACGCAGCCTGCTCGGAGAGGATCAGGGCCTGATTGCGCCCGGGGTTGTCCTGCCCGGATCCGGAGAAGTCGGGGGGCAGGGTGTCCAGGAGCTGGGTGTCGCTGTCGGAGGTGCGCCGCGAGAGCGCCTTGGCCATGGCGGCCGCCCGGACGTCACCGTCCTTGACCCGGGAGGCGGCCGCGCTGATCCGGGCGAGCGCGAGCAGTCCCGTCGAGCTGCGGGCGGGATCGACCGCGCCCAGCTCGATCTTCTTGTCCCGTATCGCCTCCCCGGCCAACTCGGTCCAGGTGTACGTCTTCCCGGGCCAGCCCAGCGCTTTGGCGGCCGACGGGACCACGGCGACGCCGACCGGCGAGGAGGCGACGTTGCCCAGGCTGGTGACCTGCGTGGCGGTGGTGGTCTCGCCGACCCGCTCCACCCATGCGTCCGAGTCCGGCACCCACACCTGCACGTCGGACTTGCTGCCCGACCGGAGCGCGGCGGCGACCTGGTACGACTCGCGCGCGGTCACGCTGACGTCGAGGCAGCGGCCGTCGGAGGTGACGTTCTTCGCGCGGGCGTCCTCGGCGGCGGCCCTGAGCGCGGGCGCGATGTCCGGCGAGGCGGCCACCTCGATGTGGACGGCGTCGTCCTGGCACGAGCCTTCGAAGGAGAGCAGGCCTCCACGGAGGGCGGCGGCGGTGCCTCCGGCCACGGTGAGGACGAGTGCCGTCGCGAGGGCCAGATTGCGGCGGCGTGCGCGGAGCCGGGGGTCGGCGGAGCCCGCCCGTGGCGCGTCGGGCAAGCTGTGACGTCCCATGACGGTGAGGTCCTCCCAGGTGAGCCCGAGCCGTGAGACAGCCGTAGAACAGGCAAAGGGGGAGGTGCGCCCCGTATGGCGCCCGCCCCCCGACGGCCTGTCGCGCACGATCTTCGTAACTTCTTTCGAGACCCTAGCGGGGCGGCGACGGGGATGCGGCGGGATTACCCAACTGGAGGCGGGAGTGCAGGTGGAGGCGGGATCGGTGGCCGATTCCTTTCCGAAGGAGAGGCTGACACGACGGATTCTCCGGGACGAGACGCTGCTCGTCCTGGCGCTGTCGCTCGGCGCGAGCGGAGTGTCCGCGCTGATCAGTTTTGTCGGATCGGTGACGAAACCGGGTGGTCTCAAGGACCAGGCGGCCACCCTGAACGCCTCGGCGGCGCCGGGCCGGCCCTGGCTCGATCTGGCCTGGCAGCTCTTCGGTATCGCGTCGGCTCTGGTGCCTGTCGCGCTCGTCGCGCACTTGCTGATGCGCGAGGGCAAGGGGATGCGTGTGATCGGTTTCGACCGTACGCGTCCCTGGCCGGACCTCGGACGCGGGGCCATGGTCGCGGCGGTGATCGGCAGTACGGGAATCGCCTTCTACCTGGCGGCGCGTGCGTTCGGCGCCAACCTCACGGTGGTGCCCGAGGCGTTGCCGGACGTCTGGTGGAAGTTCCCGGTGCTGATCCTCTCGGCCGTACAGAACGCGGTGCTGGAGGAGGTCATCGTCGTCGGGTATCTGCTGCGCCGACTCGGGCAGTTGGGCTGGACGCCGGGGACCGCGCTGGTGGCGAGTGCGGTGCTGCGCGGCTCGTACCACCTCTACCAGGGCATCGGTGGCTTCGTCGGCAACATGGTGATGGGCGTGGTCTTCGTCTATCTGTACCGGCGTTGGGGCCGCGTCGGGCCGCTCGTGGTCGCGCACTCGCTGCTCGACATCGGGGCTTTCGTGGGGTACGCGCTGCTCGCCGGGAAGGTGGGATGGCTCCCGACGGCGTGAGTGGCGCTCGCGACCACTGAACGGCGCGGGCTGACGATGAAGGGGCGTACGACCATCTCGTACGCCCCTTTCGCGTGCTGCCGTGCGAGTCCGTGGTCTTCCTTACGTGAGCAGTTCGCCCTCGATGACCGTGACCGCGTGCCCCGAGAGAAGGGTGCGGTCGCCGCGCACCTCGGTGCGGACCAGGCCGGAGCGAGGGGAGGCCTGCAGGCCGGTGAGGGCGGGGCGGCCGAGGCGCTCGGACCAGAACGGTGCGAGGGCCGTGTGGGCGCTGCCGGTGACCGGGTCCTCGTCGATGCCGACGTTCGGGAAGAAGCAGCGGGAGACGAAGTCGTAGCCCCGGGTGGGATCTTCGGCGCGGGCTGTCGCGATGATGCCGCGCTCGGAGTAGCGGGCGAGCGCCCTGTGGTCCGGGGCGAGACCGCGGACCGTCTTCTCGTCGGCGACCTCGACCAGCAGGTCGCCGGTGTTCGGGCCGGTGTCGAGAGTGGAGAGCGGCTCGGCGCCGAGTGCCTCGGCGACACCGTCGGGGGTCTCGACCGGGGTGAGCGGCGCTGTCGGGAAGTCCAGGGTGATCGAGCCGTCGGCGGTGGGGGTGGCGATGAGGACTCCGCTGCGCGTGGCGAAGCGCACCGGACCCTTGTGGGCGCCCGTGCTGCGCAGGACGTGCGCTGCCGCGAGGGTCGCGTGACCGCACAGGGCGACCTCGGTGGCGGGGGTGAACCAGCGCAGCGCCCAGTCGGCCTCGCCGTCTTCGGGAAGACGGTGGGTGAACGCCGTTTCCGCGTGGTTGACCTCCATGGCCACGTTCTGGAGCCAGGCATCGTCCGGGAAGGAGTCGAGGAGGAGGACCCCTGCCGGGTTGCCGGCGAAGGGGCGGTCGGTGAAGGCGTCGACGATACGAATGCGCATGCCCCGACGCTAGCGGTCCCGGGAAGCCACGGGCCAAGGCCAATCCGGGGGATCTGGCCCCTTGTCGGCGCGGGCGGGCGGCACGGGCGCCACGGGTGCCCCCTACGTCTCCCGCTGTATCCGGCGGTACGGGTGGCGCGGCGGGACGGGGGCCGGATCGTGGGAGCGGGGGAGTGGGTCGCCTTCTCGAAGAGGGTTGTCAAGCGAGTGCTTCCGATATATCGTTGACGCATCGCGACCGATCAACGATGGAATGGAGTGATTGCGATGCGTTCCCGTGGAGAAGACTTCGGATACGAGCACGAACACGGACATGGACACCACGGCGGACCCGGCCATCGAGGTCGGGGCGGCTTCGAGGGGCTGCGGGGGGCTTTCGGGCCCTTCGGGCCGGGTGGTCCCGGCGGCCCCGGCTTCGGTGGACCCGGCTTCGGCCCGGGTCCCTGGGGCGGGCGCGGCGGCCGGGGCGGACCGCGGGGGAGGGCGCGGCGCGGTGACGTGCGTGCGTCGATCCTCGCGCTGCTCAAGGACCGGCCCATGCATGGTTACGAGATGATCCAGGAGATCGCCGAGCGCAGCGGCGGGGCATGGAAGCCCAGTCCGGGTTCGGTGTACCCGACCCTTCAGCTGCTGGAGGACGAGGGCCTGATCGCCAGCGAGGCCGAGGGCGGCAAGAAGCTGTTCTCGCTCACCGAGTCCGGCCGCAGCGCGGCCGACGAGGGTCCCGACGCGCCTTGGGAAGAGGCCGGGCGCGGGGTCGACTGGGAGTCGCTGCAGGAGATCCGGCAGGCCGGATTCGGTCTCATGGAGGCCTTCGGCCAGGTCTGGAAGACCGGCAGCAAGGGCCAGCGCGACAAGGCGCTGGCGGTCATCAACGAAGCCCGCAAGAAGCTGTACCTGATCCTCGCCGACGAGGACTGACGGCGTGCTGTGGTATCTGCCGGCGCCTCGCGGAAGTGTTTCCGCGGGGCGCCTTTCCGCATACGGAGCGCCGGGCGCCGCCTCGTGCGACGCGGGGACGCGCGGGGCTCAGACCACCAGCCCGGCCAGCTTGCGCAGCGACTCGTCGAGGGCGGCCGTCGCCGAGTCCTTCAGCTTGCCGGCCATCAACGAGACGGCCGCACCCGTGAACTCCCCGTCGATGCGCACCGATGTGGCGTCGCCGTCGGGGGTGAGTGTGTAGCGCGTGGAGACGATCACCGACATCGGGCCCTTGCCGCGGATGGCCAGGGTGCGGCCGGACTCCAGTTCCTCGATGGTCCAGGTGACCTCGGCCGGGAAGCCCATGAGCTTCATGTTCTCCGCGAAGGTGCCGCCCACTTCGAGCTTCTCCGGGCCGCCCTTCGGGAAGTTGGCGTGCGTCGCGTTCCACTCGCCGTAGGCGGACCAGTCCGTGAGCTGGGTCCAGATCTTCTCCGCGGGCGCCTCGATACGTGCTTCCGCGCTGACTTCGGCCATGCGACCACCCCTTCGTGTCGGGCGCTGCGCCCGGCGCAGCTACGGTGTCGCGGAACGTAGCCCCAGGCTCTGGAACATTCAATACTGATGAACCGTCAGGAATTGTGGAGGGGGCTGACGGGGGTGAGCACCGGGACGGGGAACGGGTCGCGCGCAGCCGCGGGGGTCCGAGGGGCGGCCGCGCGCCGAGGTTCGACGGGCAGTCGCGCGCCGAGGTCCGACGGGCGGGCGCCGGCGCGGTGCGGTCGGCCGAGGGGGCGCGAGGCAAGGCGGCGCGCGCCTCAGGGGGAAATCGGCGCGAAGTCATCCGTAAGGAGGAGAACCCGCACAGGGATGCCCACCCTGTGTCGGACCTGAAGATGCTGCCCGCCGTGGATGACCCGGCGCCACGAGGCTGATGGGGTGGAGGTTGTGCCATCCCGTATCCCCCAGCAGTCCGGTGCCGTGAGCGGCCCGAACCATCCAGGCATCGATGCCGGACTCAGCGCAGAACTCGCCTCGGTGGTCTCCGGTGCGCGCCGAAGAGCGCTGCGCGACGGGGACCGGCAGATCGACACGGCCCATCTGCTGCACTCCCTGCTGGAGTCCGACCCCGAGGTGCGCGCCGTCTTCGACGGCGGACCGCAGGTCGCCCGGCTGCTCGGCTACCTCGTGCAGCGCAGCATCGGTTACGGACTCCGCTGGCAGAGCGCCGTCGAGGACTCGGGCGCCGGGCCGGTGGTGGCCGGCGGGAGATGGTCCCCGGTGGCGGCCGGTGCCATGGAGGAGGCGTACGAGCGCGCCGTGCTGCGGGGCGACGAGCGGGCCTGTGGTCTCGACCTGCTCGCGGCGCTCGTCGCCGATCCCCGGTCGCGGGCCGTCGAGGTCCTCGGACGCGCCGGTGTCGAGCTCCCGCCGCTGCTGGAGCGGATCGAGAGCGGCTGCGAGGAGTGCGTGAGCGGCGGCGACGCGGGCTGCTGACGTCCCGGAGGGTGCCCTGGAGCAGGCGTGCCGGAGCGGGAGCGGACGTGCCGGAGGGGTGCGCGGACGCCTGGACGCCGTGTTCCGTTGTGCGGTCCGGCGGTCGTTGTCGAGGGCAGGTGCCGGAGTCCAGTCGTTGAGACAGGTGTCATCGGGGGTGACGGTCATGTCGTCGCCTGTCATCATGTGCCGGTGCATACGTCTCAGGGGAGTCAGGGCAACCACGGAAGAGGCGTCGGGCTGGGCCTGGCGCTCGTGTCGGCGGTCGCCTTCGGTGGATCGGGTGTCGCGGCCAAGCCGCTGATCGAGGCGGGGCTCGACCCGCTCCACGTGGTGTGGCTGCGGGTCGCGGGCGCCGCCCTCGTCATGCTGCCGCTCGCCGTGCGGCACCGGGCGCTGGTGAAGCGACGCCCCGCGCTGCTCGCCGGGTTCGGACTCCTCGGTGTGGCCGGTGTCCAGGCCTTCTACTTCGCCGCGATCTCCCGCATCCCCGTCGGCGTCGCCCTCCTCGTGGAATACCTCGCCCCCGCGCTGGTGCTCGGCTGGGTGCGCTTCGTGCAGCGCCGGCCCGTCTCGCGCGGCGCGGCCCTCGGTGTCGTCCTCGCGGTCGGCGGACTCGCCTGCGTGGTGGAGGTGTGGTCGGGGCTGAGCTTCGATGTAGTCGGACTCCTGCTCGCGCTGGGGGCCGCCTGCTGCCAGGTCGGCTACTTCGTCCTGTCCGACCAGGGCAGTGACGCGGGGGACGAGGCGCCCGACCCGCTGGGCGTGATCGCGTACGGGCTGCTCGTCGGCACCCTCGTGCTGACCGCGGTCGCGCGCCCCTGGACCATGGACTGGTCCGTCCTCGGCGGCAGCGCGGACATGAACGGAACGTCCGTGCCCGCCTCGCTGCTCCTCGGTTGGATCGTCCTCATCGCCACCGTCGTCGCGTACGTCACCGGAGTGCTCTCCGTGCGCAGGCTCTCCCCGCCGGTCGCGGGCGTCGTGGCCTGTCTCGAAGCGGTGATCGCCACCGTCCTGGCCTGGGTGCTGCTGGGCGAACACCTCTCGGCGCCGCAGATCGTCGGCGGCGCGGTGGTCCTGTTCGGTGCGTTCATCGCGCAGTCGTCGGCCCCGGCGAAGCCCTCGCAGGAGCCGGTCGCGAGTGGGTCGAACGACGCCGAAAGGGAGTTGTCGGCCCGCGGAACGGCCGTCTAAGGTGCTGATCATGCCTGTGACGCTCGTTCTTCCGCCTCCGGCCGCCTGAGGCGGGCGTACCGGAACACCGGCCCGGCCCCAGCGCCGGGCGGAACGGCGCTGCCCGCAGAAGAAGTCCGAGGACCTTCCCGTACGCCCCTGCCCTCGTGCACGGGCTGCGACGCGGTCCCTTCCTGAACTTCTGACTTCTGCGGATCTGCGGAGAGAACACGTGTCGAACACCGCTGTCGGCCTGCCCGTCGGGCGAGGCCTGCTCTATCTGATCGTCGCGGGTGCCGCCTGGGGCACCGCGGGCGCCGCCGCGTCACTGGTCTACCGGGCCAGTGACATGGGACCGATCGCCCTGTCCTTCTGGCGCTGCGCGGGCGGACTCGCCCTGCTCCTCGCCATACGCCTGCGCCTCGCCGTACGCCTGCGCCCTCGCCCGAGCCTTCGGCCCGGCCGGCGCGCGGGCCGCCCCGCCGTGCGGGAGCCGCTCGGCCACAAAGCCCTGCGGATCGGTCTGACCGGCCTCGGGCTGGCTCTTTTCCAGACCGCCTACTTCGCGGCGGTCGAGGCGACCGGCCTCGCGGTGGCGACCGTCGTCACCCTGGGCGCCGGGCCGGTGCTCATCGCGCTCGGCGCCCGGCTGGCCATGGGGGAGCGGCTCGGCCGGGGCGGGAGCGCCGCCGTCGTCGGGGCGCTTACCGGACTCGGCGTGCTGGTCCTGGGCGGCGAGGGTGCCACCGTGCGCCCCTGGGGTGTCGTGCTCGCGGTCCTCTCCGCGGCCGGATACTCCGCGATGGCGCTGCTCACCCGCTGGTGGGGGCGCGACGGCCGCGTGGACGGGTCCGGTACGACGGTGTGGACGTTCGCCGTCACCACCGTCTGCCTGCTGCCGTTCGGGCTCGCCGAGGGGCTGATCCCGCACGCCGCGCAACCGTCCCATGTGCTGGCCCTGCTGGCGTACATCGCCGCCGTCCCCACAGCGCTGGCCTACGCCCTCTTCTTCGCCGGCGCCGCCGTCGTCCGCTCCGCGACCGTGTCCGTGATCATGCTCCTGGAGCCGGTCAGCGCGGCCGCGCTCGCCGTCGGCCTGCTCGGCGAGCGGCTCACCCTGCCGACGCTCGCCGGCACCCTGCTCATGCTCGGCTCGGTCGCCGGCCTCGCGGTGGCGGAGGCACGTGCCGCGGGGGCCGAACGGCGCGCGGCGCCCGAGGAGGCGCTTCTCGTGTGAGGCGGTAGGGAGTGGCGGTGCTCGGGTGGGTGCGACCCAAGAGGGCGGTGGCGCTCGGGTGGCGAAGCACCGGCGCCGGTCCGAGCAGGGGCCGGTGCTCGTCCGGGGTGCCGGTACGTGGCCGTGCCGGCCGGGTGCGGGTCCGTGCGGACCCGCAACCGGTTCATCCGCTCGCGGCCTGGTCCAAGTCCCGGTCCAAGCCCCGGTCCACGCCCTGGTCCACGGTCAGGTCCGGGCAAAGGTCGGCTCGGGCTCTCACCGCGACGTCAGGTAGCCGGGGAGTTCGATGCCCGGGGCCAGGTCCTCCGCCGGGACCGGGGCGCCGTGTCCCTTGGTCAGGGGGACCACGCCGGTCCAGTGGGGGAGGGCGAGATCCTCGGGTTCGTCGTTCGGGCCGCCGGTGCGCAGCTTCGCGGAGACCTCGTCCAGATCCAGGCTGATCACGGCGGTGGCCGCGAGTTCCTTGGCGTTGGCGGGGCGGGAGTCGCCCGATCGGCCGGGGACGACCTGGTCGACCAGCGCGTCCAGTGCCAGGCGCTTCTCGTCGGGGTCCGTCACCTGGTGGGCGATGCCGTGCACGACCACGGAGCGGTAGTTCATCGAGTGGTGGAAGGCCGAGCGGGCCAGCACCAGTCCGTCGACATGGGTGACGGTCAGGCACACGGCCAGCCCGGGATCGGCCTGGCCGGTCATCCGCAGCGGGCGCGAACCCGTCGAGCCGTGCACGTAGAGCCGCTCGCCGACCCGTGCGTAGAGCGTGGGCAGAACGATCGGCGCGCCGTCGCGGACGAAGCCGAGGTGGCAGACGTACCCCTCGTCGAGTATCGAGTGCACCAGCTCGTGGTCGTACGCGGCGCGTTCCTTGGAGCGGGTGGGAACAGTGCGGTCGGTCGGGGTGTAGGCAGCGGACCCCGTCGTCCTCGGCTGGGTGCTCGTCTCCGGCATTGCCTTCTCCATTGCACTAGTGCATAATCTCTTTTGTGCTAGGAGAGTATCGGATCGAAGGGCGTCGCGCAGCCGACATTGCCGCCAGCGTCGAGCGGGCGGTGGGGTCGGGGGACCTGGAGCCAGGTCAACTGCTGCCGCCGATGCGGGAGTTGGCCGAAGAGCTCGGGGTCAACGCGAATACGGTCGCGGCCGCCTATCGCACCCTGCGCGAGCGCGGGGTCATCGAGACCGCCGGCCGACGGGGCAGCCGGGTGCGCCCCAAGCCGGCCACCACGGGGCGTGAGTACCTTCGCGTCGAGGTGCCCGAGGGCGTGCAGGACATGGGCGAGGGCAATCCCGATCCCGCCCTGCTGCCCGCACTCTCCGACGCCTTCGCGGCAGCGGCCCGGCAGTCCGACCGGCATCCCGTGCAGTACGGGGAGGACGCCGTCGAACCGGAGCTGGAGCGCCTCGCCCGCGCCGGCCTCGACGCGGACGGAGTTCCCGAGGGGCCCGTCGTCGTCACCTCCGGATCACTCGACGCCATCGAGCGCGTCCTGATGGTGCATCTCAGACCCGGCGACGCGGTGGCCGTCGAGGACCCCGGCTGGGGCAGCCTGTTCGACCTCGTCCCGGCGCTCGGGCTGCGGACGGTCGGGGTCGGTGTCGACGACGAGGGTCCGCTTCCCGCGGACGTACGGCGGGCGCTGGCGGCCGGGGCGCGGGCCCTGATCGTCACCGACCGGGCGCAGAATCCCACCGGTGCCGCGGTCACGGCCCCGCGCGCGCGTGCCCTGCGTTCCGTGCTGCGGGAGTACCCGGGGACCCTGCTCATCGAGGACGACCACGGCCACCAGATCGTCGACCTGCCCCTGCATCCCCTCGCCGGCGTCACGCACAGCTGGGCCTTCGTGCGCTCCGTCGCCAAGGCGTACGGGCCCGATCTCCGGCTCGCCGTGCTCACCGGCGACCCCGTCACCGTCGACCGCGTGCACGGGCGGCAGCGGCTCGGGCCCGGCTGGGTGAGCCGCCTGCTCCAGAAGGCAGTGGTCCACCTGTGGGCCTCCGGCACGGTCGACGTCGGTGCCGTCGCGGCCGCGTACGGGGCGCGCCGTGACGCGCTGATCGACGCCTTGAAGGCGCGCGGTGTCGACGCGTACGGGCGCAGCGGGATGAACGTGTGGATCCCCGTCCCGGACGAAACCGGTGCTGTCTCCCGGCTGTTGCACGCCGGCTGGGCGGTCGCGCCCGGCGCCCGCTTCAGGATGAACGCGCCCCCGGGCATCCGGATCACCGTCTCGACGCTTCGGCCCGAGGACACCGAGCCGCTCGCGGACGCCGTTGCTTCAGCCGTGGGACCGGCGCCCGCACGCCGCTACGTCTGAGGTGCCGCCGCCGTCGGAGCCCGGACGGCGGCTGTCGTGGGGCCCGTACGGCGGATGGCGTGCGGGCCTGTCGGCGGGTGTCGTGCGGGCCGGGACGGCTGGTGCCGTCGGCGTCAGCGGCGCGGCTTCGCCTGGGTGAGGGCCGCGCCCGCGAGGACGATCACCGCGCCGACCGGCGTCGACCAGGCCAGCGACTCGCCGAGAATCGCGACTCCGGCGGCGGTGGCGATGACCGGGATGAAGTACGTGACCATCTGGGCCGTCGTCGGGCCGACCTCGGCGACGATGCCGTACTGGACGAGCATGGCCAGACCGGTGCCGAGGGCCCCCAGGGCGGCGATCGCGAGCAGCGGCACCCACGCGACATGGCTCGGAAACGTGGTGAACAGCGGGGTGACGAGAGCCAGTTGGGCGGTGGCCAGGAGCAGTTGGGCGCCGGTCATCGACAGATGCGAGTGGCCGGTGCCGGCCAGGGTCCGGCGGACGTATATCCAGCCGACCGGGTAGCTCAGCGAGGCCAGCAGGGCCATCGCCGTGCCCGTGGCGTCCAGGCCGTGGAAGCCCTGCCAGACACCGAGGACCGTCAGGACGCCGAGGAAGCCGAGGCCGAGGCCGGCCACTCTGAGCCGGGTCGGCCGGTCCTCGGAGAGGGCGACCAGGGACAGGGCCATGCCCCACAGTGGTGACGTCGCGTTGCAGATGCCCGCGAGCGTGGAGGGGATGGTCAGCTCGGAGTAGGCGAAAAGGGAGAAGGGCAGCGCGTTCAGCAGGAAGGCCGCGACCGCGAGGTGTCCCCACGTCCGCGCGCCGCGCGGCAGCCGCTCCCGCTTCACCGCCATCGCCGCCGCGAGCACCGCGGTCCCGAACAGCAGGCGCCCGAAGGTGACCTGGAACGGCGCGTAGCCCTCCGTGCCGACCTTGATGAGCAGGAAGCTGAAGCCCCAGATCAGTGAGAGGACGCCGAAGCGGATCCGCCAGTCGAGGGCGGTGCGGCGGCGGGGTGCGACGCCGGTCGGCGTGACGGGGCGTGGGGAGGCGACGGTGGTCATGGGGTCAAGAATGAGGCAGAACAATCTCGTAGCACAAGCGAGAATATTCAAGCGATATCTCGTAGCATTGCTTACATGTTGAATCTGGAGCGGCTGCGCACCCTCGACGCCCTGGCCCGGCACGGCTCGGTGAGCGGCGCGGCCGAAGGACTGCACGTGACCACCTCGGCCGTCTCCCAGCAGATGTCGAAGCTGGAGCGCGAGGTGGGACAGCAGCTGCTGGCCAAGAACGGCAGGGGAGTGCGTCTGACCGACGCCGGGCAGCTCCTCGCCGAGCACGCGGCGCGGATCCTGTCCCAGGTCGAGCTCGCTCAGTCCGACCTGGAGGCCCAGCGCGGTCAGGTGGTCGGCGAGCTGCGGTTGTCCGCGTTCCCGACCGCGGCGCGCGGACTGTTTCCGGCGGCGCTCGCCGAGCTGCGCGCCGACCACCCCGGACTGCGGGTGCGCTCCAGTGAGCTGGAGCCGGAGGCCGGGGTCGCGGGAGTGGTGCGCGGGGACCTGGACCTGGCGGTCGTGCTCGACTGGTACAACAAGCCGATGCCGCTGCCCGACGGTCTGGTGAAGGCGTCGATCCTCGACGACCCGGCCGATGTGGCGATGCCGGCCGGCCATCGGCTCGCGGGCCGCGCCGAGGTGGACCTTGGGGACTTCGCCGACGACGAGTGGATCACCTGGGGCGAGGGCGAGTTCTGCCACGAGTGGCTGATGTTCACGCTGCGCTCCCAGGGCGTCGAACCGCACATCGGGCACCGTGCCGGAGAGACGCACACCCAGCTCGGACTCGTCGCCGCCGGGCTCGGCGTGTGCGTGGCCCCGCTCCTCGGCCGCCGTCCGATGCCCGAAGGAGTTGTCACGGTTCCGGTCCATCAGCGTGTGCGCCGCCATGTCTACGTCGTGTGGCGGGCCGACGCCGACCGCCGGCCGTCGATCAGGGCGGCGGTGGACGCCTTGCGCAGGGCCGGTGAGGCCGTCGAGTAAGGGGCCGGGAAGGGCGTGCCGCACCCCGCGTGTCCGCCGTGATCGACCGAACAGGTCCTACATCGGGGGGAGCTTGCGGAAGTCCCACGAGGCGATCGCGTCCGGTGTCAGCCGCATCCAGGCGTGCCGGCCGTCGTGCGGCATCTCCTCCAGGCCGAAGTTCTTGCGGGCGAACAGGGTCTCCGGGACGTCGAGTTCGGCGCACAGTTCCCCGGTGCGCGGGAACTCGCCGACGAACTCCACCGTGCCGGACAGCTCGACGCCCCGCAACTCCCCGTACTCCTCACCGGAGTCGATCACCACCGCGACCCGCGGGTCGTTCCGCAGCTGCACCCAGCGCTTGCTGCGCACCACCGAGTACAACCACAGCGAGGTGCCGTCCCAGGTGAACCAGAGAGCACTCACATGCGGGACTCCGTCCTTCGACACGGAGGCGACGCGGCAGGTGCGCTGGGTGGTGAGGAACTCGTCCAGCTCACCGGGGGTCATCATGATCTTCCGGCCTCTGCGCTGAGTGACGGCCATACGGGCCCCTCTTCTTCTGTGTATCGGCTCTGTCCGTGCCGAGCTGTGTCGGCGGCCCGCCCCGGGCCGCTCCTCGTGCCGGCCGTGTCCAGGGCCGGCACGCGAGGCCGGTCCGTTCCGTACCCGGCCAAGGGTTCCTGTAAAGGTTTCTGACGTTCCGTCAGGAAAGCATGAGGCGTCTTCCGTCCTCACGCAATGGTCGTTACGCTCGCCCGTCCGACCCGCGACGACAAGGAGAGCCATGCCGTCGTTCGAGCAACTCAGTGAACTCCTCGACCCCGTCGGCACGGTACTGCTCACCGTGGAGTGCCAACAGGGCGTCGTGGGCCAGGACAGCGCGCTGCCCGAACTCGCCAAGGAAGCACGGTCGTCCGGAGCGCTCACCCGTGTCGCCCGGCTGGTCGCCGCCGCGCACGAGAGCGGGGTGCAGGTGATCCACGCGGTCGCCGAGCGCCGCCCGGACGGCCGAGGTGCGAACCACAACGCCCGGCTGTTCCGGGCGGCCGAACGGCTGCCCGTGCAGCAGCTGACCGGGACGACGGCGGTGCGG
Source organism: Streptomyces sp. NPDC005784 (assembly GCF_042871525.1). Classification (NCBI taxonomy): domain Bacteria; kingdom Bacillati; phylum Actinomycetota; class Actinomycetes; order Kitasatosporales; family Streptomycetaceae; genus Streptomyces; species Streptomyces sp. NPDC005784. Next base: position 31,529 of record NZ_JBIAIQ010000024.1, read on the forward strand.
ATCGCGCCGCCCATCGAGGTCGCCGAGGAGGACTTCGTCGTACGCCGGCTGCACGGTCTGTCGCCGATCGCGGGCACCGACGTCGACCCGCTGCTGCGCAACCTGGGCTGCCGCACCCTCGTCGTGACCGGAGTCTCGGCCAACATCGCCATCCCCAACGCCGTGTTCGACGCCGTTAACCGCGGCTACACCGTCGTCGTGCCCGCGGACGCCATCGCGGGGGTGCCCTCCGAGTACACCCCCGCGATGGTCCGCAACACGCTCGCGCTGGTCGCCACGATCACGACCACCGACGACGTGCTCGCCTGCTTCAAGCGACGACGACGCTGACGCTCCGAGCGGTCAGCGGTCAGGCGAGCTTGATCGAGTCCCCGTCGACGGTGATCTTGGCGGCGGCCAGCGCGCTCGTCGCGGGCCCCTTCTTCACACTTCCGTCGGTCGCGGAGAACTGGCTGTTGTGGCAGGGACAGGTGATGACACCGTTCGAGATGTCCTTGACCGCACAGCCCTGGTGGGTGCACTTGGACGAGAAGGCCTTGAAGGTGCCCGCCGTCGGCTGGGTCACCACGACGCCCTTGTCGGCGAAGACCTTGCCACCGCCCTCCGGGATGTCGCCGGTCTTGGCGAGTTCCGTGCCGGCCGCGTTCCCGGCGGCGCCGTTGTCACCGCCGCCCGAGGTCCCGCCGCTCGCGCCGTTGCCGGAGCCCACGGTGTTGGAGGCCTTGTCGTCCGCCCCGCACGCGGTCAGCGCGACGGCGAGCCCTGTCGCGCCGACCGCCGCCACGACGGTGCGCCGGGCCGGTGCCTGTGCGGGGTGAAGCGATTCGCTGGTCATGCTGGCTTTCCCTTCAGCGGACATGATCTGGATCTGCTCAGAGGTACGGTCCGGCCGTGCGCGCTGTTCAGGGAATGGAGACTTCTTGACCGGATCGACAGCGTTCCGACAGCCGAGCCGCCGCGATCACGATCCGCCGCGGCCGCAGATCCCGGGGAACGCTCCGGCCGCCGCCCCCGGGTTGCGTCCGTCGGGCGGGACCATCCCAGTAACCTGGGGCGATGCTCAAGGAAGTGAACGCCACCCGCTACATCACGCCCTTGCGTGAGGGCGGCTCGCTGCCGGGACTCGTCGAGGCCGACGACCTCGGGACGTACGTCATGAAGTTCACCGGCGCCGGACAGGGGCGCAAGACGCTCGTCGCGGAGGTCGTCTGCGGTGAACTCGCCCGCCGGCTCGGCCTGCGGGTGCCCGGCCTGGTGACGATCGGCCTCGACCCGGTCCTCGGGCTCGGCGAACCGGACCAGGAGGTCCAGGACCTGCTGAAGTCGAGCGGCGGCCCGAACCTCGGGATGGACTTCCTCTCCCGCGCCATCGGCTTCGACCCGCTCGCCTTCGAGGTGAGCGCCGAGGACGCCGGCCGGATCGTCTGGTTCGACGCGCTGGTCAACAACGTCGACCGCTCCTGGCGCAACCCCAACCTGCTGATGTGGCAGGGCGACCTGTGGCTCATCGACCACGGCGCCACGATGATCTGGCATCACCACTGGCCCGGCGCGGAAGCTTCCGCCGCCAAGCCGTACGACATCTCCGACCACGCGCTCGCCCCCTTCGGGCCGGACATCGCCTCGGCCGCCGCCGAGCTGGCCCCACTGGTCACCGAGGACCTGCTTGCCGAGGTCACCGCCGAGATCCCCGAGGCCTGGCTGGCGGGCGAGCCCGGCTTCGACTCGGTGGAGGCGCTGCGGCGCGCCTACGCACGGCCGCTGCTGGCACGCGCCGGCGTCATCCACGAGCGGATCAAGGGCCTCGACGGCATCGACGGCATCAAGGGGGACAGGTGAGCGAGCGGGACGTCTTCGAGTACGCGCTGCTGCGCGTGGTGCCGCGGGTCGAGCGCGGCGAGTGCTTCAACGCGGGCGTGCTGGTGTACTGCCGCGCCCACTCGTTCGTCGCGGCCCGTACCCAGCTGGACGAGAACAAGCTGTTCGCGCTCGACCCGGACGCGGACGTGGTGGGCGTACGGGCCGCGCTGCGCGCTGTCGAAGGTGTCTGCGCCGGAGGAAATGCCGCTGGTCAAGCGGCGAACGACGACGCCGGACGACGTTTTCGCTGGCTGATCGCGCCGCGCTCGACGGTGGTCCAGCCGGGTCCCGTGCACACCGGCCTGACCGCCGATCCGCAGGCCGAGACGGAGCGGTTGCTCCAGCTCCTGGTCAGGTAATGGATCACATGCGCGCGGTGTGCCGTTGACACCGGGTGCCAGGGCTTCTAGCGTCACGTCTGCTGAAGGTACTAAGCGGTCGCTCACTGGACGGGCGTACCGTGTGAGCCGCGGGTCTTCCGGGACCTCCGAAGACTCCGCAAGGGTGTCGAGACAGCTTGGCCGGGCTTGGGCCGGCTTTTCCAAGGGCGAGGAGAACCAGCAATGTCCACCACTGAGCAGCGTGTCGCCGTAGTCACCGGTGCCGCGCGCGGCATCGGCGCCGCGACCGCCGTACGACTGGCCGCGGAGGGCCGCGCCGTCGCGGTGATCGACCTCGACGAGGCCGCGTGCAAGGACACCGTGGAGAAGATCACCGCGGCCGGCGGCAGGGCCCTCGCGGTCGGCTGCGACGTCTCCGACGAGGCCCAGGTGGAGGCCGCCGTCGCACGGATCGCCGAGGAGCTGGGCGCGCCGACCATCCTGGTGAACAACGCGGGCGTCCTCCGCGACAACCTGCTGTTCAAGATGAGCGCGTCCGACTGGGACACCGTCATGAACGTGCACCTGCGCGGCGCCTTCCTGATGGCGAAGGCCTGCCAGAAGCACATGGTCGACGCCAAGTTCGGCCGTATCGTCAACCTGTCCTCGTCCTCGGCGCTGGGCAACCGCGGCCAGGCCAACTACTCCACCGCCAAGGCCGGTCTCCAGGGCCTCACCAAGACCCTGGCCATCGAGCTCGGCAAGTTCGGCGTGACCGCGAACGCCGTGGCGCCCGGCTTCATCGTCACCGACATGACCGCCGCCACCGCCGCCCGCGTCGGGATGGACTTCGACGACTTCCAGGCCGCGGCCGCCACCCAGATCCCCGTGCAGCGCGTCGGCAACCCCGACGACATCGCCAACAGCATCGCCTTCTTCACCGGCGAGGCCGCCGGATTCGTCTCCGGCCAGGTGCTGTACGTGGCCGGCGGACCGCTCAACTAGGCACGGGGGAAACGCACATGACAACGCTCCCCGAACTCTCGGGCAAGGTCGCGCTCATCACGGGCGCGAGCCGCGGCATCGGCTACGGCGTCGCGGAGGCCCTGGTCGCCCGCGGCGACCGGGTCTGCATCACCGGCCGCAACGAGGACGCCCTCAAGGAGGCCGTCGAGACGCTCGGCGCCGACCGCGTCATCGCCGTGGCCGGCAAGGCTCACGACGAGGCCCACCAGGCCGTCGCCGTGGAGCGCACGATGGAGGCCTTCGGCCGCGTCGACTTCCTGGTCAACAACGCCGGTACGAACCCGGTGTTCGGGCCGATCGCCGAGCTGGACCTCAATGTCGCGCGCAAGGTCTTCGAGACCAACGTCGTCTCCGCGCTCGGCTTCGCCCAGCAGACCTGGAAGGCCTGGCAGAGCGAGAACGGCGGCGCGATCGTCAACATCGCCTCGGTCGCCGGCCTCGCGCCCTCGCCGTTCATCGGCGCCTACGGCATCAGCAAGGCCGCGATGATCAACCTGACCGTGCAGCTGGCGCACGAGTTCGCGCCCAAGGTGCGGGTCAACGCCATCGCGCCCGCCGTGGTGAAGACGAGGTTTGCGGCCGCACTCTACGAGGGCCGTGAGGCGGAGGCCGCCGCGGCCTACCCGCTCGGCCGGCTCGGCGTGCCCTCCGACATCGGCGGAGCCGCCGCGTTCCTGACCTCGCGGCAGTCGGACTGGGTCACCGGTCAGACGCTCGTGGTCGACGGCGGGATGTTCCTCAACGCCGGAGTCGAATGACATGAGGGCCGGTCGGACGTTCCCCGCGCGCGGGGAACGTCCGACCGGCCTTTTGTCGGTAGTCGACAAGCAGCCTGCCCGCGCCGAGCGACGCGGGGTCGGATTTTCGGAGCGTCGACGCTTTCACAGAACTCTGACAACGTAGTCACAAACGTGCTGATCAAGTGCCCTGCCGGGAACACGGTTCCCCCGGCGGGGCACTGCGGTATGGTCTCCCGACCCTTGGTACGGCGGATCGAGGAGCGTGCGCGTGTTCAACCGGAACCGATGCCTGCGACAGTTGGCGGCGATCACGTCCATAACCCTGGTGGCCGGGTGCGGCGTTCTCTCCTCGGGATCGCCGGCCGACAAGGGGCCGATCGTGGTGGGCACCACGAGCGCCCCCAGCACCCTGGACCCGGCCGCTTCCTGGGACGGCTCGTGGGAGTTGTTCCGCAACATCTACCAGACGCTGCTGGGCTATCCGACCGGCTCGGTCACGCCGCAGCCCGACGCCGCCGAGAAGTGCAGGTTCACGGATGGAACCAATCGCGCCTACCGCTGCGAACTGCGTCCGGACATGAAGTTCTCCGACGGGGACCCCCTCGACGCGTCGGCCGTCAAGTACTCCATCGACCGGATCAGGAGGATCGGGGTACGCGGCGGCCCGGCCGGTCTGCTCGGCAGCCTCGACCGGGTCCAGGTGCTGGGCAGGCGCGAGATCGTCTTCCACCTCAACAAGCCGGACGCCACCTTCCCGTTCGTCCTGGCCACGCCGGCGATGTCGATCGTCGACCCCGACGACTACCCCGCCGACGCCCTGCGCAAGGACACCAAGGTCTTCGGCTCCGGGCCCTACAGCCTGCGCTCCTACACGGAGGGCAAGCAGGCCGAACTCGTCAGGAACGACCACTACGACGGCTTCGCAGAGCGCAAGAACAGCGCGGTGACGATCCGTTACTTCCAGGACTCGGCCCAGCTGGTCGGGGCCCTGAAGGACAAGAAGATCGACGTCACCTACCGCGGCCTCGCCGCCTCGGACATCGTCGCCCTCCAGGGTCACGGGACCCAGAAGGACATCCAGCTCATCGACGGCGCGGGCACGGAGATCAGTTACCTGGTCTTCAACCCGAAGGACCCGTGGGCCGGGAAGCCCGCCGTCCGCAAGGCGATCGCCCAGATCGTCGACCGGTCGGCCATCGCGCACAAGGTCTACCGGGACACCGTCGACCCGCTCTACTCGATGGTCCCCGCGGGCCTGACCGGGCACACCACCGACTACTTCGACCAGTACGGCAGCCCCAGCCCGTCCAAGGCCCGCAAGATCCTGCTCGACGCGGGCATCAACGGGCGTGTCCCGCTCACCCTTTGGTACACGACCGACCGCTACGGCTCCGAGACCGCCCCGGAGTTCCGCGAACTCAAGAGCCAGCTCGACGGCTCCGGCCTGTTCGACGTCACGCTCAAGAGCCGCCCCTGGAAGACGTACGAAGCGGGCTACCGCGGCGGCGAGTACCCGGTGTTCGGCCGCGGCTGGTTCCCCGACTTCCCTGACGCCGACAACTTCATCGCACCCTTCGTGGGCGAGCAGAACGCTCTCGGGACGCCCTATCCGGCCCCGCGGATCACCGACAACCTGCTGCCCGAGTCGCGCAGTGTGAGCGATCGCGGGGCGGTGGTCAAGGAGTTCGAGGAGGCCCAGCAGATCCTCGTCGACGACGCCCGGCTGCTGCCCCTGTGGCAGGGCAGGCAGTTCGTGGCCGCGAACGAGGAGATCTCCGGCGGCGAGCGGGCACTGGACCCGTCGACGATCATGACGATGTGGGAGCTGGACCGCAAACCGAGCTGGTAGCGGGCCCGGTACCGGCTGCCGCAAGAACCCCGGTCGCCGGTCGGCGGCGCGCCGTGGGGGCACACGGTACCGGGCATACGGCCTCGACGCGGGCCACGAACCGATTGTCAGTGGTCGACGGTAGGTTCTGTGGTCTGGAAGTCATCGCACATCGAAGGAAGTTGACGTGACCGATATCGCCATGCTGCCCGAGTCCTGGCGCGGCGTCCTGGGCGAGGAGCTGCAGCAGCCCTACTTCAAGGAACTCACCGAGTTCGTCGAGGAGGAGCGCGCGAAGGGTCCCGTCTACCCTCCGCGGGAGGAGGTCTTCGCCGCGCTCGACGCCACGCCGTACGAGCGGGTGAAGGTACTGGTTCTCGGTCAGGACCCGTACCACGGCGAGGGGCAGGGGCACGGTCTGTGCTTCTCGGTCCGTCCCGGAGTGAAGACCCCGCCGTCACTGCGGAACATCTACAAGGAGATGAAGGAGGAGCTGGGCACCCCGATCCCGGACAACGGCTATCTGATGCCGTGGGCCGAGCAGGGCGTGCTGCTGCTCAACGCGGTGCTGACCGTGCGCTCCGGCGAGGCGAACTCGCACAAGGGCAAGGGCTGGGAGAAGTTCACGGACGCGGTCATCCGCGCGGTGGCCGACCGCCCCGACCCGGCGGTCTTCGTGCTGTGGGGCAACTACGCGCAGAAGAAGCTTCCGCTGATCGACGAGGAGCGGCATGTGGTGGTGAAGGGGGCGCACCCCTCGCCGCTGTCCGCGAAGAAGTTCTTCGGCTCGCGTCCGTTCACGCAGATCAACGAGGCCGTGGCGGCCCAGGGCCATGAGCCGATCGACTGGCGCATCCCGGACCTGGGCTGAGCGCCGAGCCGCTGGGCGGGACCGTCACCGGCCTGGCCCAGCGGCGTTCGGGGGCGCCTGAGCGGGATTGTCAGTGGCTCCGGTTAGCGTCGTGAGGGACAGCGACGATCCTGGAGGACGCGGTGGCGGAGCAACAGGAGCAGGCGGCGCCGGACGCCATGATGACCCGGATCGGACAGGCCGTCATGCTGCACCACGCCGGTGACCGCGAGGAGGCCCGCGGCCGCTTCCTGGGTCTGTGGGGGGAGATCGGCGAAGGCGGCGACGCCCTGCACCGCTGCACGCTGGCGCACTACATGGCCGACACCCAGGACGACCCCGCGGACGAACTCGCCTGGGACCTGCGGGCTCTGGCGGCGGCCGAGGAGCTCACCGGCGGCCGGGTCGCCGAGTCCCATCAGTCCCTTGCGGTACGCGCGTTCTACCCCTCGCTGCATCTGAACCTCGCCGCCGACTACGCGAAGCTCGGCCGCTCGGAGGCCGCCCGCACTCATCTGCGCCGGGCCCGCGGCGCGGTCGGCGCCCTCGCGGACGACAGATACGGGGACGGTGTCCGCGCGGCGATCGGCCGCCTGGAGCTGAGGCTCCAGGAGACCGGCACCTCGGCGGAGGCCGGCCGCCCCGACCGCTTCGGCGGCCCCGGGGGCGAGACACTGGGACCGCCCAGACAGCGGCCCTGATCTCCTGTCTCGCCGGGGCGGCAGGTGGCGGGGCCTTGAGCCTTGTCCCGCCGGGGTGGCAGTTGGTGCGGTCCTGGGCCTCGTCCCGCCGGGGCGGCATGTGGTGCGGCCTTGAGCGTTGTCCCGCCGGGCGGTAGTTGGTGCCGTCCTGGGCCCCGACTTGCCGGGCACGGGGCGCGGTCCCGAGCCCTGTCGTGCCGGGCGCGCGACACGGGGCGCCGGGTCCCCGGTGTGCGTGCGCCCCGAGCCGGGGCGCACCGCGCCGTCAGTTTCCGTACGCCTTCCCACAGATGACCGACTCCGGGCTGCCCACGTTCCAGCCCCCGTACTGCCTGCCGAGGGCGCACAAGTCCGAACGCTTCGGCATGGCGGGGGCGCCGGGCGGGCCGGCGACACGGGGTTTCGCGTGCCGCGGTTCTGGATGCGGGGCCGGGCGGTAGTGCCGCGGAGGGGCCGGGGGTGCCACCGCCCGCGGTGGGGGAGCCGACCGGTGCCGGGTCGCCGTGTCGGGTGAGGGCTGGTGCGAGGCACCTACGCGCTCCAGCGCCTCCCTGGCCGGTGCCTGCACGATCTGGGACCCCCCTTTGCTGTCCGGATGCGGCGCGGCGCGCCCGGACGGGGCGGAAGGGGAGCCGGAGGCGGGCGGCCGCTGGACGGTCACACAGCCGGAGAGGGCGGTGACTGCCACGGCGACCAGGAGCGTTGCGGTCGTCGTCGTTCGATACACCCGCGCAACTCTGCTGGTTCCGGAAGGCTATTGGGGAGCGGAGAAGTTCAAGATGCCCCGCACGGGTGATCCTTCCGCTCCTCCGGCGGGCACGAACATCGGTGAGCTGACACGCTGCCGGGTGCGCCGGGTGCGCCGGGTGCGCCGGGTGCGCCGGGTGCGCCGGGTGCGCCGGGTGCGCCGGGTACGTCGGGTACGTCGGGTACGTCGGGTACGCCGGGTACGCCGGGTACGCCGGGTACGCCGGGTACGCCGGGTACGCCGGGTACGCCGGGTACGCCGGGTACATCGTTCCGGCCGGGGTGGCGGCCTGCCTCCGCGGGGGTGGCCCACCACACCCAACCGGCACGGGCCGCCGACCAGGCCGCCCACTCGGGGGACCGGGGACCCCGGACAAGGCGCCCCATCGCCCGTAAGGCCCTCTGGGGCGGCCCGGACGAACGGAAGAGCGACCGCGCCGTGATCGCCCTGAGCGGCACGGCGATCACGGCCTTGTCCGAGGCGGGGCCGGCGCTTTTCCCGCGGAGCTCCGACGGAATCGCCGAGGGGCGGCCGCCGCAGCGGCCGTATGCTTCCGACGGGACCCGCGTCGGCGACTGAAGGAGACCCTTGTGAAGGTCGGCTGCATCGGACTCGGCGACATCGCGCAGAAGGCGTATCTGCCGGTGCTCGGAGTGCGGCCCGAGATCGAACTGCATCTGCAGACGCGGACGCCCGCCACGCTCGACCGGGTCGCCGACAGCCTTCACCTGCCTCGGGCCCAGCGGCACACCGACCTGGCGGACCTGCTGGCCCAGGACCTCGACGCGGCGTTCGTGCACGCGGCCACCGTCGCCCACCCGGAGATCGTCGCGCGTCTGCTGGAGGCGGGCGTACCGACGTACGTCGACAAGCCGCTCGCGTACGAGCTGGCCGAATCGGAGCGGCTGGTCCGGCTCGCGGAGGAGCGGAACGTCAGCCTCGCGGTCGGCTTCAACCGGCGTCTCGCGCCCGGATACGCACAGTGCATCGAACATCCGCGCGAGCTGATCCTGATGCAGAAGAACCGCACAGGGCTGCCCGAGGAACCCCGCACCATGGTCCTCGACGACTTCATCCACGTCGTCGACACCCTGCGCTTCCTGGTGCCGGGTCCGGTCGACGACGTGACGGTGCGGGCCCGTGCCGAGGACGGGCTGCTGCACCATGTAGTGCTCCAGCTCGCCGGAGACGGATTCACGGCACTCGGTGTGATGAACCGGCTGAGCGGCTCGAACGAGGAGATCCTCGAAGTCTCGGGCCAGGACACCAAGCGTCAGGTGGTCAATCTCGCCGAGGTGATCGACCACAAGGGGCAGCCGACCGTGCGACGGCGCGGCGACTGGGTGCCGGTGGCCAGACAGCGCGGTATCGAGCAGGCGGTCCTCGCGTTCCTCGACGCCGTGCGCGCGGGAAAGGTGCTCAGCGCCCGGGACGCGCTGGCGACTCACGAGTTGTGCGAGCGGGTGGTGCGAGCGGTCGAGGAGCGGTCCGCCGCAGTCTGAAGGTGCGCGCGCCCTCCGTCACGCAGAGCGCCGCCATCACCAGCAGCGCGCCGTGCACCGGCCAGTCGCCGAACCGGACGTACGGCGTGACACCCCGGGCCAGCGGCACCTCGTAGACCATCGCGCTGCTCGCGTCGGTGCCGAGCCAGGAGCCGATGCGCTCGCCGCTCGGGCCGTAGACGGCGGATACGCCGGTGAGGGTCGCGTGCACCATGGAGCGGCCGGTCTCGGCGGCGCGCAGCGCGGCGAGAGAGGCATGCTGCTCGGGCGCCCAGCTGTGCTGGAACGTCGACGTCGAGGACTGGGCCACCAGCACTTCGGCGCCGTCCTGGGCGAGGTGGCGGCTCATGTCGGGGAACGCCGTCTCGAAGCAGATCATGGGGCCGACGCGCAGCCCGTGCCCGACGTTCATCACCACCTGCTCGGTGCCCCGACGGCGGTCCTCGCCCGCGGCCTTGCCGACGGAGGTGGCCCAGCCGAGCAGGGAGCGCGCGGGAACGTACTCGCCGAAGGGGACCAGCCGCATCTTGTCGTAGCGGTCGCCGGTCGGACCGTGCGGCCCCACCAGGACCGAGCTCTTGTAGATGCCGGGCCGGTCGGAGCGGTGCGCGTCGACGTTGACCAGGATGTCGGCGCCGACCTCGTGGGACAGCGTCGCGATGCGGTGCGCCAGATCGGGCCGGTCGGCCAGGTCGAAGCCGACACTGCTCTCGCCCCAGACGACCAGGTCGGCGCCCTGCCCCGCGAGTTCCCGGGTCAGCGCCTCCTCGCGCGCGAAGCGCTTGTCGCCGCTCGTGCTGCCGTCCACGACACCGGGCTGCACGACCGCGATCCGCACCCGGCCGTCGACCTCCGGGCGCGGCGACCACGCCCAGGCCGCCGAGGTGGCGGCGGCCGTCGCGACCAGTCCGGCCACTGCGGGCATTCGGGATTCACGCACCGAGACCAGCACGGCGACCGCGACGTTGACCGCCACCACCAGGAAGCTGAGCAGCCACACCCCGCCGACCGAGGCCAGCCGCAGCGCGGGCTCCACCTGCCACTGGCTCGATCCGAGTAGACCCCAGGGACCGCCCAAGCCCTGCCAGGACCGGACGAGTTCGACCATCAGCCACCCCGACGGCAGGACGAGGAGGGCGGCGCCGACCTGGCCCGGTGACGGCACCCCGGCCAGGAACCGCCGGACGAGCCAGCCCCACGGGGCCCACAGCGCGCCGAGCAGTGCCGCTATGACCACCGTGAAGACATTCAGGCTCGGCAGCAGCCAGTGGTGTACGGCCAGTATGAAACCGAACCCGCCGAGCCAGCCGTCGTACGCGGCACGCCTGCCCGTGGGGGCCGAGCGGGCCAGCAGGATCCAGGGCACCAGCGCCACGTACGCGAACCACCACCAGGACGGGGCGGGGAAGGCGAACACGGGCAGCGCGCCCGCCAGCGCGGCGACGACACCGCGCCGCCAGGGGGAGACCAGCCATGGGCCGAACGCACGGTCGGGCCTTTTCATCCTTCGCCTCCCTGCCCCGAGGTCTCTCCAGTGTGCGCGTCGGCGGCGATCTCCGACAGGGGGCACGGAGATCGGGAGGGGGCGCGTCGGCAGGGAAGCGCCCCAAGTCCTGGAGGTGGTTCCGGAACGGTCCCGGAGGCGGTTCCGGAACGCGCCGGATCGGTGGGGGAGTCGACCGGGTGGCTCAGGGGTTCGCGGGCGCGTGCCGGGGCTGTGCCATCCGGCGCCACTTCTCCTCGACGACGACCTGGCGCAGCCGCCAGCCGTCGGCGGTTCGCAGCAGGCCGAAGGCGTATCGACCGCCGCACACGAGGTCGGGCGTGGTGGAATCGCCGTCCTGCCCGGCGAACCGCATCGGATTGATGTAGTCCGCCTGTACCTCGGCCGTGTCGCCGGTGTCCTGATCCAGGACGCCGAACCGCACACGACGGTTGACGATCAGATGCTGGCGCATCGCGAACAGTTCCAGACTCTGCGAAAGCCACCCGGCGACGTTGTCGGCGTCGCCCTCGACGCCGCCGGCCGAGCGGTAGTCGGCGCGGCCTTTCGGCGTGAACAGCCCCCGGTACGCCTCCCAGTCGCCGTCGTCCACTGCCACCGCGTACGCGGTGACGATCTCGTCCACGGCGAACCGGTCCAGCACGGTCGCGAGCTCCACACGCTGCGTCATCGGCTCAGTGTTGGCCACAGCGCTTGCCACGCCAAGAGGCTGTGCGGGGATATTCGGTGTCCGGCAGGGTTCGATTCGGCATCGGTCAGCACGGTCCGGGCGGTCCGGGCGGTCCGGGCGGTCTCGTGGGGTGAGGCGGAACCCGTACGCGGGCGAGCCGCTCTTGGAAGTCCGAGACGTCATGCCGAGGCCGGCGCGGATCTGAGATCGTTGGGGATCCATGATCGACCGTGGACGACCTGTCCACGGGGATCCGATCGGGAGGGGTTCCCACCCCTGTCGATCACCCCCGCTCATGCGTCGGTGACCCGTCCGCCACTCCAGGAGGCTCTTATGGCGCGCCCTGTCACGATCGTCACGGGTGGCAGCCGGGGGATCGGCGCCGCGACCTGTACACGCCTGGCGGCGGACGGGCACGACGTCGTCGTCGGTTACGTGAGCGACGGCGAGGCCGCAGAGCGGACCGCGACCGCCGTCCGCGCTGCCGGGGCACGCTGCGCCACGGTACGGGTGGACACCTCCGACGAGACCGACGTCGAGCGGCTCTTCGACACGGCCGCGGACCTGTTGGGGCAGGTGACGGGGCTGGTGAACAACGCCGGGGTGACCGGACCGCTCGGGCGGCTCGCGGACGCCGACCCCGCGGATCTGCGACGCGTGATCGAAGTCAACCTGCTCGGCACGCTCCTGTGTTCGCGTCGCGCCGCCCGGTCCATGGCCGCCCTGGGAGGCGGCGCCATCGTGAATGTGTCCTCGGCGGCCGCCACGCTCGGCAGTCCCGGCGAATTCGTGCACTACGCGGCGAGCAAGGCGGCCGTCGACGCGCTGACCACGGGACTGGCCAAGGAACTCGGCCCCGACGGCATCCGGGTCAACGCCGTCGCGCCCGGCATGATCGACACCGAGATGCACGCGACCATGGGTGACCCGGGCCGCGCCGAACGTGCCGCCTCGTCGATTCCACTGCGCCGCGTCGGCGGCGCGAAGGAAATTGCCGCGGCCATCGCGTGGTTGATGTCGCCCGAAGCGTCGTACACGACGGGGGCGGTGCTACGGGTGTCCGGCGGGCGGTGAGCCGGTGCGCGCCGGAATCGCGAACGGTCCTACGCCGCCTCGATGATCTCGCCGCGTATCGCCTCGGCCCACTTCACCACCAACAACTCGTACTCCGCCCGCTCCTGTGCGGACAGGGAGCCGCCTGTCCGCGTCCACAGGGAGCGGATCTGTTCGTTCAGCGCGGCGGCAGACCGCACGGAACCAGGCGGAGTGACATCGGGGGACATGCGCACCAGCCTAGGCGCAAGGACTGACACTGCGCTACCGGGCCGCTACTCAAGCCGTATGCGCTTCGTCACGCGAATCCGGCCGATGCTCAGTTGCGCGCCGAACTCCCTTTCCAGCGGCCTCAGTTGTCGTGGACGGCGCCGCATCGACCGGATGGACGGAAACGCTCACGGGACTGGCGCGAGCTGCGCGGAACGGATGGGGAACACCTTGGCCGAACCGGCGGGCCCCGTTCTGCGAGAACGTCCCGGGAGGTGCACCCGCCGAGTGGATCGGCGGGCGTGATCACTGGCCCGACGCCGTCGCCTTCGTCCCGCTTTCGTCCAGCCTTCGAAGGCCGCCGGAGGAAGCCGCCGGAGGAAGCCGACGAAGGAGAGGGCCGAGGGTGGGTCGCACCGCTCGGTCTGCCGGACCCGCTTGCCGTGGATGACCGCGGACGTGTCGGACCGGGCACCTCCCGGAGTCGTGGTCGAGCGGATCCTCGGGCGGCGAAGCGATGGGGAACCGCGCGGACCCGTCCCTGTCCGCAACCATGCGAGACAGCGTCGAGCGCACACTCGAAAGCCCCCGGGAGCGCTCCGGGGGCTGAGGTTCTGTCGCGGGCTCAACCGTTCGGCCCGCGCGGCTCCGCCCTCTCCGCCCAGACCCGCGCCGCGAGCGCATCAGCCTCGTCCTGCGGGATACCCGCCTTCACGAGGATGATCCCGCGGCTGCCGTCGGGAAACTTCACACTGCGCGCTTCAGTGCCCAAGCGACCCAGCATCGGCTCCTTCGGCATGCTCCACCTCCAGTCGGGGAGACCACGCTAAGACGCCCCGGCGCAGTCCGCAGAAGTGTTCGGCCAGACGGCCTACGGCGCCTTCGATCCCCGCTCGTCGAAATCCGCTTGGTCGATCCCGGCTCCGGCGGGAAGGTCCGCGTCATCCCGGGCGACGAGGACCGGCCCGACGGAGACCGCGAACGGGCCACCGCCACGCGAGAGGAGACGACGTGAGCAGCCGTCCGACCGCAGCCGACGTGTTCGGCCCGCCGGATCCGCACGCTGACGTCCTCGCCCGCCATGCGACCCGAAGCGCCCACTCCGTGCCGCTGGTGTCGACCTCCACGTACATGTGCCGTGTGCGTACGACCACGGTGCCCGTCTTGGTGCCCGGCGTCGTTGCCCCAGGTGATCGTCCAACCGTGGTGGTCGGTCGCCGGCCCGATTCCGATCCGGGCTCGGTCCCGGTCAGGTCCAGGCTCGGCCCGATTCCGATCCAGGCTCGGCCCGGCCCAGATCCGAGCTCGGGCAGGGGCAGGGGCAGGGGCAGGGGCAGGCGCAGATCCGGGTCCGGTCACGGGCAGGTGTGATCCGGGTCCGTTCAGGGACCGGGTGCGATCCGGTTTCGGGCAGGGACCGGGTGCCGTCCAGGTTCGGTCGAGGTGCGATGTCGCCTGATGGCACGGTGACCGGGGTGTTGACCGGCCGCCCGGCCGCCGCTTACGTTGCAGCGGCAGGGAAAGCGCTTGCTGCCACCGTTCGCGTCCGTTCGGCGATACGCGTCCGTCCGGTGGAGCCATGCGCTGGCCGACGTCTGACATCACGTCCGATGGAGCGCTGATCAGGTAGATGACCCTGTCCCGTACCGCAACAGCCCCCCAGGCCGCTACGAGCCGCGCCGCGAACACCCCTCTCGACGGTCGTCGCATCAGAGTCGCCGTCGTCGGCGCGGGCGCCATCGCGCGCGGGAGTCATCACCCCGCACTCGCCCGGCTCGCGGAGGAGGGCGAGACGGAGATCGTCGCCGCGGTGGACATCGCCGAGGGCGCGGTCCGGGAGTTCTGCGCCGAGGCGGGCATTCCACACGCGTACACCGATCTGGACCGGATGCTCGGGGAACAGCGGCCCGATCTGGTCGCCGTCTGCACCCCGCCCACCCTCCACCGGGAGCAGTCCGTCGCCGCGTTGCGGGCGGGCGCGTGGGTGTGGTGCGAGAAGCCGCCCGTGCCGACGCTCGCCGACTTCGACGCCGTCGAGGCCGCTGAGGGCACGGACGGCGGGCCGTACGCCGCGATCGTCTTCCAGCACCGCTTCGGCTCGGGCGCCCGGCATGTTCGGCGCCTGATCGCGGAGCGGGCGATGGGCCGGCCGCTCGTCGCGCACTGCCAGACCACCTGGTACCGCAACGCCGACTACTACGCCGTCCCCTGGCGCGGCCGCTGGGCGACCGAGGGCGGCGGGCCCGCGATGGGACACGGCATCCACCAGATGGATCTGCTGTTGGACCTGCTGGGGCCGTGGACCGAGGTGCGCGCGATGACCGGTCGTCTGGTGCACGACGTGGAGACGGAGGACGTCTCGACCGCCCTGGTCCGCTTCGCGAACGGCGCCCTGGCGACCGTCGTCAACAGTGTGCTGAGTCCCGACGAGGTCAGCCGCATCCGCGTCGACTGCGAGCGCGCCACCGTCGAGCTGACCCATCTGTACGGCCACAGCAACGACGACTGGCGGATCACTCCCGTGCCCGATGTCCCGGAGGCGGACGTCGCGGCCTGGCGGGATTTCGGCGCGGACGTGCCCAGTTCGCACCTCGCGCAGCTACGGGAGCTCGTCGCGAGCATGCGGGCGGGCGAACGGCCGCGCAGCAGCGGTGCCGACGGGCGGACCAGCCTGGAACTGATCACCGCGCTCTACAAGTCGGCGTTCACGGACACGACCGTCCGCGCGGGGGAGATCGGTCCGGGAGACCCGTACTACACGGCACTGCACGGCGGCGCGCCCGGCTGGGCACCCGCCGGGCCCGAGTCGGCGGCGCCCGAGGTGCCCGAGGTGCCCGAGGTGCCCGAGGCGCCCGCAGCGGCAGGTGCGGAGGTCCGGGCATGAGCGAGCAGCCGGAGTCCGGCCTGCGGATCGTCCACACGCACGGGGAGCGCATCGCGATCAATGAAGTCTCCACCGGCGTCGAGCTGTTGAACTACGTCTACCGACCCGAGGCCGCCTGGGAGTCACCGAAGCCGTATCTGCATCCGCTGCGGACGCTGGCCGGCAACGTCGTCACGGACTACCGCCCGAACGACCACCGCTGGCACAAGGGCCTCCAGATGACGGCCTCGCATCTCTCCGGACAGAACCTGTGGGGCGGCAACACCTACGTCCACGGACAGGGATATCTCGAACTCCCGGAGCGTGTCGGGTCGATGGCGCACGTCGCCTTCGACGAGGTCGCCGCGGACGGCGGTGGCGCGGTCATCGCCGAACGGCTCACCTGGCATCCGTACGACGGCGAGCTGTGGGCCGACGAGCGGCGCCGCGTCGAGGTCCACGACGTCGATCCCGGGGCGGGCTCCTGGGAGCTGACCTGGAGCTCCGCGATCACCAACCGCCGCGAGGAGCCCCTGCGCTTCGGCAGTCCGATGACCGCGGGGCGCGAGATGGCCGGCTATACGGGCCTGTTCTGGCGCGGACCGCGCGCCTTCCGGGACGGGCTGGTCATCGGACCTGACTCCGAAGGACCCGGGCTGATGGGGCGCCAGGCACCCTGGCTCGCGTACTCGGCTGAGCACGACGGCTCCGACGGTCACGCCACCCTCGTCTTCGCGCACGCGCCCGAGAACGACCACACCGGGTCGCGGGGCGCCCACCCGGCCCACTGGTTCGTACGCAACGAACCCTTCGCCGCTGTCGCCCCGTCCCTGGCCTTCTTCGACGAACTGGAACTCGCGCCCGGCGACACCCTCACCCGCCGCTACCGGGTCGTCGTCGCCGAAGGGGCCTGGGAACGCGAGGACGTCGTCAAGTATCTGGCGGAGCACCCCTGGTGAGTGCAGCGACTCCTGGCTTCCCCGGGCTCCCGGGAGCCGTCGCCGTGTCGCATCTGCGGGTGTACGACTGGCCCGCAGCTGATGGTGTGTGCGGCGGAACTCCCCATCTCCACCTGACCTGTTCGGAGGCGTACGTCGTCACCGGCGGACGCGGCTCGGTCCAGACGCTCACGGCATCGGGGTACGAGGTGACGCCGCTCGTGCCCGGCACGGTCGCCTGGTTCACCCCGGGCACGATCCACCGCCTCGTCAACGGGCAGGATCTGCGCATCACCGTGCTCATGCAGAACAGCGGCCTGCCGGAGGCGGGCGACGCGGTCATCACCCTGCCCCCGGAGTACCTGACCGATCCAGGGACCTACGCGGCGGCCACCGTCGTCCCGGCGGACGCCCCCGAGGGGGAGCAGGCGCGCTTCGCCCGTGCCCGGCGCGATCTCGCCCTGGAGGGGTATCGCGCGTTGCGCGACGCGGACGGACCCGCGCCGCTCGCGGCGTTCCACCGGGCCGCCGCGGCCCTGGTGCGGCCACGCCTCACGGAGTGGCGCGAACGGTGGCGGCGCGGCGCCGAGGCCGCCGCCGCGGCGACGGGGGACCAGCTCGACCGGCTGGAGCGGGGAGACGGGTCACATCTCGCCGCCGCCGTCGT
The DNA here is from genome assembly GCF_042871525.1 of Streptomyces sp. NPDC005784. Lineage (NCBI taxonomy): Bacteria > Bacillati > Actinomycetota > Actinomycetes > Kitasatosporales > Streptomycetaceae > Streptomyces > Streptomyces sp. NPDC005784. The sequence goes on from NZ_JBIAIQ010000024.1 coordinate 49,009, forward strand.
GCGAGCCGAACGGCCTTCCGCGCGGGGCCGGTTCGGAATGTGCGGACGGCTCGATGTCTACGAGACGGCCGACTAGGTCGTACCATCGCCTGCCGCCTGCCGCCTGCCGCCTGCCGCCTGCCGCCTGCCGCCTGCCGCCTGCCGCCTGCCGCCTGCCGCCTGCGGCCTGCGGCCTGCCGCCTGCCGCCTGCCGCCTGCCGCCTGCCGCCTGCCGCCTGCGGCGCCCGTCTCCGCGTCCGCGTCCGCGTCCCCGTGTCGGCGATTACGCCGCCACGGGTCCCGTCACCGTCCAGCCCGGGGCCTGGGGGTGGGCGGTGAGGGCCTCGTGTTCGACTTGCTCTCCGCATTCCTGGCAGACCACCTGGGGGACCAGCTCGTGGCCACAGGTGTGCTCCAGCACCATGGGCCGGAAGCCGCCCTCCTGGAGGTGCCGGTCGCCCCAGGCCATGAGCGTCAGCAGGACGGGTTGCAGCTCCAGACCTGCCTGCGTGGGCCGGTACTCGTAGCGCTTGGGGCGGTCGCTGTACTCCGCCTTCTCCAGCAGCCCGGCGTCGACGAGGCGCTTCAGCCGGGTCGTCAGCACGTCGCGAGGGGCGCCGGTGTTGCGTACGAGCTGGTCGAAGCGTGTGGCGCCGAGCGACACCTCGCGCAGGACCAGCAGGGAGTACTTCTCGCCGACGAGGGCGAGTGTCGCGGCGATCGAGCAGGGGCGGGGGTCCTTCATGCCGTCAGTCTACGAGGGTGGGTTGGATGTTCCAACTCACTGGGTTACTCTTGGGTCACTTGGTGGGTTGGGAAATCAAACTCACTGGGTTCGAAGGCCGGACCCGCCCGGTCGCCGGTTCCCCGACCTCAGAGACCTGAGAGGCATCCCATGCGTGACGCCGTGATCGTCGAAGCCGTACGCACCCCCGTGGGCAAGGGCAAGCCGAACGGCTCCCTCGCCCACGTCCACCCCGTGGAACTCCTCGCCCACACGCTCCGCGCGCTCGTCGAGCGCTCTGGGATCGACCCGGCGCTGATCGACGACGTCATCGGCGGCACCGTCGACCAGGTCGGCGAGCAGGCCATGAACACCACCCGGTACGCCGTGCTCTCCGCGGGTTTCCCCGAGGCGGTCCCGGCGACCACGGTGGACCGCCAGTGCGGCTCCTCGCAGCAGGCCGTGCACTTCGCCGCGCAGGGCGTCATGTCGGGGGCGTACGACATGGTCGTGGCCTGCGGTGTGGAATCGATGAGTCGGGTGCCGATGTGGTCCAACGTGCCGGCGGGCGCGGACCCCTTCGGGCCAGGGGTCGCCGAGCGCTACCCGGAGGGTCTGGTGCCGCAGGGCATCAGTGCCGAGCTCATCGCCGCCAAGTGGGGCATCACCCGCGAGCGGATGGACACCTTCGCCGTCGGCTCGCACCAGAAGGCGGCACTGGCGTGGAGCGGCGGTCTGTTCGACGCCGAGGTCGCGCCCCCGGAGGGCGTCAGCCGGGACGAGAGCGTCCGCCCGGGCAGCACCCCCGAGATACTCGCCGGGCTGAAGCCCGCGTACTACGACCCGGGCTTCGCCGAGCGCTTCCCGCAGATCGACTGGTCGGTCACGGCCGGGAACGCGAGCCCGGTCAACGACGGCGCGTCCGCCGTGCTCATCACGTCGAGCGAGACCGCCGCCCGCCTCGGACTGCGGCCCATCGCCCGGCTGCACAGCTTCGCGGTCACCGGATCCGACCCGCTGCTGATGCTCACAGGCGTCATCCCCGCCACCGAGAAGGTGCTGCGCAAGGCCGGGCTGGACCTCGGCGACATCGACCTCTTCGAGGTGAACGAGGCCTTCGCCGCCGTCGTCCTGGCCTGGCAGCAGGAGACGGGCGCCGACCTGGCCAAGGTCAACGTGCACGGCGGGGCCATCGCGATAGGCCACCCGCTGGGCGCGAGCGGCACCCGGCTCACCACGACCCTCGTCCACGCGATGCGCGCCCGCGGGGCCCGCTACGCGCTGCAGACGATGTGCGAGGCGGGCGGACTGGCCAACGCGATGATCCTGGAGGCCGTGCGCCCGTAGCGGCCGCACCATTCTGGAGGCGTGCGTCCGTGGCGCCCGCAGATCTTGGAGGCCGTGCGTCCGTGGCGGCCGCGGATCCCGGAAGCCTCGCGTCTGTAGCGGCCGGAGATCCTGGGCTGTGCGGCCGTGGCGCTGCCGGGCCTCAGTGACCGCGCAGGTGGTGGCGCTTGCGCCAGGCCACCACCGTTCCGACCACGGCGGGGACCGTGATCAAGGCCATCGCGATCAGGAAGGCCGGGGACGTTGGGGAAGACGCGCGGGCCCCGGCGACGGCGTACGCGGCGGTGTTCGGGATCGAGCCGAGCGCCGTCGCGACCAGGAAGGGCAGCCAGCCCATGCGGGAGACGGCCGCGCAGTAGTTGGCGGCCCAGAACGGCACGCCGGGGAACAGCCGGGCCACCATCATCGAGCGGAAGCCGTGCCGGCTGAGCTGACCGTCCGCCGCCTTCAGCCAGCGGGCCCGCAGCAGCGACCGCAGCGCGGCCTGTCCGAGGATCCGGCCGAGCCCGAAGGCGACACCGGCGCCGAGCACCGTGCCCACCAGCGCGGTGCCCAGGCCCAGTTGAGAGCCGAACAGGGCGCCGGCCGCCAGGTTGAGCAGGGGTCGGGGCATGAAGGCGACCGTGCACAGCCCGTACGCCACGGCGAACGCGACGGCCGCCGCGGCGCCGCCGAGCTGGGGTGGCCAGCCGTCGGCGAGCAGCCGCTGCGGGTCGAAGAGCAGCACGCTCGACGCGGCGGCCGCGAGCAGCACGACCAGCAGGGAGAGCCGCGACCACGGCGAGAGCAGCGCTCTCAGGCAGCGGGCGCCCGGGCCGGTGCGTGCGGCGGTCGGGACCGCGGGTGCGGCGACGGTGATCTCCGAGGCGACGACCAGGTCGGTGGCGACGGTGAGCTCCGTGGCGGCGGCCTGGGGAGTGGCCGTGGCGGTGCCCCCAGAGCGGGTGGTGGCATCGAGCATCCGGTGACACTAGCCGACGCATGTGTGTGATCGCCGTATGGTTCGTCTCATGGGCGTCACAGCTTCCGGAACGTCAGGTGCGCGGTTCGAGGTGCCGGACAGCGTCCTCGCGGACACCGTTCTGGAACGGCTCACGACCGTCTACCCGGCGGCCGCCGACCCTCACCGGGCCGCGTCGATGCGCGCGTACATGAAGGACATCGCCCCGTTCCTCGGACTGACGACCCCCGAGCGCCGCGCCCTGTCCCGCACCGTGCTCCTGGACACCGCCCGTCCCGAGGAGGCGGACTGCACGGCGCTCGCGCTGCGCTGCTGGCGGCTGCCGGAACGCGAGTACCAGTACTTCGCCGTCGACTACCTGCGCCGCCACGTGGCGCGCCTGTCGTCGGGGTTCCTGCCGGTCGCCCGGCACCTGGTCTCCACCGTCTCCTGGTGGGACACGGTCGACGCGCTCGCCGCGCATGTGGTGGGAGGCCTGGTGGCCGCCGACCCGCGACTGCGCACCGCCATGGACGCCTGGATCGAGGACGACGATCTGTGGGTCGCCCGTACGGCGCTGCTCCATCAGCTCCGCCACAAGGAGGCCACCGACACAGGGCGCCTCTTCGCGTACTGCGTGCGCCAGTCGGGCCATCCCGATTTCTTCATCCGCAAGGCCATCGGATGGTGTCTGCGCGAATACGCCAAGACCGACCCGCGGGCGGTACGGGACTTCGTCGCCGCGGAGCGGGCGAGGCTCGCGCCGCTGTCCGTGCGCGAGGCCCTCAAGAACATCAGCCCCTGAGCCCCTGAGCCCCTGAGCCCCTGAGCCCCTGAGCCCCTGAGCCCCTGAGCCCCTGAGCCCCTGAGCCCCTGAGGCCCTGAGGCCTGCGACCCTGAGACCACGGACGCCCCCGGACCCTGCGGGCTCCCGACGCGCCGCTCGCACTGACTGCACCACGCGCACCACGCGCACCACCCGCACTACCCCCACCACCCGCACCACACCGGTCCACAGGGCACCGAAAACCATTCGACGTGGGCAGACGCGTCGGCAATGATCTCCTCATGTTCCGGTACGCCTTCCTCCTCGCAGCATCCGCAGTCGCGGGTGCGCCGAAGGCTGCCGTCCCGATCATCACGGCAGCCGTCGACGGCGCCCGAAGCTGACCCTTCCCGGATTGTCCGGCGGACCCCGCAGGGGGAGGGTCGGTAACTCCTGGGGGTCCCCGTCCCGGCCCGTACGCGCCGGGGCCATCACTCAGCTCCGCTGACACTGAAGAGGCTTCGAGGTACAGCCATGCCCAAGACGGCTTACGTGCGCACCAAACCGCACCTGAACATCGGCACCATGGGTCACGTCGACCACGGCAAGACCACCCTGACCGCAGCCATCACCAAGGTCCTCGCCGAGCGCGGCTCCGGCACCTTCGTCCCGTTCGACCGGATCGACCGCGCGCCGGAGGAGGCCGCCCGCGGCATCACCATCAACATCGCGCACGTCGAGTACGAGACCGACACCCGGCACTACGCGCACGTGGACATGCCGGGCCACGCCGACTACGTCAAGAACATGGTCACGGGCGCGGCCCAGCTCGACGGGGCGATCCTCGTCGTGTCCGCGCTGGACGGGATCATGCCGCAGACCGCCGAACACGTGCTGCTCGCCCGGCAGGTGGGCGTCGACCACATCGTCGTCGCCCTCAACAAGGCCGACGCGGGGGACGAGGAGCTCGCCGACCTCGTGGAGTTGGAGGTCCGCGAGCTGCTCTCCGCGCAGGGCTACGGGGGCGACTCGGTTCCCGTCGTGCGGGTGTCCGGCCTCAAGGCCCTTGAGGGGGACCCCCGGTGGACGGCGGCGATCGACGCGCTGCTCGACGCGGTGGACACCTACGTGCCGATGCCCGAGCGCTATCTCGACGCGCCGTTCCTTATGCCCGTCGAGAACGTGCTCACCATCACCGGACGCGGAACGGTCGTCACCGGTGCCGTGGAGCGCGGCACGATCCACGTCGGCGACCGCGTCGAGGTGCTCGGCGCCGGCGTCGACACGGTGGTCACCGGCCTGGAGACCTTCGGCAAGCCCATGGAGGAGGCGCAGGCCGGCGACAACGTGGCGCTTCTGCTGCGCGGTGTGCCCCGCGACGCGGTCCGTCGCGGGCACATCGTCGCCGCGCCCGGCAGTGTCGTACCCAGCAGCCGTTTCACGGCGCAGGTGTACGTCCTGTCGACGCGCGAGGGCGGCCGTACGACAGCGGTCTCCACCGGGTACCGGCCGCAGTTCTACATCCGCACCGCGGACGTGGTCGGCGACGTCGACCTCGGCGAGCGGGCGGTCGCCCGGCCCGGCGACACCGTCACCATGACGGTCGAGCTCGGCCGGGAGGTGCCGCTGGAGCCGGGCCTCGGCTTCGCGATCCGCGAGGGCGGCCGGACGGTCGGCGCCGGGACGGTGACGTCGGTCGGCTGACCTCCGGCCCGATAGGCAGGCCGGCTGTCCTCCGGCCCGGTCAGCTGGTCGGCTGTCCTCCGGCCGGTACAGCGACGCGGGCGCCTGCCATGACATGGTGGGCGCCCGTTCGCGTCGTCGCCGGTGCCGCACAATGGAGCCGTGGACGAGCCGATACCCGTGACGCGGGCCGTGGATCACGGGACCGCCAAGCTGATGCCCGACGTGGACCGCGAGCGGGCGTGGCTGCTGACGGTGGACGGGGCACCCCAGTCGTACGTCGACCTGGACGAGCCGACGCATCTGGAGTTCGAGTACACGCGGCGCCTCGGGCATGTGCTGGACACGGTCACGGAACCGGGGCGCGCCCTGGACGTGCTGCACCTCGGCGGCGGGGCGCTGACTCTGCCCCGCTACGTCGCGGCCACCCGGCCCGGTTCGCGGCAGGACGTGGTGGAGGCGGACCAGGGTCTGCTGGCCATGATCGGCGAGTGTCTGCCGGTGCCCGGCGGCGTCGGCATCGAGCTGCACTGTGCCGACGCCCGCACCTGGATCGAAGCCGCCGCCCCCGACTCCGCGGACATCCTGATCGCGGACGTCTTCGGCGGCTCGCGCGTACCGGCGCATCTGACATCCACCACCTACGCGAGCGCCGCCGAGCGCGTGCTGCGCCCCGACGGCGTTTACCTCGCCAACCTCGCGGACGCCGCGCCCTTCGCCTTTCTCCGCTCCCAACTCGCCACGTTCTCCGCGGTGTTCGAGGAAATCGCCCTGATCGCCGAACCCGGCGTGCTGCGCGGCCGACGCTTCGGCAACGCGGTGCTCGTGGCCTCCCACCGCCCGCTCGACACGGCCGCCCTGGCCCGTCGCACCGCCGCCGACGCCTTTCCCGCGCGCGTCGAACACGGCCCCGGGCTGCGGGACTTCATCGGCGGTGCCGCTCCGGTGCGCGACGAGAACGCGGTTCCGTCACCCGAGCCGCCCGGCGGGTCCTTCGGCATCGGGTGACGCGGTTTCCGCTTCTTCCTCGGAGTGCGGGTTCTTCAGGTCTGGCAGCCGCAGCCCGACGCGGACTTGGCCTCCGCGACGGTGACACGGGGGTCGGCGGAGGTTTCGGCCGGTGTGCAGCAGGCGCCGACGCCGCAGCACGCGTCTGCCGACCCGGTCGCGGGGGATGTCCGCGCCTCGGTCCGGGGTTTGGTGGCGCGGACGATGGCGGAGTGCATGCCGTCGGCCACGGGGTGCGTGGGGGTGATCTCGACGTTCACGAACCCTGCCGCCTCAAGGCCTTCGCGGTACTCGGCGAAGGACAGGGCGCCGGCGATGCAGCCGACGTGGTCGCCGCGCTCCGCGCGCTGCCGGGGTGTCAGGTCGTCGTCGGCGACCACGTCCGAGACGCCGATCCGGCCGCCCGGCGTCAGGACGCGGAACGTCTCCGCGAACACCGCCGTCTTGTCGGTCGACAGGTTGATCACACAGTTGGAGATCACCACGTCGATGGTGGCGGCGGGGAGCGGGATGGCCTCGATGGTGCCCTTGAGGAACTCGACGTTGGTCGCGCCCGCCTTCCTGGTGTTGGACAGGGCGAGTTCGAGCATCTCCTCGGTCATGTCGAGGCCGTACGCCTTGCCCGTGGGGCCGACGCGGCGGGCGGGCAGCAGGACGTCGATGCCACCGCCGGAGCCGAGATCGAGGACACGCTCGCCCTCGTGGAGATCGGCCACGGCGGTCGGGTTGCCGCAGCCCAGTGAGGCGGCGACGGCCTCGGCGGGCAGGGCGTCGCGCTCGTCGGACGCGTAGAGGGTCGAACCGAAGTTCTCGTCCACCTCGACCGGCTGCGGCCCGCAACACGCGGTGCCACCCTCGGTCACCTTCATGGCCGCGGCGGCATACCACCGGCGAACGGTCTCGCGCAGTTCTGTGGACTGATCACTCATGACTCACTCCTCAAGCACGGGGCACGTCAGGCCCCGGACCGGCTTGTATTGACGTTCATTGATGTAAGCTTGCGCCTTGGATCGAAGAACGTCAACATAGAGGCATGTCGAAACAAAAACTTGAGGTGATCGGCCAGGAGGCGGACGGCGCCTGCTGCACGGGACTGGCCTCCGCCCCGCTGGCCGAAGATCAGGCCGTCGAACTGGCGGAAGGCGTTCAAGGCGCTCGGCGACCCGGTACGGCTGCGGCTGCTCTCGATGATCGCTTCGCGGGAGGGCGGCGAGGTGTGCGTGTGTGAGCTGACACCCGCGTTCGAGCTGTCGCAGCCGACGATCTCCCACCATCTCAAGCAGCTCCGCCAGGCCGGACTCATCGACTGCGAGCGGCGTGGCACCTGGGTCTACTAACTGGGCGCTGCCTGGCGCCCTGGACAGGCTGGGCGCGTTCCTGACCACTCCTGAGCCCGTCGCGGTGGCCGCGTGAACGCTTCACTCGGACGGCGGGCCGCGGCCGAGCTGGTGGGGACGGCCGCACTGGTCGCGGTTGTGGTCGGCTCCGGCATCCAGGCGACGCTGCTGTCACAGGACGTCGGCGTGCAGCTGCTCGCCAACTCGCTCGCCACCGTCTTCGGCCTGGCCGTGCTGATCACGTTGCTCGGTCCGGTCTCCGGGGCCCACTTCAACCCGGCCGTCACCCTGGCCGCCTGGTTCACCGGGCGCAACAGCGGCGACGGAATGACCGCACGTGAAGCAGCCGCGTACGTCCCTGCTCAGATCGTCGGCGCGATCGTCGGCGCGGTCCTGGCCGACGCGATGTTCGCCCAACCGCTCGTGAAGTGGTCCACGCGCGACCGCTCCGCCGGTCACCTGTGGCTCGGCGAGATCGTGGCGACGGCCGGGCTCATCCTCCTGGTCTTCGGCCTGACCCGTACCGATCGCGCCCGCCTCGCATCAGCGGCGGTGGCCTCCTACATCGGGGCCGCGTACTGGTTCACGTCCTCCACGTCGTTCGCGAACCCGGCGGTGACCATCGGCCGGACCTTCACCGACACGTTCGCGGGCATCGCCCCGGCCTCCGTCGCTCCGTTCATCGTCGCGCAGCTGGTCGGTGCCGCTGTCGGCGTGGCCCTGCTGGCTGCCGTGTTCGGCCGCCCCGCATCCGCTCGGACGGACGCAGACCGCCCCCACGACGAGGCCGAACTCGCCCCGTCCGCACCCTGAACCCACCTTCTCCCCGGAAGAAAAGACACCTGCCATGAGCACCGCCACCCTGCGCCCGTCCGTGCTGTTCGTCTGCGTCCACAACGCCGGGCGGTCCCAGATGGCCGCCGCGTTCCTCACCCACCTCGCCGGCGAGCGGGTCGAAGTCCGCTCGGCGGGCTCCGCACCCGCCGACACGGTCAACCCGGCGGTCGTCGACGCGATGAAGGAAGCCGGCATCGACATCTCCGCCGAGACGCCGAAGGTGCTGACCACGGAAGTCGTACAGGCATCCGACGTCGTGATCACCATGGGGTGCGGCGACACGTGCCCGGTCTTCCCGGGCAAGCGGTACCTCGACTGGCAACTCGACGACCCGGCCGGACAGGGCGTCGCCGCGGTCCGGCCGATCCGGGACGAGATCGAGCGGCGCATCCGCGCTCTGGTGACCGAACTGGCCGAACTGCCCGAACTGACCGACTGAGCGATCCGCCCTACCGAGCCACGCCGACCGCTGCTCCACCCCGTCGGGGCCTCCGAACCGCCCCGTCGGGGCCTCGGGCCCCTGCTCACCCGGCCTGGAAGGTCTCCAGGAGGCCGGAGCCCCGCGCCTCGGTCCCGGGCTCAGGAACCCGTCGGGTCGCCATGCAGTCGTACCGTGCTGAGGATCCTTTGCACGGTCGCGTCCTGGATCTCGCCCGAGACGCCCTTCGCGCTGTAGAGCGTCCAGGACACGAAGTCGCCCGCCGAGTTCTTGAAGGCGAACGTGGTCGCCTTGCCGTCGGAGTCGCACTTGCCCTTCTTGACGACGCCCGAGGAATACGTCGTCGCGACGCTGCCCTTGACGCCAGAGGCCGTGGTGTACGCCTGGGGCTTGCCGATCTTCAGCAGTTTCTTCGAGGCGTCCTTCTGGTCGGTGTAGCCGCCGAAGACCCACCACGCCGAATCATTGCGCGCCACGTCGTCGGCGTTCTTGGCACCGCTCTGGCCCTTGGTGCCCGCGGCGGCCAGTGCCGAGTCGCTCGTGTGGCCGTCCTTGTCGTCGTCCGACGTGCACCACTTCTCCTTGAGGAACGCGGGCGCGGACATGCCGATGAGCACGGCGCCGTCGCCCTTCTTGTCGTCCTCGAAGCCGATGAAGGTGCCGGGCGTCTTGACATCCCAGTCCGCCGGTACGTCGAAGGCGGTGCCCCACTTGGGGTTCACCACCACCTTCCAGCCGGCGATCGTCGCCTTCTCCTCGTCGCCGCCGCGCGGGTTGTCGTCACTCCCGCTCCCGCTCGCGCTCGGCGCCGCAGAGGCGGACGCCTTCGGGGACTTGGACGTGTCGGCGCCGGCCTTGTCGTCCTTGTCGCCACCGCCCAGGACGAGGAATCCGGTGACTCCGGCGGCGATCACGACCACCAAGGCCGCGACGATCGCGGTGATCTTCGTCTTGTTGCCGCCACCCCCACCGCCGCCGGGCGCCTGGGGCGCGCCGAGGGCATCCGACGGGGCTCCCCACGGCTGCTGTCCCGGCTGCGGTCCGTACGGGCCCGGCTGCTGCGGATACCCCGGCTGCTGGTATCCGGGCTGCTGGTACGGATTCGGCTGCTGGTACCCCGGCTGCTGGTACCCCGGCTGCTGGTACGGGTTCTGGTCCTGCGGGTTCTGCTCGCCCCCGGGCGGCTGCTGTCCTGGCCACATGGCCGTTAACGATAGAGGGGCTTGTGACCCGAGTGCCACGGCGGTCCCCGAAACGACCGTGCCGCCAAACCACTTGCCCCATTGATCCCGGCTCGGGGCGGCCCCGCATGATCCCGGCTCGGAATCCAACTGCCCCTGACTCAGGCCCCCGTCGGGTCACCGTGCAGACGTACGGTGCTCAGGATCTTCAGGATGGTCGCGTCGGGGATCTCGTCCTGCACGCCGGTGGCTCCGTAGAGGTTCCACGCCACATAGTCGCCCACGGAGTTCTTGAACCCGAACGTGACGGCCTTGCCGTCGCTCGCGCACTTCCCCTTCTGGGGAGTGTTCTTGGACCTGGCCCAGGCGATGCTGCCCGTGACGCCCGACTTCGTGGTGTACGGCTTGGCCTTCTTGTCGAAGGTGAGGCTCTTCTTGTCCGGCTGGGTGTAGCCGCCGAACACCCACCAGGGGACCTGGTTCACGGCGACCTCGTCGGTGCTCTTCGCTCCGCTCGCGCCCTTGGTGCCCGCGGCGCCGAGCGCGGTGTCCTCGGTACGGCCGTCCCTGTTGTCGTCGGACGAGCACCACTTGGACTTGAAGTAGGCGGGTGCCGACATCACGATCAGCGGCTTGTCGTCGGCCTTCGCGTTCTTCTTCTCGAACCCGACCGACGTGCCCGGCGAGGCCACCTCCCAGTCCGCGGGGACGTCGAAGGCCGTGCCCCACCTGGGATTGACGACGACCTTCCAGCCGGCGATCGTCGGCTGCTCGCCCGCACCGCCGCGCGGGTCGCCGTCGGAGGGCGACGCGCTCGGGTCCTTCGGCGCGCTCGTGGTGGGGTTCGCGTCCTTGCCCTTGTCGCCGCCGTCGGCCTTGTCGTCCTTGCCGCCGCCGAGCAGGAGGGCACCGGTCACCCCGGCGGCCACGACCACGGCGCCGGCCGCCACGATCGCGATCACCTTGGTCCGGGTGCCGTTCCCGCGCGGCGGCTCGGGCGCGCCCGCGGGAGCCGGCGCACCCCACGGCTGCTGTCCCGGCTGCGGTCCGTACGGGCCCGGCTGCTGCGGATACCCCGGCTGCTGATAGGGGTTCGGCTGCTGGTACCCCGGCTGCTGGTAGGGGTTCTGGTCCTGCGGGTTCTGCTCGCCTCCGGGCGGCTGCTGTCCTGGCCACATGGGCAGTCACGTTAGTGGCGCCCGTGAAACGTTTCTGTCACCGCGTCTCGTCAGGCCTGTACCGGAGTGTGGCTCCGCCCGCACCGCTGATCGACTTCGGCGCCGGGCACCGGGGCTGGTCAAGACTTGCTACCCATGGGTAACATCGCGCTATGAGCGCAGACCAGATGACGATCGGCGAGATGCTCGCCGCGACCGTGCCGATGGCCCGGACCCTGAACCTCGAGTTCGTGGAGACCACTCCGGAGAAGGCCGTCGTGGCGCTCCCGGACCAGGGCGACTTCCACAACCACGTCGGCGGACCGCACGCCGGGGCCATGTTCACGCTGGGGGAGTCGGCGAGCGGGGCGATCGTTCTCGCCGCCTTCGGGGACCAGCTCTCCCGGGCCGTGCCGCTCGCGGTCAGCGCCGAGATCGCGTACAAGAAGCTCGCCATGGGCCCCGTCACGGCCACCGCGACGCTCGGGCGGCCTGCCGCCGACGTCGTCGCCGAACTCGACGCCGGCCGGCGTCCCGAGTTCCCGGTCGCCATTGCGATCCAGCGTGCTGACGGTGCCGTGACCGGCGAGATGACCGTTGTCTGGACGCTCCGCCCGAACGGCTGAGACCCGCCTCGCGCGTAGGGCCCTGACGGGGGAGTACGACCCGATCGGGGCCCTCGGCCGCTACGCCGGGGCCCGCGCCGATGCCGGCCTCCCGACCCGCCCCGGCCTTGGTGCCGAGCCGGGTGCCCACCCGACCCGCGCCCCGCCCCTGCTCCCGCCCTCGCCCTCGCCCTCGCCCTCGCCCCGACCTTGGCGTCGAGCCGGGCGGCGACCTCTGCCCCGACCGGGCGGCGACGCATGCCGCGACCGGGCGGCGACGCATGCCGCGACCGGGTGCCCACCCGTGCCGAGGCCGGGGCCGACCCGTGCCGCGGCCGGGTGCCGTCCCGCGCCCCGGCCCCGGTCAGCCGCGCGGCACCCGTACGCTCACCGTCTGTGTGACCCGGGTGCAGAGCTGTTGCCGGTCGTCCTCGATGTCGCACTCCACGACCGCCGTGTCGCGCCCCACCCGCAGCACGCGGGCCTTCGCGTACGCGGCTCCCTCGCGCACGGGCCGCAGGAAATGGGTGGTTGAGGTGGTGGTGGCGGGAACGGCGCCCGCGGGGCCGTTCAGCGCGGCGCACACCGCCGAGGCGACGTCGGCCAGGCCCATCAGCGCGCCCCCGTGCAACCCGCCGCCCACGGTGGACAGTTCGTGCACGAAGTCGAGTTCGGCGTGCACTCCCTCGGCCGACAGGGCGGTGAAGCGCACGCCCAGCGTCCTGGCGTAGGGGGCCATGGCGTAGATGTCTTCGGCGGTGACGGTCACAGCAAGCTCCTTGTGGGAGAGGTGGGGCGGAAGTCGATGATCCGTTCTATCAACTCCCTTGACGGCAAGGGGAGTTCCAGGACCGGAGAGCGTGTATGCGATCCCGGTCGTTCGCCCCGGAATCGGGGGCCGCGCCCCGGGCCACCACGCAGGACGCCAATCGTGCGGCGAACACAATGAGTCGTTCAGCTCACTGCCACTGCCCGGCCATGGCAGGTCAGCACCGTGCCCCCTGACCCCAATCTTGCTCACCTGGAGGGCACATGAGCACGGCAGGACAGCAGAACGGGCCGGGCAGACGGGCGTTGCTGCGCGCCGCGGTCGCCGTACCGGCGGCCGGCGCGGCGACAGCGGCATTCGAGACGACCCCGGCGCGGGCCGCGACCACAGGTCAGGGAGGCCGGTTCGACACCGAGAGCCCGCGCTTCGCGCTGGCCGTCCTTCCCGACACGCAGTACCTCTTCGACGCCGACAGCGCGGACCCGGCCCCGCTGCGCGAGACCTTCCGCTACCTCGTGGCGGAGCGGGCCGAGGCGAACATCGCGTTCATGACGCACCTCGGCGATGTCACCGAACACGGCACCGAGGACGAGATCGGACGCGCCGCCGACACCTTCCGCACCCTCCACGGCAAGGTTCCCTACAGCGTCCTGGCCGGCAACCACGACATCCCGTCCTCGACGGACGACCAGCGGGGACACACGGCCTACCTCGCCGCGTTCGGCCCCGAGCGCTACGCCTCCATGCCCACCTTCCGCGGCGCCTCTCCCGACGGCTACAACAGCTACCACGTGCTGCGCGCGGGCGGCCGGGAGTGGCTGGTGCTCGCCCTGGACTGGCGGGTGTCGGACAAGGGGCTGCGCTGGGCGCAGGGCGTCCTGGACGCCCACCCCACGCTTCCCGCCGTGCTCACCACGCACGACATCGCGTGGTCGGACGACGACGGCAAGGCCCAGCTCTCGGACAACGGCAAGCGCCTGTGGGACGGTCTCGTCCGGGGCAACGACCAGATCTTCCTCGCCCTCGGCGGCCACTACTGGCCGCCCGGGTGCACGGTCCTGTCCAACGACGCAGACAACGATGTCCACGTCCACATCACCAACTACCAGGACCGCTACTACGGCGGCGCCGGGATGATCCGCACCTACTCCTTCGACCTGGTCCGGGGCGTCATCGACGTCGAGACGTTCGCGCCGTGGTTCCTCGCCCGCGACCCCGAGAAGCGGTCGCCGCTGGAGGCCGAGACCATCGAACTGACCGGCCCCGTCGACCGGTTCAGCCTGAGCGTCGACTTCGACGAACGCTTCAAGGGCTTCGCGCCCGTCGTCCCGCCGAAGCCGCGCCCCGCCTCCGCCGCGATGCCGCGGGGCACGGTGGCGTACTGGCGTTTCGACGGCTCCGGGACGGCCCCGGGCGCTTCCGTCGCGGACGGCACAGTCGTACGGGACCTCACGGGCCACGGGAACGACCTGACCGTGAGCCGGCTGCACGCGAGCGGCCCGGCCGTCCTCACCTGGTCGGGGGACCACCATCCCGGTCAACCCGCCCACGCCAGCCTCCACTTCGACGGCGGCAAGAGCCCCGACCGCGGCGCCATCCTGACGACGGGCGCCCAAGCCGCCCTGAACAGTGCGAAGTTCACCCGCGGCTACACCATCGAGACGTTCATCAGGCTGCCCGACCCCTTCGAGGGCGACCACGCCTGGATGGGCATCCTGAGCTGGGAGGGCCGCAACGGCGACGCGGGCAAGACGACCGGCTGGTCCACGCTGGAGCCCACCTGCAGCCTCAATCTGTCGCCGGAGCGGTTCCTGCAGTTCGTCGTCTATCCGTCACAGCAGGACGCCGACCCGACCTCTTGGAGCCACGCCCTCCCTGTGGGCCGCTGGACCCATGTAGCCGTCGTCAACGACGGTCGCCGCACCGTGCTGTACGTCGACGGTTCGAAGATCGCCCGCAATCCCACGCAGCCGTCCACGGGGATCGCGACGCTCGGCAAGCCCTTCGTCATCGGTGCCACCCAGTTCGACGAGAACTTCGGGCAGGGCTTCTACGGCTGGATCGGCGACACCCGCATCGTCGACCACGCCCTGCCCGTACGGGACTTCCTCACGCCCTTCGCCTAGGCACCGGCCCCCGATCAGGGTCTCTGGCCAAGGCGCCCGGCCGGTCCGGCAGTTCGGGCCGGACCGGCCGGGCGTCCGGGGGAGTACCCCTTGGCATGGGGGAGCGCACGGGCACCCCTGGCGACTGCCCGGGGGGACCGGAGCCGGGTCAGTACTTGAGCTTGAGGAGGATGCGGGCCAGCTCTTCCAGTTCGGCCGGCTCCAGCTTCTCCGTCAGGGCGGGTGCGAGGGCCTCGCGGCGGGCCCGGTCCGCACGTTCGAAGAGGTCCCGGCCCTCCTCGGTGATGGTCACCTCGACGGACCGGGCGTCGGTGGCCGAGGGGGCGCGGGTGACCAGGCCCCGCGACTGGAGCGCGTCGATGACCCGGGAGACCTGGCTGCGGCTGATCAGCGCGCAGGAACCCAGATCGGTGGCCGACAGGGGGCCGTCCTGGTGGTAGAGCCAGAGCAGCACCTCGAACCAGGACGCCGGCAGCCGGAAATCGTGTTCCAGGCGGGCGTTCGCCCGTGCGGTGAGGGCGGTGCCCACTCCCACGATGCGGTAGTACGCCTGGTCCTCTACCGCCAGCTCCGCCTGCTTCAGCCTGATCTCCGTCACGACACGAGTCTACCCAGTTGCGTGCGTGCACACGCAACTCTAATATGTGTGTGTACACGCAATCATGGAGGCCTTGTCATGAAGATCGCCCTTGTCACCGGTACGTCCACCGGCATCGGTCTGGAGACCGCCGTCCTCGCCGAACAGGCCGGCTACACGGTCGTCGCGACCATGCGGGACACCGGCAAGGCCGGCCCGCTGCGCGAGCGGCTGCCCGGTGTCGACGTCCGGCAGCTCGACGTCACCGACCCCGACTCGGTCGCCGACTGTGTCGAAGCGGTGATCGCCGAGTACGGACGGCTGGACGCCCTGATCAACAACGCGGGCGCCGGGCACGTCGGCACCATCGAGCTGGAGAGCGTCGACGATGTCCGTGACGTGATGGAGGTCAACTTCTTCGGCGTCGTCCAGGTGACCAAGGCCGCGCTGCCGCATCTGCGCGCCTCCCAGGGCTGTCTGATCACGGTCACGAGCGTCGGCGGTGTGGTCGGCCAGCCGTTCAACGAGGCCTACTGCGCCGCCAAGTTCGCCGTCGAGGGCTGGATGGAAAGCCTCGCCCCGGTCGTCGGCAGGCTCGGCGTCGCGGTCAGCGTGATCGAGCCCGGCGCGGTGGCCACCGAGTTCGTCGCCAACGTCCGCGCCGACCGCGACATCGAGGCACTCGTCGCCGGCGCGGGTGTCTACCGGCCGGTGATCGGCGCCTATCTCGACCGCACCGCGAAGTCGTTCTCCGCGGCCCAGAGCGCACGCGAATGCGCGGAGGTCGTCGTCGCGGCCCTGACGGCCGACGCGCCCCGGTTCCGCTATCAGAGCTCCGAGTGGGCGGCAGGCTTCACGGGCGTCAAGCTCGCCGACGCCGACGGCTCGGCCGTGCAGGACCTCACCACGTCCTGGCTGGCGGAGTGACCACCTGTTCCCTTCCGGCCCTCCATGCCCGACCCTGACCTACGGGTGGTGCGCGCGCACCGCCTGTAGGACACGGCCAGGCGCCGGGACCGGGACCGAGGAGTGCGAGCGTGGGCGTACGCGGGCGGAGCGCCGTTCTGGTGACCGGTGGCAGCGGGTTCGTCGGGAGCCACCTGGTGAGGCGGCTGCTGGAGCGGGGCTACCGGGTCCACACCACCGTACGAACGACCGCGAACGCGGCGAAGGTGCGGCCGCTCCGGGAGATGCGGGAGGCGTTTCCCGGCAGGCTTGAGCTGTTCGAGGCGGATCTGCTGGCCGACGGGTCCTTCGACGCGGCGATGAGCGGCTGCGGCGTGGTCTTCCACGTGGCGTCGCCGTTCCTGATGCCGGAGAAGATCAAGGACGGGCGCCGGGACATGGTCGACCCGGCCCTGCTCGGCACCCGCAACGTGCTCGCGGGTGTGGAACGGACACCGACGGTCGAGAAGGTCGTCCTCACCTCCACCGTCGGCGCCATCTTCGGCGACTACATCGACGTCCGGAGCATGGACGGCGGTGTCCTGTCGGAGAAGTACTTCAACACCACCAGCACCGTCGAGAACAACCCGTACCACTACGCGAAGACGCTCGCGGAACGCGCGGCGTGGGAGGCGGAGGCGGCCCAGGACCGCTGGCGTCTGGTGTCCGTCAACCCCGGCCTGATCCTCGGCCCGTCCCTCACCCCCGCGTCGGAATCCGGCAGCCTCTTCCTGCTGGAGGAACTGTTCAAGGGCTACTTCTTCTACGGCGCACCCGATTTCAGCTTCACCACGGCGGACGTCCGCGAGGTCGCCGACGCGCACATCGCGGCGGCGGAGCACAGCGGCGCCAAGGGCCGCTACATCGTCGCGGCCGAGACGATGACGTCCTTCCACGACATGGCGCGCGTCATCCGCGGCCGGTATCCCCGCTCCCTCCGGCTGCCCCGCACCGCGCTCCCGCACTGGCCGGTCCGCATCCTGGGTCCGGCGTTCGGACTGACCCAGGACTACATCCGCAAACACCTCGGCATCCGGTTCCCCGTGGACAACAGCCGGAGCGTGCGGGAACTGGGGATCACCTACCGCCCGGTGGAGGAGACCCTCCTCGACCACTACGAGACCTGGCGTCGCCGGACGTGACAAGCCGCACGTCCCGGCCGCCGTTCAGGGTGACCGGGTAGGCTTCCCGGCGGGCGCCCCGGGGAAACGCATCCCGGATGATCACGCGAAACACGGTCGCCCGGTCACACACACCGAAACGGGAGGAACCGGCGTTGCACGTCCAGGACTGGCTCGAGACGGTGCCCGCGGTCAGTATCTACGCGCTCGTGGCCCTGGTCATCGGCCTCGAGAGCCTGGGCATCCCGTTGCCCGGAGAGATCGTCCTGGTCTCGGCGGCGCTGCTGTCCTCGCAGCACGGCGGCATCAACCCGGTCGTCCTCGGCGCGTGCGCCAGCCTCGGAGCGATCGTCGGCGACTCCATCGGATACGCCATCGGCCGCAAGGGCGGACGCCCGCTGCTCGCCTGGCTCGGCGCGAAGTTCCCCAGACACTTCGGCGAAGCCCATGTCGCCACGGCCGAGCGCTCCTTCCAGAAGTGGGGCATGTGGGCCGTCTTCTTCGGCCGCTTCATCGCCCTGCTGCGGATCTTCGCGGGCCCGCTCGCCGGTGTGCTGCGGATGCCGTACTGGAAGTTCCTGATCGCCAACGTCCTCGGCGGCATCATCTGGGCCGGCGGCACCACCGCGGTCATCTACTACGTCGGTGTCGTCGCCGAGTCCTGGCTGAAGCGCTTCTCGTGGCTCGGCCTGGTCGCCGCAGTGCTCATCGGTGTCGCCTCGATGCTGATCGTCCGCCGCAAGGCGAAGAAGACGGCGACGGAGCACGGCGCGGCGGAGCCGGAGCCGGTCCCCGCCGCCGAGTAGAGCGGCTGCTCGGACCTACTCGTGGATCTCGCGGTGCGCCTTCGCCAGTTCCACGTAGAAGACGCCGTTCAGTGAAAGACCCTCGCGCTCCTCGTCGGTCAGCGGACGCTTGACCTTCGCGGGGACACCCGCGACGAGTGAGCCCGGCGGGACCGTCATCCCCTGGGGCACCAGCGCCTGCGCGGCCACCAGCGAGCCGGCCCCGATCACGGCCCCGTTGAGCACCGTGGCACCCATGCCGATCAGACAGTCGTCCTCCACGGTGGCGCCGTGCAGGACGGCGTTGTGGCCGATCGAGACGCGCTCCCCGACGGTGATGGGGAAACCGGGGTCCACATGCAGGGTGCAGTTGTCCTGCACATTGCTGCCGGCGCCGATGACGATCGGGCCGGCGTCGGCGCGCAGCACCGCGCCGTACCAGACACTCGCGCCGGCGTGCAGCGTGACGTCCCCGATGACCACGGAGGTGGGCGACACGAACGCCTCCTGGTCCACCTGCGGATCCTTGCCGCCGATCCCCTTGATCAGCGCCTGCTGAGTCGTCACCGTGTCACCGTCTCGTCTTCTCGTGGTCCGGTCCTTCTGAGTACACCGGCACCGTATGCCATCGCTCCGCGCCCCCGGTGGGGCGAAGATCACAGCAGTGCGGCCGCATCGGCGTGGTCCGCTCTGAGTAACGTGAGCGGGTGTCCAGGAGCAAGAACACGTTCTCATCATGGCGGCGACGCCTCGCGCAGCGCGCCGTCCACGCGGGCTGGGCCTGGGTTCAGCGCGCGGGCGCGGTCTCGGCCGAGCGGCCGGGACGGTTCCGCTTCGGTGCCATGGGAGAGAACACCAGACTGGCCTTCCCGCTGGGCACGGTCTTCGGTGAACCCTGGATCCACCTCGGCTCGTACTGCATCGTCGCCGAGCAGGTCACGCTGACCGCGGGCCTGATGCCCGATCTCGACCTCGGTGCCGACCCGATCCTGCGCATCGGGGACGGCGTCGTGCTCGGCCGCGGCAGCCATGTCATCGCCGACACGACGGTCACGATCGGCAACGACTGCTACTTCGGGCCCTATGTGTATGTCACGTCCACCAACCACTCGTACGACGATCCGCACGAGCCCATCGGCAAGCAGTGGCCGCGGATGGAGCCCGTGGAGATCGGGCCCGGCTGCTGGATCGGGACCGGAGCGGTGATCCTTCCCGGCGCGCGGATCGGACGGAACGTCGTGGTCGCCGCCGGTGCGGTGGTACGCGGTTCGGTGCCGGACCACTCCGTCGTCGCCGGGGCGCCCGCGCGGGTCGTCCGGCGCTGGGACCCGGTGGACGGCTGGCAGCCGCCGCTGCGCACACCGCCGCCGGTGCCGATTCCCGACGGGGTGACCCCGGAGCAGTTGCTGGCGCTGTCGGAACTGGACGAGGAGACGGTCGCGCGGCTCGCGGAGCTGGACCTCGACGCGCGCGACGCCGCCGAGGACGTACACGCGCCGTCGGGGGACATCCGCGCCGAGTCCTGAACCGAGCCGGACCCGGGCCTTCGGCCGCGGGCGGGTGGTCTGTCGCCGGGGTGGGACGGGCTCGGGCCTTCGCCCCGGGGTGGGCGGTTCGTCGTTCGGGGTGGGCCGGGTCCGTCCTCCGGGGTGGGCCGGTCCGTCGGCCGGAGCCGGCTGAGCCGGTCGCCAGCAGCACCGTGCCGACCAGTGCCAGCGCCGCTCCGGCGGCCCGCACCGCGCGCAGCTGAGCCGGCTCAGCCGGTCGCCAGCAGAACTGTGCCGACCAGCGCCAGCGCCGCTCCGGCGGCCTGCACCGCGCGCAGCCGTTCCCTGAGGACACCGCGTGCGGCCAGGGCGGTGACCACCGGGTAGAGCGAGGCGAGGACGGCGGCGACGGTGACCGGGCCGTGCTGGGCGGCGACAGAGTAGGTGCCGTTGGCCGCGACGTCGGCGAGACCGACGAAGGCGAGCGCGGGCAGGGAGACCCAGGGGAAGCCGCCCTCGGGAAGGGCCGGGGCGCCGCGCCGAACGGAGACGGCCAGGGCCGCGCCACCGGTGACGACATTGGTCACGCGCTGCACGAACAGCGCCAGGAAGAGTCCGGTGACCGACGACGACGCCTCCGCGATCAGCGCGAACACCGTGCCGAAGCCGGCGGCCGCGATGAGCGTCAGGAGGATCGCCTGCCGCTGCACGGGGGCGCCCCGCAGCTGGGGTCCGCCCGCGAGGACGACACCCGCCACGGCGACCGCGATGCCCGCGATCTGCAGCAGCCCCGGGCGCTCCCCGAGGAACAGACCGACGCCGATGGGGACGGCCACGGCCAGCGAGCCGAGGGGGGAGACCACGCCCATCGGTCCGAGCGCGAGCGCCTTGTAGAAGGAGAGCAGCGCGACCGGACCCACCAGTCCCGCGGCGACCGCGAACCACAGCTGCGGCCCCGCCGCGCTCCAGCCGCCGGTGGCCAGCACGATCGCGCCGAGGACCACCGCCGCGATCGACTGGGAGGCGACGACCACCGTGAGGGCGGGCGCGCGCCGGGTCAGCAGACCTCCGCCGAAGTCGGCCAGGCCCCACAGGAGGCTGGTGGCCAGGGCGAAGAGTGCTGTCACGGGGTGCCTCGCAGTACAGTTCGGTGGACGATCAGGTGCACCATACGATAGTTCACCTGATTGAACTCTGTCATTCAAAATATTGGACGGAATGTGTCGGATCTCGACCTGCTGACTCAATCCCTGGCGCGCAATGTGAAGCGCTGGCGCACCGAGCGCGGCTTCACCCTGGAGGCGCTCGCCGCTCGCGCCGGAGTCAGCCGCGGCATGCTCATCCAGATCGAGCAGGCCAGGACCAATCCCAGCCTGGGTACCGTCGTCAAGATCGGCGACGCGCTGGGCGTCAGCATCACCACCCTCCTCGACTACGAGCAGGGGCCCAAGGTCCGGATCGTCCCCGCAGACCAGGCCGTACGGCTGTGGCACACCGAAGCGGGCAGCTACAACCGGCTGCTGGCCGGCACCGAGGCGCCCGGCCCGCTGGAGATGTGGGACTGGCGGCTCATGCCCGGCGAAGGCAGCCCCTCCGACCCGCATCCGACCGGCACCGTCGAACTCGTGCACGTCATCGCGGGCGACATGACCCTCACCGTCGACGGCGTCGAGCACCTCGTCCCCGAGGGGGCGAGCGCGTCGTTCGAGGCCAACACCCCCCACACGTACGCCAACAAGGGCGAGGTCCCGGTCGAGATGGTCATGGCCGTGTCGGTCCCGCTCGTGCACTGAAGCCCCTGGCGGGCCGGTCCCGATCCGTGCGCTGAAGTCCTTGGCGGGCCGGTCCCGATTCCTGCACCGAAGTGCGTGGCGAGGGCCCGTCCGGATTCGTGCGGCGAAGCCCGCCGGCCGGCCGGTCCGGAATCGTGTGCCGACGGCCTTCGGCGGGTCGATTCCGCCGTGCGTGGAAGACCCCGGCGGGGTGGGTCCGCACGGCTGTTAGCGTGCCGTCATGCGCGCACCCATCGGACACTTCGACCACGCCGTCCCCGCCCCCGACTGCCTGGACGAACTCACCCGCCCCGTCGCCGACGCCGTGCGCGGCTGGCGCGGCGGCACCCCCGTCGAGCAGATCGTCTACGTCGAGACGAACCCCGAGTGGGCCGACACCGCCACCTTCGTCGAGCACTACGGCAAGGAACTGCTCGACCAGTCCGCCAACTGCGTGGTCGTCGCGGCCAAGCGCGGCGGCCGGACCACGCTCGCCGCGTGCATCGTCCTGTCCACCACGCGCGTCGACGTGAACGGTGCCGTACGACGTCAACTGGATGCCAGAAAGGCCTCGTTCGCCCCGATGGACACCGCGACCGGCGAGACCGGCATGGAGTACGGCGGCATCACCCCCGTCGGACTCCCGGACGACTGGCCGGTGTTGGTGGACGCGGCCGTCGTCGAGCTGCCGTACGTGCTCGTGGGCAGTGGCCGTCGGCGCGGCAAACTCCTCGTACCGGGCAAGGCGTTCGCGGAACTGCCGAACGCGGTGGTGATGGAGGGGCTGGGCATCGCCTGACGTTCCACGCCGGTCGTGAACCGTCCGCCCTCCACGGGATCCGTTCTCGTCGACGGGTCGGAGTCCGACGGGGATTCGTTCCTGCCGGGGGTCGGTGGCCTGTTCAGGCGGCGGCGTGATGCGCGAGCGTCCGGTGCGGATCCGCCTCGCCGGCTGCCGGCGCCGGATCGGCGTGGACCAGGGCGGCGGTCAGCTTCGGGACGGCGTGCAGCAGGGCGTGTTCGGCCTCCACCGCGATGTCGTGGGCCCGGCGCACGGTCGCCTCGCCGTCCACCACGACCGCCACCTCCGCGCGCAACCGGTGCCCGATCCAGCGCATCCGCAGTTCGCCCACGTCACGCACCCCCGCGACCTCCCGCAACGCGCGCTCGGCGCGGTCGACCAACTCCGGCTCCACGGCGTCCATCACGCGCCGGAAGACCTCCCGGGCGGCATCCCGCAGCACCAGCACGATCGCGGCGGTGATCGCCAACCCGACCAGCGGGTCGGCCAGTTGCCATCCGAGGGCCGCGCCGCCCGCGCCCACCAGCACCGCGAGTGAGGTGAATCCGTCGGTACGGGCGTGGAGTCCGTCCGCGACCAGTGCGGCGGAGCCGATCTCACGCCCTACGCGGATGCGGTGCCGGGCGACCCACTCGTTGCCGGCGAAGCCGATGAGCGCGGCGACCGCGACTGCGGGGAGGTGCCGCACAGGCTGCGGATCGAGCAGCCGGCCGACCGCCACCCAGGCAGCGAAGGCGGCGGACGCGGCGATCGTCAGCACGATCACGATGCCCGCGAGGTCCTCCGCCCGCCCGTAGCCGTAGGTGAAGCGCCGGGTCGCCGCACGGCGGCCCAGCACGAAGGCGACCCCGAGCGGCAGGGCCGTCAGCGCGTCGGCCGCGTTGTGCACGGTGTCGCCGAGCAGCGCGACCGACCCCGACAGCAGGACAACGGCCGCCTGCGCCAGGGCCGTTGTGCCGAGGACCGCCAGGGAGACCCACAGCGCCCGCATGCCCCGGGCCGACGACTCCAGCGCGGAGTCGAGCTTGTCGGCCGTTTCGTGGGAGTGGGGGGTGAGGAGATGACGCAGTCGGCTCCCGAGGCCGCGCGGATGGCTGTGACCCCGCGGATGGGAACCGGGGTGAGGGTGCGGCCGACCGGGGGAGTGGGCGTGAGGGTGCGCTTGTGTGTGCCCGTGCCCGTGCCGGTCCCCGTGTTCTTCGTGCCCGTGGCCGGGACCGTTGTGGTGACCGTGCCGAGCGCCGTCTTCGTCCCTGTTCCCGTCCGCGTCCGCGTCTGCGTCCCTGTCCCTGTTCCCGTGCCAGTGCCCGTTTCCGTGCCCGTTTCCGTGCCCGGGACCGTTCCCGTTCCCGTCCCTGTGCCCGGGATCGTGGCCGACTTCGTGCTCGTGGCCCAGCCCGTCGGCGTGCTCGCGCCCATGGCCCGGTCGGTCGGTGCCCTCTTGCCGGTCGTTCACGTTCGTCCCCTTCCGTGCGCGGGAGTGGACGCGCGGGTGTCCACGACGCCATTATGTGCGTATGAGCGCACGCATGCACCTATCACCTGCACATGATGCGCACCCGCGCACCCCCGGCGAGGAACAGTTCGCGCTCGCCGCCGAACTCCTCGCCCTCCTCGGTGATCGCACCCGCCTCGCGCTGCTGCATGCCCTGACCGGCGGCGAGGCCGATGTCACGACGCTGACCGAGGTTTGCGGGGCGGCCCGTCCGGCCGTCAGCCAGCACCTGGCCCGGCTCCGTCTCGCCGGGCTCGTGAACACGAGGAAGGAAGGGCGCAGGGTGATCTACTCGCTCGGGGACGGGCATCTGCGCCGGGTGGTCGACGAGGCGCTGAGCCTGGCCGACCACCGGTTGTCGGACCGCCCGACGCACGACTGAGGCCACCGTGCGGGGGCTCCGGGCGGGTGCTGGAGCCGATGTGCGGGCGAGCCCCCGCCACCTGGGGGCGACATGCAGTCGAGTCCGTGTGCACCCGGGTCGGCATGCGGTCGAGCCCGTGTGTCCCTGGGGCGACATGCGGTCGACTCCGCGTGCACCCGGATTGGGTGTGCGGTCACTCCGCGTGCACCTGGTGTGCGCGGTCGGTCCGTGTGTCCCCGGGTTGGCGTGCGGTCGAGTCCGCGTGCGTCCGGGGTGACGTGCGGTCGAGCCGGTGCCGTGGGCGACGCTGTCAGTGCGCGGCCACGCGGTCGCCCGTGGGTGCCGCGTCGTCCTCGCTCTCCTCACCCTCTTCCAGCAGGTTCGCCGCCGCGCCCACGATGCTCGGGTCGGGGCTGCCGACGACCTCCTCGTCCTTGTCGGCGTAGGCGAAGCGGGCCAGGACGCTGCGCATGGCCTCGACGCGGGCCCGCTTCTTGTCGTTGCTCTTCACCACGGTCCAGGGCGCCTGCTCGGTGTCCGTCTCGCGGAACATGGCGACCTTGGCCGCCGTGTAGTCGTCCCAGAGGTCCAGCGAGGCCAGGTCCATGGGGCTCAGTTTCCACTGCCGTACCGGGTCGACCTGGCGGATCGTGAAGCGGGTGCGTTGCTCACTCTGGGAGACCGAGAACCAGAACTTGATCAGGTCCACGCCGTCGTCGACGAGCATCCGCTCGAACGCGGGCGCCTGCCGCATGAAGCGCCGGTACTCGTCGTCCGTGCAGAAGCCCATCACGCGCTCCACCCCGGCGCGGTTGTACCAGGACCGGTCGAACATCACGATCTCGCCCGCGGTCGGTAGATGCTCCACGTACCGCTGGAAGTACCACTGCCCGCGCTCCCGTTCGGTCGGCTTCTCCAGCGCCACCACACGGGCGCCGCGCGGGTTGAGATGTTCGGTGAACCGCTTGATCGTGCCGCCCTTGCCGGCCGCGTCGCGCTCCTCGAAGACGACGACGAGCCGACGTCCGGTCACCTTGATCCAGCTCTGCAGCTTCAGCAGCTCGATCTGCTGGAGCCGCTTGTGCCACTCGTACTCCTTGCGCTCCATGCGCTGCTCGTACGGGTAGTTCTCCCGCCAGGTGTCCACCGGGCTGCCGTCCGGCCGGATCAGTACGGGGTCGTCGTGGTCGGAGTAGTCCACCCGCATACCTGCCAGCAGTTCCGTCATCCGGCCCTCCTTTTCCCGTGCTCCGATTGTCCGTCGATCGGCCTGTTCCCGCCGTTTCAGTGGAATTGCGGCACGATCAGATAGATGCCGTACGCCACCACGGCCGCGCAGCCGAGGAAGCAGAGCGTGGCCTGGGCGAACCCCAGGGTGTCGCCGCCGGTGCCGTCGTCCCGCGCGGCCTCGACGCGGGCGAGGCCCAGCACGCCGAGGGCGAAGACGACGACCGCTGCCACGGTGACTCCGACGCTGACCGCGGCGACCTCGCCGAGTGCTGTCCAGTCGAGATGCATCTTCGGAACCCTCCTTCGCTCAGGCGGCCGTGCCGACGCCGGCCGGCGTCGCGGTACGGACGGTGACCTCGTGGTGCTCGTTGACGTTCGAGGCGTGCACCGGGTTGCGGCGCGAGGCGGCGACGATGAACGAGGCGACAGCCATCGCGACGAGCGCGATCACCACGGTGCCGAAGGTCCCGCCGTGCTTCACCACGCTCGCCGACACCCCGCCGACCAGCGCGGCGGCCGGCAGCGTGACAAGCCAGGCGACCGCCATACGGCCCGCGGTTCCCCAGCGCACCTCGGCCAGTTTCCTGCCCAGTCCTGCGCCGAGGATGCCGCCCGAGCAGACCTGCGTGGTGGAGAGCGCGAACCCCCGGTGGGCGGAGGTGAGAATCACCGTCGTGGCGGCCGCTTCGGCCGCGAAGCCCTGCGGCGACCGGATGTCGGTGAGCCCCTTGCCCATGGTCCGGATGATCCGCCAGCCACCCAGATAGGTGCCGAGCCCGATGGCGAGCCCCGCCGACGCGATGACCCACACCGGCGGACCG
Source organism: Streptomyces sp. NPDC005784 (assembly GCF_042871525.1). Lineage (NCBI taxonomy): Bacteria > Bacillati > Actinomycetota > Actinomycetes > Kitasatosporales > Streptomycetaceae > Streptomyces > Streptomyces sp. NPDC005784. The sequence goes on from NZ_JBIAIQ010000024.1 coordinate 75,306, forward strand.
GCGTCATGGCCGAGCGCGCCCGCCGAGATCAGCGTCAGCGTGATGACGCCCATCGTCTTCTGCGCGTCGTTCGTGCCGTGCGCCAGCGACACCAGGGAGGCCGAGGCGATCTGCCCGAGCCGGAAGCCCTTGGTCACCGACTTCTCGCGGGCGCGGGCGGTGATCCGGTACGCGAGATAGGTGGCCAGCAGCGCGGCGACACCGGCCACGATCGGCGAGGCCACCGCCGGGATCAGGATCTTCTCGGCCACCTTGTCGAAGTGCACGCCCTGCTCACCGGCGCCGACCCACACCGCGCCGATGAGTCCGCCGAACAGGGCGTGCGAAGAACTGGAGGGTAGCCCGAGCAGCCAGGTCAGCAGGTTCCACAGGATCGCCCCGATCAGGCCCGCGAAGATCATGCCCGGAGTGACGAGCGTGTCGTCGACGATTCCGCCGGAGATCGTCTTGGCGACCTCGGTGGACAGGAACGCACCGCCCACGTTCAGAACACCGCTGATGAGGACCGCAGTTCGCGGTTTGAGGGCCCCGGTCGCGATGGACGTGGCCATCGCGTTCGCCGTGTCGTGGAAGCCGTTGGTGAAATCGAAGGCCAGAGCCGTGACGATGACGACCGCCACGAGGAACGTGATGTGGTCCATCTCCCGATGGAAGCAATCGGAGGCGTACGGCGGGAGAACCGGAGACGAAGGCGACGCGTGCCCGAGTCGAGCTGAACACCCGTTTACGTGCGTATCGGACAACCTCCCGTCGACATACATCATTTGATGATCCGTCAAACCGCTTGCCCGTACGGTGCCGTGCGGATGACGATGGCGATCGTGCCGACTTTCGCCGCCGCCGACGGGAACCGACTCGCCCATCACACGAGGGGTGAGGGCGAACCGCTCCTCTGCCTGCCCGGCGGACCGATGCGCGCCTCCGCCTACCTCGGAGACCTCGGCGGGCTGACGCGACACCGCCGGCTGTGCGTGCTCGATCTGCGGGGCACCGGCGACTCGGCGCTCCCGGCCGACACTGCGACGTATCGCTGCGACCGGCAGGTCGACGACGTCGAGGCGTTCCGCGCGCACCTCCGGCTCGACCGGGTCGATCTCCTCGCCCATTCGGCGGGCGGCGACCTCGCGCTCCTCTACGCCGTCCGCCACCCGCGGCGCGTCCGCACCCTCACCCTGGTCACCGGACGGGCGCGGGCCCTCGGCGTCGACTTCACCGCGGAGCACCGCGCGGAGGGTGCGGCGCGGCGCGCGGCGGAACCGTGGTTCGAGAGCGCGCACGAGGCGTACGGGCGGATCTGGGCCGGCACCGCGTCCGACGCCGACTTCGACGTGGCCACGCCGTTCTTCTACGGGCGTTGGGACGCGGCGGCGATGGCGCATGCCGCGACCGACGTGGAGCAGACCAACGAGAAGGCCGCCGATCGCTACGCGGCCCCCGATGCCTTCAGGCCCGCCGAGGCCCGTGCGGTCGCGGCCGCCTGGGACACGCGCGTTCTGCTCGTCGCGGGCGAGCTGGACAGCGGCCCGCTGCCACGTGTCGCCGCCGCCGTCGCGGACCTGTTCCCCCGGGCCGAACTGGCCGTCCTGCCGGGCTGCGGCCACTTCCCCTGGCTCGACGCCCCCAAGGCCTTCCGGGAGACGGTCGCGGGCTTTCTCGACCGGGCGGACAGCCGGGAAGACGACCGGCGGGACGACGCGGAGGATCCCCCGTGGGACGGCGGGGAAGACGATCGGCGGGACGACGGGGAGGCTGACCGGCGGGACGGTTCGGATGACGACCGGCGGGACGATGCCGAGGATCCCCCGTGGGACGGCGGGGAAGACGACCGGCGGGACGACGGGGAGGCTGACCGGCGGGACGGCCGGGAAGGGGATGGGCGGGACCGGCCGAGGGCTTGACGGTTCGGACCGATCGTCGGGGTTCCGCCCGAGTTCACTTCAGTCTCAGGTCGATGTATTCCGCGGTCTCTCCTGGAAGGACGTAGCGCTCGATCTCCACGAAGCCGTGTCGCCGGGCGAAGCGCAGTCCGTCCTCGTTGGCCGCGAGGACGACCGTCTCGATCACCTCGGCGCCCAACGCGCGTGCCTGCTCCAGACCGCGCGCGTACAGCTCCTCGCCGAAGCCCTGTCCGCGGTGTTCGGCGAGCACTCGCGCGATCACGGTCGCCGTCGCGCCGTCGTCGGTGGGCGGACGCACGGTCGTGCAGCCCACCAGGACGTCGCCGAGATAGGCGACCTCCAGGCGGTTGCGCCGGACGCGCTCGCGCACGTCGTCGAGCGACATGGCGGCGGGGGGCACGATCACGTTGTGCACGTGCCGCCAGTCCGCGAGGCGGGCCTCGTCGTCCGGCGCTTCGATGCGAAGGATGGACACCGGAGCAGCAAACCCGTACGGGCCCACGGCGTCAACAGCCTGTGCCCGGGCCCCTCTTGAGCCGGGCCCCTCTTGAGCCGGGCCCCTCTTGAGCCGGGCCCCTCTTGAGCCGGGCCCCTCTTGAGCCGGGCCGCCGGACCGGGTCGGTTGGCGCAGCCCGCAGCCCGCAGCCCGCAGCCCGCAGCCCGCAGCCCGCAGCTCGCAGCCCGCAGCCCGCAGGCCTGGACGCTCGGAGGTCCGGGCGGCGCAGACCCGTCGCTTCAGCCGAGTCGCGGGATCTCGATGGCCGGGCAGCGGTCCATCACCATGTCGAGCCCGGCGGCGCGCGTCCGGTCGTACGCGGCCTCGTCGATGACGTCGAGCTGGAACCAGACGGCCTTGGCGCCGACCGCGACGGCCTCGTCCGCGACCGCCCCGGCGAGGTCGCTGTTGACGAAGACGTCGACGACATCGACGTCGAAGGGGATGTCCGCGAGGGACGCGTACCCCTGCTCGCTGTGGACCGTCTCGGCCTTCGGGTGCACCGGCACGATCCGCTTGCCGTAGCGCTGGAGGACGTCGGCGACGCCGTGGGCCGCGCGGCGCTCGTTCGACGAGAGTCCGACGATCGCCCAGGTGTCACCCCGCTCGGTGAGGATCTTGCGGATCGTCTCTGAGTCGCCGTACACGCTCGGCCTCCATGGGAATCAGTCGGTGCCTGTCATGCGCAACAACAGTGGGCGGAGCGCGGTGATTCCTCTCGGCCGCCGTTGACTCCGTCGCAGTCGACTCAGTCGCCGTCGACGACGAAGGGCGGTGGTCAATGGTCGAGTGCCCGCTCCGCCGCCCGGTCCGGCGCGCGGTCCGCCGCCCGCTCCGCCGCGTTGCCGGGGGAGGTGTTCGCCGTGGTGCCGTGCTTCCCGTGTGCTCGCAGGTGGTCGAGCAGCAGACGGTTCAGCGTCTCGGGTGCCTCCTCGGGGATCCAGTGGCTGACGCCCGGGAGGATCTCGAACCGGTACGGCCCGTTCACCCACCGCCCGGTGTCCTGCGCGGGAGCCGGGCCGAACGCGGTGTCCTCGGTGCTCCAGGCGTACAGAGTGGGGACCTCGATGACGCCGATCGCGCCGTCGGGGCGGCCGGACCGGTACCAGTTCAGTGCCGCGGTGAGGGCGCCCGGCCGGGACAGGTGCCGGACGTAGGCGTCGGCGCCGGCCTGCGGCACCTTTCCCGCGTAGAGCTTGCGAAGCAGCTCGGCATCGTCGGCCAGCATGCGATCCTCGGTCGCGGGCGTCTCGCGCCAGTCGCGCATGTAGTGGGACCGCGCGCGCTGATCCTCGTCGGTGCGCAGAGCGTCGGCGAGAGCGCCGGGGTGCGGGGTCGAGACGACCGTCAGGGTGCGGACGCGGCCCGGATGGGCGGCGGCGGTCCACCATGCCACCGCGCCTCCCCAGTCGTGACCGACCAGGTCGAACGTCGACCAGCCCAGTGCCTCCGTGATCGCGACGACATCGTCGACCAGGATGCTGATGCGGTAGTCCTCGGGCCGCTCCGGGCGCACCCGAGGGGAGTATCCACGCTGGTCGGGCGCCACCACGCGGTAGCCCTGCGCGGCCAACGCCGTGATCTGCCGTCGCCATACCAGCCCGGTCTGGGGGAAACCGTGCAGCAGCAGGACCGGGCGGCCCTCGGGCGGACCTGCCGCGATGGCGTCGAACACGCCCGCGGCGGTGGAGATGCTCAGCTGGGCCACGATCCACTCCCTCAAACCGACTGGTCGGTCAGCCTTCAGGCAGCGGAAGGGGGTTGTCAAGGTCGCGCTGTTCACGTACCCCGGCCCGGGCTTCGCTCCGCTGCCCGGCGCCCCGGCCGCGGTGACCGGGCCGGCTACGCGGTGATTCCCAGCAGCTCGGCGTTGCGGTCGCCCGGACCGCCAGCCCACCCCTCCTGGACGCCGGCCCGCATGCCCTCGGCGAGCCCGGGAGCGTTGTAGGCCAGCTCCCGGTACAGCGAGGCGAGACCGGTCGCCGACAGGTCGGAGAAGTCGGCGGAGGTGCGGTGCGGGGCGGCGGACTCGACGAGGGTGGTGAACAGGGACACCGTCCCGTCGCCGTTGTCGGCGAGTTCGAGCAGGCGGGCGTGGTGCGGATAGTCCACGTGGGAGGCGGTGTTGACCTCCCAGAAGGAGCGGGCGGGTGTCGGGTGCGCGTGCGGGGCGACGCGGTTGACGTGGCTGTGGCCGTTGACCCAGGCCACCACGTTCGGGAAGCGGGAGAGCAGGGCGATGACCTCGGCTCCGTCGTGACGCGGTTCGTCGGTGCGCGCGGCGTCGGGGCGGCGGGTCATGCTCGGACTGTGGTGGTGGCTGAACACCAGGATGTGGGCGTCGTCGGCGCCGGGATCGCGCACGAGGCGGCCGTCGGCGTCGTAGGACCGCGAACTGTGTGCGCTCAGGGTCCGCTCCAGCCACCGGAGTTGTTCGGTGCCGAGCGAGCCCTCGTAGTGGCCGCTGCGGTACGTCGTGTCGATGCTGACGCCGACGACGTTCTCCGCGATCCGGAAGGAGTAGTACAAGCGGTCGCCGTCCAGATGGTCCGGCGAGTAACCGTGTCCGACCGGGCCCGCACCCGTGTACGCGGGGTCGAGATGGGCGGCCAGGTAGTCGTGCGGGGTGCACAGCCGGCGTCGCTCGTCGGGGGTCACGTGCCGTGCCCCTGCCGCGTGCCGGCGCAGGATGGCGGTGAGGACCGCGCTCTTGGGGTCGTCCCCGGTCCGCAGCGCGTTCGCGTAGGCGGCCGCGTCCGCGTCCGGCACCGAGAGAAGCTTGCGGGAGCCGACGGCGATGTCGCCGAGCGCGGGCGAGAGACAGCCGCCGGGCAGGGCGTCGTGGTTGCCGGCCGTGGAGTACCAGGGGATCCGCAGCCCCGGGCTGGTCACCGGCCGGGTCGCGGCGGCGAGGAAGCCGGGGATCACGGGCAGGCCGCGCCGCTTGTCCAGATCGCGAACGGTCGCGTCGCCGGGGTGCCAGAAGAGGGGCAGGCCGGAGTTCTGGACGCCTTCGTACGCGGTCGGGTCACCGGTGTTCGGTGTGATCCGGCCGCCGCTCATCAGCGTCAGGAACCACTCCAGCTCGATCGCCGCGTTGTTGTCGAGGTTGTCGCCGGTCGTCATCACGAACGCCGGCGGCAGTCCGGTGTGCGGGCCCGTGCGGAGCGCGTTCACCTGCTCCACGAGCGACACCGCGCCCGCGACCGTCAGGGCTTCCTGCGGCCGCCATGCGGTCGCCGACCGCGCCCGCAGGAACTCGGTGCGCAGCGGGTTCTGCACGTCGGCGAGGTGCAGATCGGCGAACTGGACGAAGCAGGCGAGCGGGGTGCGCCGGTCCTCGCGCCCGGGGCGGGCGGCCGCCAGCTCCTCGCGTACGACGACCGGCCAGCCGGGACCGGAGAGCAGCCGCCGGTAGCTGCCGGGGCGGGCGGGGCCGCCGAGACGGGCGGTCGTCTCCAGCGTGGTGACCGCAGTGCGCGTTGCGGCTGGGCGGGCGGCCCGGGCGGGGCGCGGTTCGGACGCGTGATGCCGCTGGCGGGGCAACAACGCCCCCGCCGTGCCCGCTACGCCGGCCGCGACGGCGGCGCCCGAGGCGAGCAGAAGACGACGACGGCCGATGGCGGACGTGGGTTCGGTCCCGGTCATGGGGCAGCCCTCCGGTGCCTCCGAGTGACTCACTGAGCGGAACCACTCATTCAGGCCTCGGTGGCCCACCGTGTGGCGCGGCCGTGAACGCCGCGTGATGACTTGCGGAAGCCGGTGGGAGTCCGTGCTCGGCGCCGGGGTCAACCTGCCGGGCGCGTGGCCCCCGCAGACTCGGACAGGCATCCCGAAGCGCGGGCGCATGTCCGGAACGGCCCCCACCTCCCCACACCCGGCCGTACGTCCGCCTAGGCTCACCTCGTGCTCCGTATCCTCGACGCCCGCACGGGCGAACCCATCGACGCAGCCCTCGCCCGCCGCGGCCTGGTCCGCGTCCACGCGCACCTGCCCGGGTTCGACATCACGGGCCTGCGGGTGCTCGTGGTCGCCGACGTCCTGGTGCGCGCCCTGGAGATCGGCGGCAACCCCGTCTGGGCGACGCTGACTTCGGCGCCCGACCCGGCGGACACTGTGGACAGGGCGGATCCCGAGAACCGGACAGCCCCATCGGACGCATCGGCCCCATCGCATCCGGCAGACCCTTGGGGTGAGGCGGGACTCCGGGCGCGTGCCACCGAACTCGGAATCCGGCCGTTCGAGGTTCACCGCGAGACGGAGCCGGGACCGGCGGCGACGCGGACCGTCGACGTCCTCGTTCCGGGGGCCGCGGGGACGGACGGGCCGCGCGTCGAGGTGGCGCCCGTCGACACCGGGAGCGGTCCCGCGGCCCTTCCCGGGGATCCCACCGCGCTGCGGCTGGCTCTGCTGGCGCGGCGCCGGGACCTGCCCCTGCGCCTCGACGCGGACGCCCTGGCGGAGGCCGAGGGCACGCTCAAGGGCTGGCGCGCCGCCGTCGCCGGATGGGCCACCCGACCCTCCAAGCCGGTCCCCGAGGACGTACGCCTGCGGTTGCGCGCCGCCTGGGAGGACGACCTGGACGTCCTTGCCGTGCTGGATGTGCTGCGGTGGGTGGAGACGTCGGACGTCGCCGAGGGCGCCCGCTTCGAGACGTACGCCTATGCCGACCGGCTGCTCGGCCTCGAACTCACCCGCGAGATCGGGGCGTCGCTGTGAACGAGCGCGCCGCCGCGGGCCCGAGGCGAAGACTGGTCGTCCTGCGGCACGCCAAGTCCGCCTGGCCCGACGGCGTGCCCGACCATGAACGGCCGCTCGCGACACGCGGCCGTCGCGACGCCCCCGCCGCCGGCCGCGTCATGGCGGGAGCCGATCTGCTGCCGGACCTCGCGCTGTGTTCGACCGCCGTACGCGCCAGGGAGACCTGGGAGTTGGCGGCCGAGCAGTGGGGCACCCCGCCGCCCGTACGGCTCGATGAGCGGCTGTACGCGGCCGACGTACCGGAGTTGCTGGAAGCCGTGCGCGAAGTCCCGGAACACGTACGGACCTTGCTGCTGGTCGGGCACAACCCGGGACTTGAGGAACTGGTCCTCGAACTGGCCGGGGACGGCCTCGACGACACGTTGGACCAGGTCCGGACGAAGTTCCCGACCTCGGCCGTCGCGGTCCTGGTCTGGCACGGCAGTGCCTGGCACGAACTCGGGCCAGGTGACGCGCTGTTGACGGACCTCGTCGTGCCGAGGGGCAAGAAGGAGTGAATCCCGGCCGACGCGAGCCCGGCGCCGACCCTCCGGGCCGCATGCGGAAGGGTGGAGCACCCCGCGGGTGACGGCCCGCTTGCGCCGTCACCCAAGGACGAGGTTGCGCCGTGGGAGGACACCGACCTGACCCGCGTGGCTCGCGGGAGCGCGCGCTGCCCGCCGCGGGCGGTGCGTGAACGCGGGCCCGGACGCCGCGGGCGGTGACATGATCGCGGGCCCGGACGCCGCCGCGGTCCTGGCCCGTCGGCCACACGGGCGGGCGGGCAGAGCCTGATCGTGGGTCCGGGCATCGTCCCGGTCCTGGCCCGTCGGGCACGCGCGCGTGCGGTGCATGATCGTGAGCTCGGGCGTCCTCCCGGTCCTGGCTCGTCGGGCGCGCGTGCGGGCAGCGCATACGCTGGCGTGATGCAGGACGAGTACCGCACAGTGGCCCACGCGGGCGTGCACGAGACCGAGATCAACCGCTCCCGATTCCTGTGCGCCCTCGCCCCGGCCGCCACCGAGCGGGAGGCCCAGGACTTCATCGCCGCCGTCAGGAAGGAGCACGCGGACGCCACGCACAACTGCTTCGCGTACGTCATCGGCGCCGAGGCCGCCGTGCAGAAGGCGAGCGACGACGGCGAACCGGGCGGCACCGCGGGCGTCCCCATGCTCCAGATGCTGCTGCGCCGGGACATGCGGTACGTGGTCGCTGTGGTCACCCGCTACTACGGCGGGGTCAAGCTGGGCGCCGGCGGACTGATCAGGGCGTACGGCGGCTCGGTGGGCGAGGCGCTGGACGCGCTCGGCACGATCACCCGACGTCGGTTCCGGCTGGCCACGGTGACCGTCGACCACCAGCGGGCCGGCAAGGTGCAGAACGATCTGCGGTCCACCGGTCGCGAGGTACGTGATGTGCGTTACGGAGAGGTGGTCACGATCGAGATCGGGCTGCCGGACGCCGATGTGGAGGCCTTCCGGGCGTGGTTGGCCGACGCGACCGCGGGGACGGCCGATTTCGAGCTGGGCGGAGAGGCCTACGGCGACGCATGACAATCCGGGCAATCCATTACTAATGGGCGAATTCCTATGATGGTCATGGCGGGCCGATACGGGAGTAACCGCCCGTGATGTCAGACCCGGCCGTTACCCTTCGGGGATCATGAGGCTCCTGCACACTTCCGACTGGCATCTGGGCCGGGCGTTCCACCGGGTGAACATGCTCGGCGCCCAGTCCGACTTCATCGGCCATCTCGTCACGACCGCGCGCGAGCGTGGGGTCGACGCGGTGGTCGTCTCGGGAGACGTGTACGACCGTGCCGTCCCGCCACTGGCCGCGGTCCAGCTCTTCGACGACGCCCTGCACCGGCTGGCCGACCTCGGCGTGCCCACCGTGATGATCTCCGGGAACCACGACTCGGCGCGCAGGCTCGGCGTCGGCGCCGGACTCATCGGGCGGGCGGGCGTCCACCTGCGGACCGACCCGGCGGCGTGCGGCACCCCCGTGGTACTGCCCGACGCGCACGGCGACGTCGCCTTCTACGGCCTGCCCTATCTCGAACCCGCCCTGGTGAAGGACGAGTTCGGGGTGGAGAAGGCGGCCCACGAAGCCGTGCTGGCCGCCGCCATGGACAGGGTCCGAGCCGACCTCGCCACCCGCGCGCCGGGCACCCGCTCCGTCGTCCTCGCCCACGCCTTCGTGACCGGCGGAGAGGCGAGCGACAGCGAGCGGGACATCACCGTCGGCGGCGTGGCCTCCGTGCCCGCCGGAGTCTTCGACGGCGTCGACTACACCGCACTCGGCCACCTGCACGGCAGCCAGATCATCGCCGAGCGCGTCCGCTACTCGGGCTCTCCGCTGCCGTACTCCTTCTCGGAGGTCGGCCACCGCAAGAGCATGTGGCTCGTGGACCTCGGCCCCGACGGCTCCCTGACCACGGAGCGGATCGACTGTCCCGTGCCCCGCCCGCTCGCCCGCCTCCGCGGACACCTGGAAGACCTCCTCGCCGACTCGGAGCTGGAGCGCCACACGGGCGCCTGGATCGAGGCGACCCTCACCGACCCGGTGCGGCCGGCCGACCCCATGGCGCGGCTGGCCGACCGCTTCCCGCACACACTGAGCCTCGTCTTCGACCCCGAACGCTCTCCACACGCCCCGGACGTCTCGTACGCCCGCCGGCTCGCGGGCCGCACCGAAGAGCAGATCGCCGAGGACTTCGTGGCCCATGTGCGCGGCGCGGGCCCCGACAGCCACGAACGGGCCGTGCTCCGGGACGCGTTCGACGCCGTCCGCGCCGACGAGACCGTACGGGAGACCGCCCGGTGACATCACGCCCGCCGCGCACCCACGGGGCCGCCCGCACGGAGACCGAGGGAGACCGATGAGGCTGCACCGCCTGGACATCACCGCCTTCGGCCCGTTCGGCGGCGCCCAGCAGGTCGATTTCGACGAGCTGTCCGCCGCCGGGCTCTTCCTGCTGCACGGACCGACCGGCGCGGGCAAGACCTCCGTCCTCGACGCCGTCTGCTTCGCGCTGTACGGAGCGGTTCCCGGTGCCCGGCAGAGCGGTCAGGGCCTCGGTCTGCGCAGCGACCACGCGGCACCCGCGACCCGCACCGAGATCCGCCTCGAACTCACCGTCGCCGGACGCCGGTTGGAAGTGACCCGGCAGCCGCCGTGGGAGCGCGCCAAGAGGCGCGGCACGGGCACCACGACCGAGAAGGCGCAGAGCTGGCTGCGCGAGTACGACTCCTCGGCGGGCTCCTGGAAGGACCTCAGCCGCTCCCACCAGGAGATCGGCGAGGAGATCACCCAACTGCTCGGCATGAGCCGCGAGCAGTTCTGCCAGGTCGTGCTGCTGCCCCAGGGAGACTTCGCGCGCTTCCTGCGGGCCGACGCCGAGGCCCGCGGCAAGCTGCTCGGCCGGCTCTTCGACACCCACCGCTTCGCCGAGGTCGAAAAGCGCCTCGCGGAGAGGCGGCGCGCCGCCGAGGCAGAAGTGCGCGCCGGTGACGCCGTGTTGCTGGCCGACGCGAACCGGATGCACCAGGAGGCGGGGACCACCGTCGAGGAGCCGCTGCCCGACCTCGCGCCCGGCGATCCGGGCCTCGCCGAGTCCGTGCTCTCCTGGGCCGCGGTGGCCCGCAGCGCCGCTCGCGAGGGGTTGACCATCGCCCACTGCGCTCGCAGGGCCGCCGAATCGGCGCAGGCCGCCGCAGACCGCGCGCTCGACGACGTACGCGAAGTGGACCGGTTGCAGCGCCGGTTCACCGAGGCGCAGGAGCGCGCCGCGCATCTGGAGGAGCGCGCCGACGGCCACCGGGACGACCGGACGCGAATGGAGCGAGCGCGCAAGGCCGAGGCGGTGGCCCCCGCACTCGACCTGCGCGATTCCGTCGAGGCGGAGCATCGGCGCGCGGCCGCCGAGGAGACACACGCGCGTGCCGCCCTGCCGGAGGCTTTCGTCGGCGCCGGAGCGCCCGGTCTCGCGGCCGCCGCACGCAAGGCCGCCGAAGAAGTGGGAGGGCTGGAGTCGGCGCGCCGTTCGGAGCGGCGCCTCGGTGAACTCGGCACGGAGCGCGCCTCCTTGGACCGCCAGGAGCGCGCCGACGAGGACGTCCTTCAGGACACCGAGAGCTGGCTGGCAGGCTGGGAGGACACCCGCGCGGGCGTCGAGGCGCGGATCGACTCCGCGCAGGAGGCCGCGGCGCGCGCTGAACAGCTCGCCGTCCAGCGCGAACCGGCGTTCAAGCGGCTCGCCGCGGCCCGCCTGCGCGACGAGTTGGCCCGGGACACCGAGAACGCCCACGCGCGCAGCCTCGCCGCCCGCGAGCACGCGACGGAGGCGCACGCCCGCTGGCTCGACCTGAAGGAGAAGCGCCTCCAGGGCATCGCCGCCGAACTCGCCGCCGGGCTGGTGGACGGCGAGTCCTGCGCCGTGTGCGGCGCCACCGAACACCCCGCGCCCGCCCGGAAGATCGCCGGTCACGTCGACCGCGAGACGGAGGAGCGGGCCCTCAGCGCCTACCGGCACGCCGACGAGGAGCGCGCCGAGGCCGAGCGCCGGCTCGGAGTCGTACGCGAGGCACTGGCCGCCGCGACGGCCGAGGCGAGTGACGCGCCGACGCGGCAACTCGCGGAAGAGGCCGAGGAGTTGGAGCGTCTGCACATCGAGGCCCGCGCCGTTGCCTCCGGGCTGCATGCCGCGCGCGAGGCCCGCGAGCAGGCCGAGCGGGAACACGAGCGGCGGCTGGCCTCCCAACAGGAGGCCGCCCGCCGGGTCGCCTCACGGGCCTCGCTCCGGGATTCCCTCGACCGCGAGAAGGCTTCGCTGGAAGGGCAGTTGGAGCAGGCGCGCGGCACTGCCGGGAGTGTGTCCGAGCGGGCCGCGCAGCTGGAGCGGCAGGTCGCGCTGCTCACCGAGGCCGCGGACCGCGTTCGAACGGCCGAGGACACTACGCGGCGCCTCAAGGAAGCCGACGCGCGTCTCGCCGACGCGGCCTTCCGCGCCGGGTTCGAGACTCCGCAGGCGGCGGCCGCCGCGCTGCTCGACGACGCGGCCCACCGCGATCTCCAACGACAGCTCGACGCCTGGCAGTTGGAGGAGTCAGCGGTGCGCGCCGTGCTCGCCGAGGCCGATACCACGGCCGCGGCACGGCGCCCGCCCGTCGATCTGCGGGCCGCCGAGCGGACGGCCGAGTCCGCCGCCCGGCGCCTGCGGGAGACCGCGTCCGCGCAGGACGCGGCGGCCCGGCGCTGCGCGGAGCTGGACGTGCTCTCCACCCGTGCGACCAGAGGAGTCCACCGGCTCGCCCCGCTGCGCGAGGAGTACGACCGGGTGGCCCGGCTCGCCGGTCTGGCGGCCGGCACGTCGGCGGACAACGAACGCAAGATGCGCCTGGAGTCGTACGTCCTCGCCGCCCGTCTGGAGCAGGTCGCCGCCGCCGCGACCGTGCGCCTACAGCGGATGTCCTCGGGGCGCTACACCCTGGTGCACTCCGACGGCCGTGCGGGCCGCGGACGCAGCGGGCTCGGACTGCATGTCGTGGACGCCTGGACCGGACGGGAGCGCGACACGGCGACGCTCTCCGGGGGCGAGACCTTCTTCGCCTCCCTCGCCCTGGCCCTCGGCCTCGCGGACGTCGTCACCGACGAGGCCGGCGGGGTACGGCTCGACACGCTCTTCATCGACGAGGGCTTCGGCAGCCTCGACGACCAGACCCTCGACGAGGTGCTCGACGTCCTCGACTCGCTGCGCGAACGCGACCGCAGCGTCGGCATCGTCAGCCACGTCGCCGACCTGCGCCGCCGCATCCACGCACAGCTGGAGGTCGTGAAGGGGAGAACGGGGTCGGTCGTACGGCAGCGGGGCGCCGAGGACTGAGCCATGTGCCCGCGTGCCTGGGTGCCTTGGTGTCCGGGTGCCGGCGCCCGAACCGGGACGGTCCGGAGCTCCCGTCGCGGTCTCGGGGCGGTCTCAGTGGCCCAGTGGGCGGCGCGGCAGCGGTGAGGAGTAGACGACGCTCGTCGTCACCGAGCCCAGCGTGCCGATCTTGCCGGACACCGTCTCCAGGTGGCCCATCGAGCGCGCGGCGACCTTGATGACGAAGCAGTCGTCGCCCGTGACATGGTGCGCCTCCAGGATCTCGGGCGTGACCTCGACGAGGTCGTGGAACGGCTTGTAGTTGCCGTTCGGATACCTGAGCCGGACGAACGCCAGGATCGGCAGTCCCAGGCTCTCGGGGTCGACGACAGCCGCGTACCCCTGTATGACGCCCGCCTCCTCCAGGCGGCGCACCCGCTCGGTGACCGCGCTCGCGGACATGGAGACGGCCCGTGCCAGCTCGGCGAAGCTGGACCGGCCCTCGCGCTGGAGGACGTCGAGAATGCGCCAGTCGGTGGCGTCCGGGGAATACGCGGTCATCCGTGATGAATACCAGGAGAATCCCCGGCTGATCAAGAGCGTTGCCGTGGATCGTCACTTCAGGACGGAGATCGACAGACGTAGATTTCTGGTCAGGAAGTCCCGCGGGATTCGGTGCGGAGCGGCACCGGGGTGGCAATGGCGGCACCGGTCCGGCGGGACTACGGAGCAAGGAAAGGCCAGACCATGACTGCGACTGCCGATGGCATCACGACCCGCACGGTGACCGGTTCCGTGTCGACCACGAGTACCCCCGGGGCGGGCAAGGTGACCGGTTCCGTGCCGACCACGACCACCGCCGGGGCGGACACGGCGACCGGTCCCGCGTCGACCACGACCACCGCCGGGGCGGACACGGCGACCGGTTCCGTGGTCGGTTCAGTGACGGTGGCGAACCCCGTTCTGCGGGTGGCGCCGGCGTCCCCTGCCGCGGCCGCCGCCTACTTCGGCGCGAGTCTCGCGTTCCACGCGGACGTGTCCGACGTGGCAGCCGCCCTCGCCGCCGACGGCGACCCCGGGTTCGTCGTCCTCGACTCCCGCTCCACCGCCTCGTGGGACCAGGGCCACATCCCCGGCGCGGTCCACCTGCCCACCGCGCTGATCCCCGAGCAGGCCGAGCAGCTCCTCGACAAGTCGGTGCCGGTCGTGACCTATTGCTGGGGCCCCGGATGCAATGGCGCGACCCGCGCGGCCCTCGCCCTCGCCGAACTCGGCTTCCAGGTCAAGGAGATGCTCGGCGGATTCGAGTACTGGGCGCGCGAGGGCTTCGAGTTCGAGACCTGGGAGGGGCGCGAGCGCCCCGCCGCGGACCCGCTGACGGCGCCCGTGGACGCGGCGGACTGCGGCTGCTGACTCCGGGGAACGGGGGATCGCGCCGACGGCCTCGGCACCCGCCTTTCGCGCCGATGTCCCCCTCCGGCCTCCTGGGGATGCCTGCCGTACGGGGGCGGACGGGTGCCGTGTAACTTCTGCGCATGCCAAGATACGCGGACCCTGGTGCGGTCCAGTGGGTGGAGTCGGGCGGCGGGCCGCTCATAGCGATTCCGGAAGTGGTGCTCCCGTTCTGGTCGGGGGCGGACGGCGACGACATGTCCTGCGACTACGACCGGTCCTGTGACGTCGACGGGTTCATCGGCCTCCTGCCCGTGGGCGACACCTGGGCCCTGGTCCTCGGCGACGATCCCGCCTCGACCACCTACCTCCCCGAGCACGGCATCTTCGTACGCTGGTGCGCCGCCGAGTCCGAGGACGAACTGCTCTCCCTCGTCCCGGCTGCGCTGGCGGAGGCCGTGTGGGAGCCGGAGGTGCAGTGGAACGTGCCCGGCCCCGTCGTCCTCTTCGACGCCGCCTGGCCGGGCACCGCCTCCGAGGGCACGGACCACCTGAGGGTGGCGCTCGAACCGGGCCGGTACGGGGTCCGCGCCGCCCGCGTCGAACCGGGACCCGAGACATGGGTCGGTTTGGTACAGCTGCGTCGGCTGACGGCCTGATCCCCTTCGGGGACTGGCCTCGGGGCGCTCTGACAACCGGGCGCCCTGACAACCCGGTGCCCTGGCAACGGAACGGGGTCGTTTGATTGTGGGCGCCCCGACAAGGGGCGCGGCGGCCGGAAGCCGACCGCCGCGCGGAGCCGTCAGAGCCGGGACAGCTCGTCCACCAGGTCGTCCAGGCCCAGGGAACCCTGGGACAGGGCGGCCATGTGCCAGGCTTTGGCGTCGAAGGCATCACCGTGGCGCTTCTTCGCGTTCTCACGGCCCAGCAGCCAGGCCCGCTCGCCGAGCTTGTAGCCGATGGCCTGGCCGGGCATCGTGAGATAGCGGGTCAGCTCGCTCTCCACGAAGTCGGCCGGGCGGCTGCTGTGCGAGCCGAAGAACTCCTGCGCGAGCTCCGGAGTCCAGCGCTCACCCGGGTGGAAGGGCGCGTCGGCCGGGATCTCCAGCTCCAGGTGCATGCCGATGTCGACGATGACCCGGGCGGCACGCATCATCTGCGCGTCGAGGTAGCCGAGGCGCTGCTCCGCGTCGGTGAGGAAGCCGAGCTCGTCCATCAGGCGCTCCGCGTACAGCGCCCAGCCCTCGCAGTTGGCGCTGACCTGGCCGACGGTGGCCTGGTAGCGGGACAGGTCGTCTACGACGTACGCCCACTGCGCGAGCTGGAGGTGATGCCCGGGCACGCCCTCGTGGTACCAGGTCGAGACGAGGTCGTAGACGGGGAAGCGGGTCTGCCCCATCGTGGGCAGCCAGGTACGGCCCGGCCGCGAGAAGTCCTGCGACGGGGCGGTGTAGTACGGGGCCGCGGCGCTGCCGGGCGGGGCGATGCGGGACTCCACCTTCCGTACCGGCTCGGCGAGTTCGAAGTGCGTGCCGTCCAGAGCCGTGATCGCCTCGTCCATCAGCCCCTGGAGCCAACTCTGGACCTCGTCGACGCCCTCGATGTGCCGGCCGTGCTCGTCGAGGTGCGCGAGCGCCACCCAGGGAGTCGCCGCGCCGGGCAGGATCTTCTCGGCCTCGGTCCTCATCTCGGCGAGGAGACGGTGGTACTCGGCCCAGCCGTACGCGTACGCCTCGTCGAGGTCGAGATCCGTACCGTTGAAGTAGCGCGCCAGCCGTGCGTACCGCTCGTGGCCCACCGTGTTCGGCGCGCCCTCGATCGTGGGCGCGTACACCTCGCGCATCCAGTCCCGCAGGGCGACCAGCGCCTCCGTCGCGGTACGGGCCGCCGCGTCCAGTTCCTCGCGCGCGGAGTCGGGGCCCGCCGAGACGAAGTCCTCGAACCAGCCGCGGCCCTGTCCGTCCGTGTCCGACCACTCGGTGAGCTGGTCGATGAACGTCGCGGTCGGGCGCGGTCCCGCGTACAGCTTGCGGTCGAGCCCGAGCGCCAGGGACTCCCGATAGCCCGCGAGCGCGGCCGGTACCGCGCGCAGCCGCTCGGCGACCGTGGCCCAGTCCTCGTCGGTCTCCGTCGGCGTCAGGGTGAAGACCTGCCGCACACTGTGGGCCGCCGTGTGCAGATTGCCGACCGACCGCAGGCCCTCGCCCGCGTCGTGGACCGCGAGCGCGGCGGTGAGCCGCTCACGCAGCAGCCGGGCACAACGGCGCTCGATGTCACGTTCCGCGCCTGGCTGCCGCTCCGCCGCGTCCAGCCGCGCGAGTGTCACCCGCGCCAGCTCGGCGACGGCGTCCTGGCCGGCGGGCGAGGTGTCGGGGAGCCTGCTGTGACTCTCCTTCACACCGAGGTAGGTGCCGAGAACCGGGTCGAGGGCGATGAGCTCGTCGACGTACGCGTCGGCGACCTCGCGGGGCAGCGGGTTCTTCGTCTCTGACATGCGCACATCCTCATACGAGGACGGGCGCCGCGTCAGCACGGCCAACCGGGCTATTTCACCGCATCAGCCGGATTTGGCCGGGGCCGATGTGCCCGGCGCCGCGGGCGGCAGCAAGGGGCCGCAGTCCCACTGCTGGAATATCAACCGCGTCTCGACCCGCGCCACTTCACGCTGCGAGGTGAACTCGTCGAGCACCAGTCGCTGCAGATCCGCCGCGTCCGCGACCGCGACATGGACGAGGTAGTCGTCGGGACCCGTGAGGTGGAAGACGGTCCGGGACTCCGGCAGCAGCCTGATCCGGTCCACGAACGGTCCCACCAGCTCGCGGCGGTGCGGCCGGACCTGGACGGACAGCAGCGCCTCGAGACCCCGGCCGAGCTTCGCCGGGTCCAGCCGCAACTGATGGCCGAGAATCACCCCTGCCCGCCGCAGTCGGGTCACCCGGTCGAGGCAGGTCGAGGGCGCGACCCCGACCTGCGCGGCGAGATCGCGGTACGTCGTCCGTGCGTCGTTCTGCAACAGCCGCAACAGATGAAGATCCACCGGATCGAGTACGACGGAATCGGCCATGGCGCGAACGTAACACGGGATGTGGCGCCCGAACCCCGCCCGGTGTTCAGGATTCCGCCCATGGACTCCGTTGTGTACGACACCAAGGGCGCGCATGACGCGCAGGACGACCTGAGCGGAAACGGCCAGGTCTTCGCGGCTCCGACCAGGGCACTCGCCACGGAGGCCGTGCACGCCGGCCGGGAGGATCTGGCGGCTCTGGGGCTGCACGCGGCCCCGATCGACCTGTCCACCACCTACCCGTCGTACGACAGCCGTGGTGAGGCCGCCCGGATCGACGCCTTCGCGGCCGACGGCGCCGAGCCCGAGGGCCCGCCCGTCTACGCCCGCCTCGGCAACCCGACCGTCGCCCGTTTCGAGACCGCCCTCGCCCGCCTCGAAGGCACCGAGAGCGCGGTCGCCTTCGCGAGCGGCATGGCCGCGCTGAGCGCCGTCCTCCTCGTCCGCAACGCGATGGGGCTGCGCCATGTCGTCGCCGTACGTCCCCTGTACGGCTGCAGCGACCACCTCCTCACGGCCGGGCTGCTCGGCACCGAGGTCACCTGGGTCGACCCGGCCGGCATCGCCGACGCGCTGCGTCCCGACACGGGCCTCGTGATGGTCGAGTCCCCGGCCAACCCGACGCTCGCCGAGCTCGACCTCCGGGCCGTGGTCCACTCCTGTGGTTCGGTCCCGCTCCTCGCCGACAACACCTTCGCCACGCCCGTGCTCCAGCGCCCCGCCGAACAGGGCGCGCGCCTGATCCTGCACAGCGCCACCAAGTACCTGGGCGGCCACGGGGACGTGATGGCCGGGGTCGTCGCGTGCGACGAGGAGTTCGCCCGGAAGCTGCGCCAAGTGCGGTTCGCGACCGGTGGTGTCCTGCATCCGCTGGCCGGCTATCTGCTCCTGCGGGGACTGTCGACCCTGCCGGTCCGGGTCCGGGCCGCGTCCTCGAACGCCGCGGAACTCGCCCGTCGGCTCGCCGCCGATCCGCGCGTCGCCCGCGTCCACTATCCGCGCATCGGTGGCGCCATGATCGCCTTCGAGGTGCACGGCGACCCGCACGACGTGATCGCCGGAGTCCGGCTGATCACCCCCGCCGTCAGTCTCGGCAGCGTCGACAGCCTCATCCAGCACCCGGCTTCCATCAGCCACCGCATAGTCCCCACGGCGGACCGTCAGGACGCAGGCGTCAGCGACCGCCTGCTGCGCCTGTCGGTAGGCCTGGAGGACGTGGACGACCTGTGGTCCGACCTGGAGGGGGCACTGGGGTTCACCAGCGGGGGGTGAGGGGCCGGGGAGCGCCCGGCGGCGCCTCGGCGGTACCGGGCGGTGCCGACAGCGCCTCGCGACACCAGCGGCACCGGCACTGCTAGCGGTACCAGCAGGCCAGCAGTGTCAGCAGTGCTTGGCTGTGGTCGACGGTGCCTGGCCGCGCCGACGGCGGCTGCGGGGCCGGCATTCCCCGGCGGTTTCTGGTGAGCCACGGTCAGCCCAGCGCCGCTGTGGACGTGGTTTCGCCGATCAGCTGGTACCCGGGGTACAGCGTCGGTCGGCCGGCACCCGCGGGTCTCGCGTCGGGCGGACCGGCTGACCCAGCTTCTCGGGCCGGTCCGTCGCCACCAGGCTTCTCGCGCCGATCTGCCGGCACCCGGGGCCCTCGCGGCAGGCAGACCGCCGCCACCCGGCGTTCCTGCGCCGGGCGGAGCGGCTGACCGGTGGGGCGCCGCGGCGCGGAATGGCGGGTGGCGGAGCGGACGGTCCGCGAACCCGTCCGCTCGGAGGCCCGGGCCTGCGAAGGGGCGGGCCTGCGAACGGGCGGGCCCGCTGGCCGGCCGACCGGCCCTCCGGCCGACCGGCCCTCCGGCCGACCGGCCCTCCGGCCGACCGGACCGCGGGCTCGACCGGACCGCGGGCCCGAGTTATCGGGGTCGGTTAGTCCCGACGGGCCCACGTTCCGTGCTGTGCGTGGCCCTGGCTCTGGTCGTACGGCGGACGGGAGCTCGCCGGAGTCGCGTCCAGGCGGGCGGTGATGACCAGGGTGCCCTCCTCGATCTGGTAGTCGAGCGGGAGGCCGAGGCTGCGCATGGCGGCCACCATGCCGGTGTTGGACGCCTGCGTGACGGCGTACACGCTCTCGCAGCCGGCCTCGACGGCCATCGTCACCAGGCGGCCGAGCAGTTCGACGCCGATACCGCGCCGCTGCCAGTCGTCCTCGACGAGCAGCGCGACCTCCGTCTCGTCGCCGTCCCAGAGGAGATGGCCGAGCCCGACGATCCTGCCGGATGCCGTCTGTACGGCGAGGGTGCGCCCGAAACTGGGGCTGAGCAGGTGGTTCAGGTACCGGTCCGCGTCCCCGACGGGGCCGTGGTACCGCATGCTCAGCGTGCGCGGCGAGCAGCGCTCGTGCATCGCCTTGGCGGCCTCGACGTCGGAGGCGTCGGCGCGCCGTACCGTGATCGCGTTGCCCTGGGGCAGTGTCAGCATGTCCTGCCCGCCCGGAATACGCGGACCGAGCCGCGCGTCCAGCTCGACCAGAGCCCGCGCCCGGGCGAACTCGGTCGGCGTGAACGGCAGATACGGCCGCTCCACCGTGATCACCCCGCCCTCCGGCGCGCGCAGCCGCATCACCGTGTCCTCGAGCGCCCCCTCCACAGGAGCCCCTTCCGCCGCCCGGCCGGAGACGGGAGAGGTTGCGGGCAGCGAGCGGATCGTGCACCGGCCGAGCAACTGCCGTAGCGCGAGGGGAAGTTCGGAGGCGTCGAGGGCAGTGCGGGTGGCCAGGCCGAGCACCCGGGTCGGCGCGTCCACCAGATCGTGGGCGTCGGCCCGCTCGATCCAGGTCGCGGTGCCGCCCGCCTGGGCCACGTTACGGGTGATCTCGGACGTGGCCAGTTCGGCGGGTGCGCGCAGCAGGAACTCGTCGACCGTCCCGTCCGCCAGCGGGTGCGTCTGGAGGCTCAGGATGTCGACCTGGCGCTGTGCGAGCGCCGTGCACAGTGCGGCGAGCGAACCCGGCGCATCCTTGACCGTCGTACGCATCCGCCACAGCACGGTGGCCTCCACACCGGCCACCGGTGCGGCGGTTCCCGCCCCCTCTGCGGCAAGCCCGCCCGCTCGACCGTCCGAGGGCGGCCGGGCGCCGGGATCGCTCGTCGGCGGCGCGTGACCGTGGTGCCGTGCCCACCATGTGTGGAATCCGGCCGTGGCGACCAGGATCACCGCGGAGATGAGCAGCAGCGCGGCACCGTCCGGCCCGTGCCCGATCAGATTGGCCACACCGTCCGCGACCGCTACGGCCGTGAACAGTGCGGCGAGTTCGACGATGTCCCGTCGCCAGTGGTGGACGGGCCGTCCGTGCTTCGCACGCGTCACATCAGACATGTCTGGAGTCATACAGTCACTGTGAAGGAACGGTGTTGCGTGATCACGAACGGCTTGTGACTGATCGGTTAAGTGTCGTTCTGCCCTTTTTGCAGTTCTTTTTACGGGTCATTTGCCTCGAACGCGCGAGCGGGCTGCTCACCTGGTCAGGTGCCGCCCGGTATCTGATCGCCTTGCGCCAGGGGTGTGGCGGCCCTACGTCAGGCGGCGGCCTCCTGCGTCAGCGCCGTCCGTAGCCGCCGGGCCTGCGTCACCACCTTGGACGAGCCGCGCCGCCCGGCGGTCCCGGCGAGATGCGCGAGATCACCGCGCGCCCCGGACCGCTCGGCACAGTCGGCGGCGACGGCCAGCAGCTCACCGAGCCCCCGCACCGGTCCGCCACTCGCGCCGTCCGCGGTGAGGTCGGCCAGCAGGCCCGGCAGCAGGTCGCGCAGCACCGACCAGACGGTGGCGTACGCGCCCGTGGCCGCCGCCGTGCGTATGGACTCGGCCAGCCGGGACGGCTTCAGCGCTCCCCTGCTCACCAGCTCCCCGATGTCCGCGCCGAGCCGCCCGGCGTCGAGCTGCCCCCGCGCGGCGAGGACCAGCAGGGCGTCCACCGCGGCGAGCCGGTCCTCGGGATGCCGGGCCCCGAGCCCGTACGCCACGCACAGATGCAGTGCTTCGCCGGCCTCACCGTCGGCCTCGGCGAGGAGCGGCAGTATCGCGGCGTCCGTGCGACCGTCCTCCACCGCGGCCGTGCTGATGTCGCGCAGCAGCCGCGCCGCCACGAGCTCCCGCCGTCCCGGTACCACGGCCGGCCAGTGCTGCAGGTCCCTGACGCCCCAGTGCCGGCAGTACCCGCGGTCCTTGAACACCGCGAAGGGGCGTCCCAGATGCCGGAACTCCGGGGGAAACAGGCCCTGTATCTCTTCGAGTTCACCCAGTTCCACCAGGATGCGGACGCCTGAGGTCCGTCGGCGGCTCTCCGGGAGCAGCGGCCCTTCGGCGGCGAGCCACTGGGCCAGCCGGTACCCCTCGGGGCTGCCGAGAGACCGGGCCCGCGCGGCGGCTGTCGTCTTCGCAGGGTCGTCGCGCCGTACCCGCAGCAGCGCCTGCGCGAAGTCGGCGGCGCCCGGCCGGGCGTCGAGCCGACGGTACTCGGTGAGGCGGGCCACCAGCTCGTCGGGCTCCAGCAGCCCGGTGTCCCAGGTGGGAGTGGCCAGCAGTAACGGCATCGGGTCGGCGCGGAGCCGGTAGGCCACCTCCCACAGGCGCGCCTCGAACGCGCGGGACAGAGCACTGTGGTGGCAGTTCCCACTTGTCGTGCCCTGCTGCACCGCAGCATGGAGCGTGTCCATGCCGACCTGCTCGAACAGGGCCGCAAGGACGACTTCGAGACCCTGTGGCGAATCACGGTAGTGCCTGCCCGCGTTCGAGTGCCGCGGATCGCCGTCCCCCCACCAGAATCGCGCGACCACGGGGCCGAGGGCCTCCAGCAGAGCTTCCCGGTCGCGGTGGGCGTGGCGGACCAGGCCGTCCAGGGTGCGCTCGAACACGGCGACGCCACCACCGGAGGCAAGCAGCGCGCTGACCTCCTCGGCCAGTTCGGCCACCGAGTCAGGTGCCGTCGCCAGCCGTGCGCGCTCCGGAACGGGCGGCAGCACCTCTTCCTGGACCACCGAAGCGGGGCCGAGAGCCTCGATGCCGAGGAGCCGCTGCGCCCGCAGCCGCAACCCCGGGCTCAAGTCGTCGGTGAGCTCGGCGAGTCGATCCCGAGCGTCGCCGGAGTCGGGCAGTGCGGTGACATGGCGCTCCACCAGCTTCAGCGCACGCTCCTGCACCTCCGTGTCCTCGTGCCCGAAGGCTTCCGCCACCGCGGGCAGCAGCACATCCGCCGTGGACGGATCGCGCTTGAGGACCTTGCCCAGCAGGACGAGCTGGGCCCGTACCAGCTTCTTCTCGGTACGGAAGAGCACGCCCGAGGACATCTCGGCCAGCCGGCGGGACGTCAACTCGCCGTCCAGCGCGAGGGAGGCGAGCACGGACTGCGCGTGCCAGGCGACGGCCGGAATGGCCTGGCAGGCGAGCGCCGTCCAGTCGGCGGAGCGCTCGCGTTCCTCGTCACGCGTCGGGCCGAGGGACGACAACAGGCGCAGGAAAACCCGTTGGTCGGCGGGGACACCGCCGCGCAGCAGCCGGGCCACGCAGGCATCCACCAGGACCTCGCGGTCGAGGTTGCCCTCCTCGGCCAGTTCGGCGAGGGCGTTGTACCAGCTGCCAGGTCCGTCGCCGAACAGCCAGGCGATCCGCCCCGTGACCTCCATCGATTCGAAAAGGGCGGCGATCATCCGGGGCAGGTGCGGCTCCTTGCGCAGTCGCTGCACCACGGTGCCTCCGCTGTGCCACGAAGCACCGATGTGCTCGAACCAGCCCTGCACATAGGCGTCGGTCGTCGGAACCTCGCAGCCGGACAGCCCCACCAGTCCCGACAGCAGGGCGAACGGGAGCCGGGACGTGATCGGCCGGCCGGCGAGCCGGTACGTCAGGTCGGCGAGCCAGCCGGACTCGCGGTCGCCCAGCACATGGAGGAGGGCACCGGGGGAGGCCTGGGACCAGCGCATGTCGGCCGCGGCGATCCAGGTCGCCGCCCCTGCGGCGCCCGTGTGACAAGCGGCTCCCGCCGCGTGGAGCGCGGGATAGGCCACTCGGGATTCCGCGTTCCACGGCGCGGTCCGCAACTCCTTGCGGAGCTCCTTCAACGCGGGCAGGCAGGCGCGGCGTTCGCCGTCGGTCATCCCGTCCAGGAGACCGGCGGCCTCGACCGTCTGCCCCGCCCGTACCGCATTCAACAGTGCTTCGCCGCTCATCGCACATCGCCCCCGTCGACCGGAACTTCCAGAAATTCTTCGCGTCGTCCGCCGACCGGAGCCGGACTGTCCCCGTGCTCGGCCCGAGCGCCCCGCCGCACCATCCGCACGGCGAGGGCGTGCTTGCACGGCCCGCGTCCGCCCCGGTACTTCGCCCACCACAGGCAGGAACAGCTCAGCGTTCCCGCGTCGTCGCGGACCCGGTGCACATGTCCGTCGTCGGCCGTCACCGTGCCGATGGCACCGTCCAGTGTCACCGCCCCCGCAGAGACCAGCGCACGGGCCGACCGAAGGCGCGGATTGTGCCGCTCGACCCGCCCCGCGTCGTAGGGCAGTTCGCGGTGGAAGTACGCGGCTTCCGCGGTGTCGTACCCCACGCGCCCCGAGGTGCCCAGCCGGATGAGGGCGGCCCTCACCCGCTCGGCCGGCAGACCGGAGGCGGCGGCCAGGTCACCCACGTCGACGCGCGGCTCCCAGGCCAGGAGCACCGCGATCAGCTCCGCGTCCTCGCCGGCCTCGTCGGTGGCGAGGGCGTCCAGTACCCCGCCCTCCCCGGAGAAGCCGCGGGAGGCGTCCGGCGACAGCGTGAGCGTGAGCCGCATGCCGGGCAGGACGGCTTCCCAGGCGCCGGCCGCGACGGCTTCGCCGGTGACCGGTGGGCCGTACACCCGCAGAGCCGTCGCATGGCGCAGCACCCGCTGGAGCGCGATCAGCCGGTCGGGGCCGGGCAGACACACCGCCCCCGGAACCGGCCGGGTCGTCGGACGCAGTCCCCGGCCCGCCGGCGCCACCCACTGCGGACCGCCCGACATCCCGCGCGCGGTGCCGCGCGGCAGGGAGCGCAGGAACCGCACCGCCTCCGCCGCGGGCAGCTCGGCCCGCAGATCGAACCCGGCCGCTATCACCTGGGCCTCGGCGAATCCCCGCAGCCAGCGGTCCGGCAACGGCACCTTCTTCTCCACGACCGGTCCGTCCAGCGTGGTCACGGCCATCTCGTAGGGGCCGACGCGAAGGTGCAGCGGATCGTCCGTGCCGATGCGTGAAAGGGCCTCGCGCAGCGGGTTGTTGACGTCGACGTTGGTCGTCCCGTGCCCGATCTCGTCGCCGTCGAGGCCCGCTGTCAGGACGTCCAGACGCGCGTACACCCCGCCGCAGCCGGAGAAGGACTCGAACCGGAGCCGGTCGCCGTTGCCCGTGACCACCGGGTCCAGCGAGGCGCGCAGCTGCGGCTGGTAGTAGCGCGCCGCCGCGACATCGGCCACCGCCAGCAGACCCGCCGCCGCCACTTGAGGTGACGTCAGAAAGCCCGCGAAGAACCGCGGATGGTCCTCGATCCCCGTGGGCGTCGCGCCCCGCGAGGTCTCAAGTCCCAGGCGCCGTCCGTCCGGTGCGGACTCCAGCGCGGAGGGTCGGGTGTAGGCCACGGCCTGCAACGATCGCGTCATGGGAAAACCGTAGAGGCGACCACTGACAATCGCCTCTGACCTGCGACGACTTGCTCGTCAGGTCACTTCGGCGGCGGGCCCGCCGGGCCGCGCGCCGGGGACGGCCCCGGGGCGCGGCCCGGCGGTTCGAGTACGGTCTACTGCCCTGCGCGCCCCGGCTGGAGCACCTGTGTGAACAGCACGGTCCCGTCCTGTTCACGCAGCCGCACCGTCAGCTCGCCGCTGTCGCCGTCGATGTCGACCTCGCCGAAGAACTGGTAGCCGCCGGCGGGCGAGACGTTCGAGGCGACGGGAGCCTTCACGAACACCCGCTCCGGACCGAACGTGTTGTCCAGCGTGCTCGCCGGGAAGGCACCGGCGTTGAGCGGACCGGAGACGAACTCCCAGAACGGCTCGAAGTCGGTGAAGGCGGCCCGCGACGGCTGGTAGTGCTGCGCCGAGGTGTGGTGCACATCGGCGGTCAGCCACACGGTGCCCGTGATCCGCCGGTGCTTGATGAACCGAAGCAGCTCGGCCAGCTGCAGCTCACGTCCGAGGGGCAGGCCCGGGTCGCCCTGCGCGACGGCCTCGATGTTCGGCTTTCCTTCGGTCGTGTCCGGCACGACGAGGCCGAGCGGCATGTCCGCGGCGATCACCTTCCACACGGCACGCGAGCGCGACAGCTCATGCTTCAGCCACTCGAGCTGTTCGGCGCCGAGGATGCCCTGCGGGTCCGTGGTCTGGTTGTCCGGGGAGTTGGCGTTGCGGTAGGTGCGCATGTCGAGGACGAACACGTCCAGGAGCGGCCCGTGGCGCACGACCCGGTGCACACGGCCGTCCCGGTCGCCGGGCCGCAGCGTAGAGACGGGGAAGTACTCGCTGAACGCGCGTCGGGCCCGGGCCGCCAGGACGTCGACGCTCTTCTCGGTGTAGCGCGTGTCCGTGGTCGCGATGACCTCACCCGGGTACCAGTTGTTGCGCACCTCGTGGTCGTCCCACTGGATGACGGAGGGCACCTGGGCGTTGAACCGTTTGAGGTTCTCGTCGAGCAGGTTGTAGCGGAAGTTGCCGCGGAACTCCGCCAGCGACTCGGCGACCTTGGACTTCTCCTCGGTCGTGATGTTCCGCCATGTGCTGCCGTCGGGGAGCGCGGCGGTCGCGGCGATCGGGCCGTCCGCGTAGATTTTGTCACCGCTGCACAGGAAGAAGTCGGGGTCGAGCCGGGCCATCGCGTCGTAGATGCGGTAGCCGCCGATGTCCGGGTTGATGCCCCAGCCCTGCCCCGCCAGGTCGCCCGACCACAGGAAGCGCACGCCGCCGCGCCGCCCGTGCGGAGTCGTACGGAACGTCCCGCTCACCGGCTCGCCGGTGCGCCGGGGGTCGTCGGGGTCGGCGAGCAGGACACGGTAGTGGATCTGTTCGCCGGAGGGCAGTCCGCGCAACCGGGTGGTCCCCGTGAAGTCCGTGTCCGGGCCCAGCAGCGGACCCTGCCATCTGTGGGGGTTGCGGAACGACTCGGTGGCCGAGGTCTCCACGATCATCCGGGCCGGGCGGTCGGACCGGACCCACACGAGGCCGGAGTCGGCGGTCACGTCGCCCGCCTGGACACCCCAGCCGGCCTTCGGCCTGCCGGACAGGGCGAACGCCGGTGCCGAACCGAGCGCGGTGGGCAGAGCCAGTGCCGCCGACGCGGCCAGGGAGCCGCGCAGCACGCTGCGGCGACCGGGAAAGGAGCTGAGCGGACGGTGCGACATGGATACGCCTCCGGGGACGGATTCGGCCAGTGTGCAGTGCCACAACTACTGGTGCGCCGCAGCGCACACGGAAACCGCGGGTGAACAACTGACCCTGGGAAGTGGGGGATTGCCGCGCAACTTCGGGGTTGGACCGGGTTGGCGGGGCGGTGTGGGGCGGTGAGTGGCTCGGCTGGACCCGGTGGACTCGGACTGTCCAGGTCCCGCCCGGGCCCCGGCTCCGCCCCGCCCGGGCCCCGGCTCCGCCCCGCCCGGGCCCCGGCTCCGCCCCGCCCGGGCCCCGGCTCCGCCCCGCCCAGGCCCCGGCTCCGCCCCCGGCCCGGAGTGGGTGCCTCCGGGCGACGCGCGCAGGTGAGGGTGCTTCAGGGCGCCGGGGACCCGTCATGGGCACCTTGTTCGCGCACGGCGTGCGCCATCAGCCGCACGCCGTCGCGTATCCGCGCGGGCGGCAGATGGGCGTACCCCAGCACCAGCCGTACACCGTCCACGGCCGTCTCTCCGTAGTGTGCCGAGGCCCGGACCGCCACCCCGGCCGCCGCGGCCCGTGCCAGGAAGCGGTCCTGTGGCCCGTACCGGTCGGGGAGCGCGGCGACGACGTGCAGGCCCGCCGCGATCCCGGAGACCTTCGAGCCGGGAAAGTGTTCCTCCAGGACCGCGACCAGGAGGTCGCGTCGCTCCCGGTAGGCGCGTTGGCAGCGGCGCAGCTGACGGTCGTAGTCGCCGCGCTCGACGAAACGGGCCAGAAGCGCCTGGTCCAGGACCGGGTTGCCGAGGTCCATGGTGCGTTTGCGTTCGACGACCTCCTCGACGTGGGACGCGGGGACGAGCAGCCAGCCGAGCCGCAGCCCCGGAGCGAGCGATTTGCTGACCGAGCCCGTGTACGCGACATGCTCGGGATCGAGCCCCTGGAGGGCACCCACCGGGGCACGGTCGTAGCGGAATTCGCCGTCGTAGTCGTCCTCGATCACCAGCCCGTCCACGGACCGGGCCCAGTCGAGGAGCTCCGTGCGGCGCCGCGCCGAGTACGCGATCCCCGTGGGGAACTGGTGGGCGGGCGTCGTCACCACGGCGCGTACGCCGGAGGCATTGAGGGGAGCCATGGCAAGACCCTCGCCGTCCAGCGGCAGCGCTACGGTGCCGATGCCGGCCGAGGCGAACAGCGAGCCGTGTTCCGGACTTCCCGGATTCTCGACGCCCACGCCGGGCGCCCCGCGCGCGTGGAGCACGAATCCGAGCAGCGTCATCGCCTGCGCGACCCCGGAGACCACGATGACGTGTTCCGGGTCCGCGACCACGCCCCGGCGGCGAACGAGCAGTTCGGCGAGGGCCGTCCGCAGCCTCGGCAGACCGCGCGGATCCGGGTAGCCCATCGCCTGGTGGGGCAGTTCGGCCAGTACTCCGCGATGCGCGGCGGCCCACGCGGCGCGCGGAAAGAGGGACAGGTCGGGGGTTCCCGGCACGAAGTCGGCCCGTACTCCGGTCGGCCGTGGGGCGAGGTCACGCGCGCGTGGACCGATTGCGCGGACCGCGCCGCCCACCCAGGTACCGGCACCGCGGTCACTGCGCAGATACCCTTCCGCCGTCAATTGCTCGTACGCCTCCGTGACCAGCCCCCGCGACACGCCGAGATCACCGGCCAGCTCACGGCTGGAGGGCAGCCGGGTGCCGGCAGCGAGCCGCCCGGAACGGACCGCCTCGCGCAGCGCGGCCTGCAGCGTCCGTCCACGCGCGCGTGCCGGCGCCGCCGCGGCGGGCAGGAGCAGCTCCCAGGCGGCCGACCAGGGTGCCGCGCCCGCTGGATCGGGAGTCGGCGGGCCGCCTCGATTGGTCCCCGATGACGTCATGGAAGTGGACCTTAAACCGGACCGCCTCCCTTCATAGCGTCACCGTCATGAACGCCACCACCACCCGGGGAGCACTGCTCGCCGCCCTCGCCTGCGTCCTCGTCGGAGGTTCCTTCACCGCCAACAGCGTCCTTGGCCACTACCCGTACGCGGGCGGCCAGTTCCTGCGCTACGGCCTCGCCTGTGTCCTTCTGCTGCCCCTCCTCGGCCGGGGCGGCGCCGCCCCGCTGCGGCGGCTCACCATCCGCCAGTGGGGGCGCCTCGTGCTGATCGCGGCCGTCGGCATGGTCGGCTTCAACCTCGCGGTGCTCGCCGCCGAGCGCACGGCCGAACCGGCGGTCCCCGGCGTATTCGTGGGCTGCGCCCCGGTCGTCGTGGCCGTGCTCGTGCCTCTTCAGGAGGGTCGTCGTCCACAACGCCGGCTTCTGTACGGTGCGTTGCTCGTCGCCCTGGGCGCCTTCGCCGTTCAGGGGTGGGGCCGCACAAACGGGGCCGGGATCGCCTACTCCGTGGGCGCGCTGGCCGGGGAAGCCGGGTTCGCCGTACTGGCCGTACCGGTACTGCGCCCCCTCGGGCCACGGCTGCTGTCGGCCACCGTGTGCGGGATCGCCGCGGCCGAGTCGGCGGTGGCCGGGGTGATCACCGGCCGCGGAGCGTGGCTGCGCGTGCCGGACGCCACCGAGGCGACCGCGCTGCTGTGGCAGGCGGCGGTCGTCACGGTCGTCGGCTTCGTCTGCTGGTACATGGGCGTGCAGCGCATCGGCGCGGAGCGCGCCACGCTCTTCTCCGGCCTCGTCCCCGTCGCCGCCGCCTGCACCGCGCCGCTCGTGGGCACAGGCACCTACGGGGCCGCGCAGGCCGCGGGAAGTGCCCTCGTAGGCGCCGGAGTCGCCCTCGGGTCGGGCGTGTTGAGCCTTGTGTTCGGACGCGGTTCACGGGCTGCCGCCGAGGACCCCTCAGCTGCTGCCGTCGAGGATGACGCGGGCTACGAGCGCCGGGTCGTCGTTCATCGGGACGTGGCCGCAGCCGGGCAGCCGCACAAGCCGTGCCCGCGGAATGATCTGCTTGGCCCGGACGCCCTGGCGGCGCATCAGCAGCCGGTCGCGGGTGCCCCAGGCCACCGTGACGGGAAGCGCCGGGATGCCGTCCGTGAACTGGACGTTCGTGCCCGCCCGGAGGGTCTCGGTGAATCCCTCGGCGTGGGCGAGCGCGAGTGTCTCGGCGACGACCGCGTCCGCTGAACGGCGGCCGGGCCGGGCGTAGATGGTGCTGGTCAGCACCGTCCGTCCGGCCGCCGAGCGGGAGAGCCGCTCGATGACCGGGACCGGCATGCGCCGGGCCGCCGCTCGCATGGCGATCAGCAGACCGAAGGCGTAGCGCCGCTCCACCGGTGACCAGAAACCGGCGGGCGAGAGCGCCGTGACGGACCGTACGAGCTTCTCGCGGCCCAGTTCCAGGGCCAGCAGCCCGCCGAGCGAGTTGCCGGCGACATGCGGCCGCTCGATCTCCAGCGCCTCGCACAGCGCGCCGAGGACGGGCACCACCGTCGACAGGTCGTGGGTGAGCCCTTCGGGCAGCGCCGGGGACTCGCCGAAGCCGGGAAGGTCCACGGCAATGACGTCGCGTTCGGCCGCGAGGATGGGGATGACCGGGTCCCAGGCCTGCCGGTGGTGGCCGATCCCGTGCAGCAGGAGCAACGGTTCACCGGTGCCCACGCGCGCGTAGGACAGGGTGACCGCCCTCGGGCCGCGCGGGGAGGGGAGGCTGACGGTGACCGTGTCGGGCATGGGACTGCTCCTCGTCTGGACGCCGTGACGAACCAACTCGTAGACAGCTTGTCAGCAACTGCTACCGACGGGTAGCCCCAGTCGTCACGAACCGTACGTCAGGATCCGTTCGGCGCGGATCGGGCAGTCGGGCCCAGGCGGCCGAGGGTCGGGCAACCGAGGACCGGGAGCCGAGGACCGGGCGGGTAAGGATCGGGCGGGTAAGAATCGGGCGGGCAAGGACGGGCGACCGGGGACCCGGATGCCCGTACCTCGCCCCGGCCGCCGGCCCGCAGCTCCCCGCACCCGTCATCCCGCACCCGTCATCCCGCACCCGTCATCCCGCGCCCGTCATCCCGCCCCCGTCGGCCGCTCCCGGCCCTAGCGCGCCCTGTGCACCTCCACGTTGAAATCCGCGTGCCCGATGCCCTGGAACAGGCTCAGCCACAGCGGCAGATACATTTCCGCGGCCCGTGCCGTCCGGATGCCCCCGAGGTCGAGCACGCGGTGCGCCGGCCAGCCGAACTCGCCCAGCAGCGCCGTCACCCGCTCCTTGGCGCCCTCGTCGTCACCGGAGACGAAGATCTGGTGCTCGCCAGGCACCCTGGCGGGGTCGACCATCACTTGACAGTTCACGGTGTTGAGGCTCTTCACCACGCGGGCCTGCGGGAACGCGCGCTGGATCTGCTCGCCCACGCTGTCCGACCCGACGGGAGAGAGCCGCAATTCGCCGTCCTCGAACGCCATGGGGTTGGAGACGTCCAGCAGCACCTTGCCGTCCAGGTTCTCCTCGCCGGCCGACCGCAGCACGTCGAGAGCGACCCGCCCGCCCACAGCGTTCACGACGACCTCGCCGAAGGCCGCGGCATCCGCGAACGTGCCGTGACGGGCCGTGGGACCCGCACCGCCGGCCCACTCGACGGCCGCCGCGTTGTCCTTCGTGCGCGAACCCAGACAGACCTCGTGGCCCCGTTCGACCAGCTTGCCGGCAAGCGTGCGCCCCACGTCGCCCGTGCCCAGTACCCCGTATCGCATCGTCGTTCCTCCCGTGTCGAGACCGCGGGCCGGCGCCGGCCCGCCGTCATTGTGCTCCGGGGCGGCGATTTCGCCTGGACACGAAGGAAGGTGTCGGGTGGGATGGTGCGGTGGCTATCGACACCGCGACCGATGTGTTCGAAGAACATCGCCCCGTACTGATGGGTGTGGCGTACCGCATGCTCGGTCGGGTGGCCGACGCGGAGGACGTCGTCCAGGAAGCGTGGCTGCGCTGGTCCGCCGACGACCGGTCGGACGTGCGTGAACCGCGCGGCTACCTGGTCCGCGTCACCACCCGGCTCGCCATCGACCGACTGCGCCAGGTGCAGTCGCGCCATGAGTCGTACGTCGGACCATGGCTCCCTGAACCGTACGTCACCGACTTCGCCGACACCGTCCCGGACAGCGCCGAACGGACCGTCCTCGCGGACTCCGTCTCCCTCGCCGTCCTCGTCGTCCTGGAGTCCCTCTCACCCCTGGAACGCGCGGTGTTCGTCCTGAGGGAGGCGTTCGGCTATCCGTATGCCGACATCGCCACCGTCCTCGAACGGGGCGAACCGGCGGTACGTCAACTCGCCGGGCGGGCACGCAAGCACGTGGAGGAACGACGGCCGCGCTACGAGGTCGACCCGGCCGAACGCCGTGACCTCACCGAGCGGTTCCTCGCCGCGGCGGGCGAGGGCGATCTCGAGGGACTCATGTCCCTGCTGGCGCCGCAGGCGCGGCTCATCGGCGACAGCGGAGGCCTGGCCCAGGCGCCGCTGCGGGTCCTCGACTCCGCCGACAAGGTCGGCCGCTTCGTCATCGGCGTCGCCAGGAAGGGGGTACCCGGCCTGTCGTTCCGCTTCCTCGAGGTCAACGGCGGTGTCGCGGTGCTCGCTCTGTCGGAAGGCAAGCCGGACAGCATCATCCAGCTGGACGTCGCGGACGGTCGCATCCAGTGCGTCTACATCGTGCGCAACCCGGAGAAGCTGGTGGCGCTTTCCACTGACTGACCCCTCCCGAACGCCTCGGTCCGGGGCGCCGCAGGACAGCGAAAGCCCCCGTCTTTGGACGGGGGCTTTCGGCGTTGTGTCACGGACGTCGCCCAGTGAGAACAACCCGTGAACGCTCCGCGCCAGGGCGCCCGTGCAATCCACAAGGGATCGAGGATTGGTCTTGACCAAGGGTGGGGGCGGCCCTATCGTCGCAGGGATAGTGAGGAACCTTTAATAAACAAGGGCGCTAAAACGCCGCCGGGCCACGGCGATTGCGGAGGACAGGGTGGGGACCACGCAGTTGGAATCGGTGCCGGAACCTAAGTACTGGCATCTCAAGACCGTGCTCAGTGAAGCACTGGACTCCGAATTCACCGTGGGCGAGATCCTGCCCAATGAACGTGATCTGGCGGCCCGCTTCGGTGTCGCTCGGGCCACTCTGCGCCAGGCGCTCGAGCAGCTCGAACTGGAAGGCCGACTGCAGCGCCGTCGTGGCGTGGGCACCACGGTCGCGCCGCCGCGTATGGGTGTGGCCGTCGGAACCGAAAAGCACGTGTGGCCGGGGGCGCCGGGCGACGCCTGGCATGCCGCGGACTGCACCGTGGCGGCACCGCCGGCGTCGGTGACCGGCATCCTGGAGACCGCCGCCGGCGAGCTGGTGCACATGGTGCGCCGTTCCCGGGTGACGCACGGTCAGCCCGTCGCCGCCGAACTCCTGTACATTCCGGCGTCCTCGGTTCCGGACCTGTCGGCGATCGACGCGCCCTCGGGTGCCGCACGCGCGCGTGCCGTGCTGCGGGAGCTTCAGCGCCTGGAACTGGAAGGCCAGGACCGTGCCGTCGAGCTCGGCTCGGCCCGCGCGGACGACGCCAAGGAGCTCGACCGCCTTCCCGGAGCGCCCGTTCTCGTCGTCACGACCCGGTTCTTCACCGAGGGGCGCACCGCCGCGGTGTCCGTGGCGACGTACCGCGCGGACACCTGTCGGCTCACGTTCGGTGACTCCGGCGGCGTGGAGATCCACCACGACCCGCAGCGTCGCGCTTCCTGACCCTTCCCGCCCGGACCGCCGCGCCCTTCGCGGCGCGACCCGGACGACACCCGGCGCGCCCCGGAACACTCCGGGGCGCGCCGTTTTTTCGCAGTTGTTGTAGCGGTAGCTGAAGCCGCCGCGTCGCTGTCGTGTCAGCGGCGCGCCGTCACGGTCCCCTCCACCGCGAACAGCTGTTCCTCCACGTGGTCGAGGGCCAGTCGCAGCGCCCCCGTCGCCACGGCCGCTTCCCCCAGCATGGAGAGGGCCACCTTGGGCGGGCGCAGGCAGTAGCGCGCCAACTCCCGCCGCAGTGGCTCCAGTACACCGTCCAGACCGGCCGCCCAGCCGCCGATGACGACCAGCTCCGGATCGAGGGCGAGGACCAGGGCGGCCACGTCGTGCACCAGCCGCTGGATGAAGCGGTCGACCGCCGCACGCGCCCGCTGGTCGCCGCCCTTGGCCAGCGCGAACACCTTGGCGACCGCCTGTTCGTCGAGCGGGTGCAGCGGCTCGTCCGTGGTCGACAGCAGCGTCTCGGGAGTGACGTCGCGGCCCAGCAGATGCAGGGCGCCGATCTCACCGGCCGCCCCTCCGTACCCCCGGTGCAGCCGCCCGCCGATCAGCGAGCCGGCGCCCGGACTCAGCCCCGCCAGGACGAACACGACGTCGTCGGACTCGGTCGCCGAACCCTTCCAGTGCTCGGCGACCGCCGCCGCGTTGGCGTCGTTCTCCACGAGCACCGGGCACTTGAAGGAACGGCTCAGCCGCTCGCCCAGCGGCAGGCCCGTCCACTCCGGCAGCGCCGTACCCAGGCGTACGGTGCCGTCCGCCTCCACGATGCCGGGGCTTCCCACGCCCACCGCCCGCAGCGAGCTACGGGCGACACCGGCCCTGCGCAGCAGTTCGGCGACCGCCACCCGAAGCCGTTCCAGGCGCTCATCGGCGGACGCAGTCTCGTCCACGTCCTTGGCCATCGCGCCCATCACGCGCCCGTCCAGGTCAGCGAGGAGCGCCGCGACGCGGTGCGGGCCGATCTCCAGGCCCAGCAGATGACCCGCCTCGGCCCGGAAGCGGAACCTGCGTGCCGGACGCCCCTGGCGCCGTGTGGCGCCCTCCTCGGCGGCCTTCTCGACGACGAGCCCGTTCTCGATCAGCCCCTCGACGACCCCTTCGACCGTCGGGCGTGACAATCCGGTCACCCGGGTGATCTCGGTGAGGGTCGCGCAGTCCGTGGCACGCAAGGCGTGCAGCACCACCGCGGAATTGATCCGTCGCAGCAGAGAGGGGTCCCCGCCGGTCAACCGCCCCAACGTCCGTCCTCCCAGCTTGTACGCGTGTTGGCCGGATCGTACTCGTCGCGGGGAACCCCGGCGAGGGCCGGGGACCCTTTCCCTCCCACGGATCGCTGTCAGCCCGGTGCCACGAACCCCGACTCGTAGGCCGCGATGACCGCCTGGGTACGGTCCCGGGCCCCCAGCTTCGCCAGTACGGCGCTGACATGCGACTTGACCGTCTCCGTCCCGACGATCAGCCGCGTGGCGATCTCGGCGTTCGACATCCCCCGGGTCATCAGCCGCAGCACGTCCGCCTCGCGCTCGGTCAGCGCGGCCCGCTCCATGGCCGCACGCGCCGCCGGATTCCCCCGCTCTCCCCGTATTCGGCCGCCAACTGCCGTACGGAGGCGGGGAACAGCAGGGACTCGCCCTCGGCCACCAGACGTACCGCGTGCACGATCTCCGCCGGCCGCGCCCGCTTGAGGAGAAATCCGTCGGCACCCGCGCGCAGCGCCTCGTAGACGTACTCGTCGTTCTCGAACGTCGTCACGACGAGGATCTTCGGCGGATCGGTGACGGTCCGCAGCACCGCGCGGGTGGCCTCGATACCGTCCATCAGGGGCATCCGGACGTCCATGGCGACCACATCCGGCCGCAACTGCCGGACCAGCGGGATCACCGCGGCACCGTCGGCCGCCTCACCGACGACCTCGATGTCGGGCTGCGCCTCCAGAACGGCGCGCAGCCCCGCGCGCACCAGGGGTTCGTCGTCGACGAGGAGAACGGTGACCGGCATCCGGCCAGCCTAGATCAACTCAACGGCAGCTCTGCATGCACCTGCCAGTCACCCTGGTGCGGGCCCGTCCGGGCGCTGCCGCCGAGCAGCGCGGCCCGCTCCCGTATGCCGCGCAGGCCGCTGCCTCTTCCGGGCCCCGTTATGCCGTCCGGCAGCGGATTGCGCACCTCCAGGGCGAGCGCGCCGTCCCTGACCTCGATACGGATCCGCACCGGGACGCTCCCGGCGTGCCGCAGCACATTGGTGAGCGACTCCTGGAGGATGCGGTAGCCCTCTCTGGACACCGGACCGGGCACGGTCTCGAGCGGGCCCGTCACCTCGGCGTCCACCTTGGCTCCCGATATGCGCGCCGACTCCAGCAGCCGGTCGGCGTCGGTCAGCGTAGGACGGCTGCTCACGGGACGCTGCGCCTCGCGCAGCACTCCCAGCACCCGCTCCAGGTCCTCCAACGCGGCCCGTCCGGTCTCCTCGATCGCGACCAGGGCGCGGCCGGTGAAAGCCGGGTCGCCGGCCGCCCGCGCGGCGCCGGCCTGCACCACCGCGACCGTGAGCGCGTGTCCGATGGAGTCGTGGAGCTCACGGGCGATGCGGTTGCGCTCCAGGAGTTGTTCGGTGCGCTCCTCCAAGGCGGCGAGCCGCTCGGTGGCGGAGGGACCGAGGAGCCGCCGCGCCAGCGCGGTGGTCAGCTCGCCGAGGCCGACCACCGCGCCGTACAGGACGAGCAGGGGCAGCGGGACGAGCAGCGCGCAGCTCCAGTGCGGGTCCAGGAGCCTCACCACGGGGTCGTTGGACGGCCAGTAGCCAAGGGCCGCCCTGGTGAGATCGACGGCGAACATGGGCAGCCAGACGGTGACCATGGAGGTCGCCACGCTCAGCAACATGCGCGCTTCCAGCCAGAGCACGGTCCGCCACCGGTCCCGTCGGCCGGCCGAAGGAGCGACCGAGAACGCCGTGTCCTCGCCACTTCGCTCGCCCGGCGCCAGCATGAACCGTGCCTGCACGCCCTCGCCCCGTCGCACGGCCGGGATCAGCCCCAGCGGAATGAGCATCAGCGCGGGCACCCACGGCCTCGTACTGTCGATGAACAGCCACACGCTGACGAACAGCATCGGCACCCACAGGTGCAGCAAACGCGTGTACGTCGTCCCCCACAGCAGCGGGCGCAGAAAGCGGGCCATCGCGTCATCGTGCCAGTCGGCACTGACAACGGACCTCCCCCGGGCGGGGGAGCGGGCCGCCACCCGTGGGGGAGGCGCGGACCGGTCGGCCGCGGCCACGCTGGGTCCATGACCAGCATCGACGTCCAAGACCTGACCAAGGAGTACGGCAGCAAGCGCGCCGTGGACCGCCTGACCTTCAGTGTTCTCCCGGGCCGCGTCACCGGATTCCTCGGCCCGAACGGCGCCGGGAAGTCCACCACCATGCGGCTCGTGCTGGGCCTGGACCGGCCCACGTCCGGCACCGCCACCATCGGGGGCCGCGCCTACGCCGGCCTCGACGAGCCGCTCCGGACGGTGGGCGCCCTGCTCGACGCCGGCGCCGCGCACGGATCGCGGACCGCCCGGGACCATCTGCGGGCTCTGGCCGCCACCAACCGCATCCCCGAACGCCGGGTGGACGAGGTGCTGGAGGAGACGGGGCTCGCCCCGGTGGCCCGGCGCCGGGTGAAGACGTACTCCCTGGGCATGCGTCAGCGGCTGGGAATCGCGGCCGCGCTCCTCGGCGACCCGCCCGTGGTGCTCCTGGACGAACCGTCGAACGGGCTCGATCCGGAAGGGATCATCTGGATCCGGGAGCTGCTGCGCCGCCTGGCACGGGAGGGGCGCACCGTCCTCGTCTCCAGCCACCTCATGAACGAGACCGCGTCCTTCGCCGACCAGCTCGTCGTCCTCGGCCGCGGCAGCCTTCTCGCCGACATGCCCATGCGCGAGTTCATCCACGCACGCGTGCAGCCTCGTGTCCGGGTACGCAGCACGGACAGCGGCGGGTTGGCGCGCCTGTTCGCGGAGCACGGCATCGAGGGCGTCGAGGGCGAGGACGGCCGCTGGACCGCCCTCGATGCGCGGCTGGAGGACATCGGGCGCCTCACCTCGGCCGCCGGTCTCCCGATCCTCGAACTCGCCGCGGAGGAAGCCACGTTGGAGCAGGCCTACCTGGATCTGACAGCCACCGAGACCGAGTTCGCCGCCGCCCCGACGCAGCCCCAGGAGGCCTGACCATGTTCTTCGCACCCGCACTCCGCGCGGAGTGGATCAAGATCCGAACGCTGCGCTCGCTCGTCTGGGGCCTGCTCGCCGTCCTCGCGGCCACGGTGGCGTTCTCGGCACTCGCCGGACTCGACGACTCCGGTGAGGGGGACTTCGACCCGCTCTTCTGGACCTTCTTCGGTGTCAGTTTCGGTCAGATCGCGGCCATCACCTTCGGAGCTCAGGCGGTCTCGGCCGAGTACCAGGGCGGTGCCCTGCGTGTCTCGCTGTCCGCGGTTCCCGACCGGGGTCGCTGGTTCCTGGCGAAGACGGTGGCGATCGGCGGACCGGCCCTGGTCGTCGGGCTGGTCACGGGAGTGGCCAGTCTGATCGTGGGGACGTCCGTGCTCGGTTCCCGGGCGAACGGGCTGACCGGGGCGGAAGAACTCCGGGGAGTGGTCGGCTGCGGGATCTACCTGGCCCTGATGGCGCTGTTCGCGGCCGGCCTGGCAGCCGTCCTGCGCAGCGGGGTCGCCACGCTGAGCATCCTGATCCCCTTCCTCCTGATCGTGTCCTTCGTCGTCGGAGGAGCATCGGGGAGCGTGGCGGACTTCCTGCCGGACAAGGCGGGGCAGACGGTCCTGTACGAGACGGCCGACGGCGCTCTGGGCCCCTGGAGCGGGCTCGCGGTGACCGCTCTGTGGACCGCCGCGGCACTGGGCGCGGGCGCGTGGTGCGTCCGGCGCCGGGACGCCTGACCGCACTGGCCTCCTGACACCTCACCAATTGTCAGTGGCGGCCGCTTTACTGGACGTCATGACCATCGCGCAGCATCTCGCCGTGATCGACCGGCTGTGCTCCGAGGACTTTCCCGCGGAGCACAGCGGGCCGTTCGCCGGGTCGTACGGCGGTCCCGGGGGGCCCGGGTTCCATGTCGTCGAGTTAGAGCGGAGCACAGGTTCGGCAGGAGGGTGGCACAGCGAGCGGGAGGAGGCGGAGCAGTACGAGGCACACAGGGAAGCGCTCGCGCAGCGGCTCACCGATCGTTGGGGGGAACCTGGCTGGATGAGTCTCGACGGCGTGTTCCTCCGTGCCCAGCAGGGCGACGAGCGGATACCGGAGCCCTGGGCCTCCCTCGGTTCGCACATGAGGAACGCGCAAGTGTGGCAGGTGGACGGCACCGGCCGCTGGGTCGTTCTCGGCGTCTCCCGACTGGGCGAGGGCCAGGAGTTCAGGCTGCTCGCGGTGATCACGGAGATAGACCCGCCCTGACTCAGGGAGCCTGCGCCGCCGCCCGCAGACGGCCGAACTCCTCGGCCATCGTCGCCGCGGTCCAATGCGCGTTGAGCCCACTGGGGTTGGGCAGTACCCACACCCGGCTCGCCCCGATCACCCGCTCCTGCGCGCCGATGCGGGCCCGGCGGTCGTCGAACGCCGCTCGGTACGCGGTCACCCCCACCACCGCCAGCCACCTCGGGCGCAGCCGCTCCACCTTGTCGCCGAGCAGCCGCCCGCCCTCGCGGTACTCCTCGGCACTCAGCTCGTCGGCGCGGGCCGTCGCCCGCGCCACCACGTTGGTGATGCCGAGTCCGTAGGAGAGCAACTCGTCCTGCTCGGACGGCTTCATGAGCCGTGGAGTGAACCCGGAGAGATGCAGTACCGGCCAGAACCGGTTGCCGGGCCGGGCGAAGTGATGGCCGGTGGCCGCCGTCATCAGGCCCGGATTGATGCCGCAGAAAAGCACCGAGAGACCGTCCGCGACGACATCCGGCACGAGCCGGTCGCGGGCGGCCTCCAGGTCCGCTTGGGTGAGCCGGGTCAGAGGATCGCCCCGGGCGTGTAGCCGGCCGCCTCCGGGTGCTGCTTCACGATCTCCTCGACCCGGCCGACGACGACGGCGACCTGGTCGGCGGCGGCGCCCGTGAAGGACAGCTTGTCGGCCATCAGCTCGTCGAGCTGCGCGCGGTCCAGCGGGATCCGCTCGTCCGCGGCGAGCTTGTCGAGCAGCTCGTTGCGCTCGGCACCCTGCTCGCGCATGGCGAGGGCGGAGGCGACGGCGTTCTCCTTGATGGCCTCGTGGGCGACCTCGCGGCCGACACCCGCGCGGACCGCGCCCATCAGGACCTTGGTCGTCGCGAGGAACGGCAGGTAGCGGTCCAGCTCGCGGGCGACGACGGCCGGGAAGGCGCCGAACTCGTCGAGGACGGTCAGGAAGGTCTCCAGCAGACCGTCCAGTGCGAAGAAGGCGTCCGGCAGCGCGACCCGGCGGACGACCGAGCACGACACGTCGCCCTCGTTCCACTGGTCGCCGGCCAGCTCGCCCGTCATCGACGCGTAGCCGCGCAGGATGACCATCAGGCCGTTGACGCGCTCGCAGGAGCGGGTGTTCATCTTGTGCGGCATCGCGGAAGAGCCGACCTGGCCGGGCTTGAAGCCCTCGGTGACCAGCTCGAGCCCGGCCATCAGCCGGATGGTCTTCGCCGTCGAGGAGGGCGCGGCCGCCAGCTGCACCAGCGCGGTCACGACGTCGTAGTCCAGGGAGCGCGGGTAGACCTGGCCGACGGAGGTGAAGGCCCGCGAGAAGCCGAGGTGCCCGGCGATCCGCTGCTCCAGGTCCGCGAGCTTGGCCGCGTCCCCGCCCAGCAGGTCGAGCATGTCCTGCGCCGTGCCGACCGGGCCCTTGATGCCGCGCAGCGGGTAGCGCTCGAGCAGCTCCTCGAGGCGGCCGTACGCGACGAGCAGCTCGTCGGCGGCGGTCGCGAAGCGCTTGCCCAGGGTGGTGGCCTGTGCGGCCACGTTGTGCGAGCGGCCGGCCATGACCAGCTCGGCGTACTCGCCGGCGAGCCTGGCCAGCCGGGCGAGGACCGCCACCGTACGGTCGCGCATCAGCTCCAGGGAGAGCCGGATCTGGAGCTGCTCGACGTTCTCGGTGAGGTCGCGGGACGTCATGCCCTTGTGTACGTGCTCGTGCCCGGCGAGGTCGTTGAACTCCTCGATCCGAGCCTTCACGTCGTGCCGGGTGACCTTCTCGCGCTCGGCGATGGAGGCGAGGTCGACCTGGTCGAGGACGCGCTCGTAGTCGGCGATGGCGGCGTCCGGCACCTCGATCCCCAGGTCCTTCTGGGCCCGCAGCACGGCGAGCCAGAGCTGACGCTCCAGCTTGACCTTCTGCTCGGGGGACCAGAGCGTGGCGAGCTCGGCGGAGGCGTAGCGTCCGGCGAGAACGTTGGGGATACGGGGCTTTGCAGGCGCGGCAGTCACGTGTATGGAGCATACCGGCTGTCCGGCGCGGGTCCTGTTACGTCCAGGATGCGCAGGTCGGGGCGGAGCGGCACCCCCCGGCGGACCGGGGTGTGCGTGAGAGGTGCGGGGACGGGGCGAGGTGCCGCCTTCGGTGCGCACCACGGACCACGTCGTCGCTCCTGCCGTCCGCCGGTGGTCCCGGCGAAAAGAAGCTCAACTTCCTTTGAGTAGAAGGGAGTTGTTCATCGTATGTAGAGGGGAGATGTTTTGGTGGACCGTTTTCTCAGGACCGTTCTCACGATCCCGAACGCGGGGGGCGGCTTCCGTAGCCCGCTTGCGCGTGGGGATCGGGGTGGGACTGCTCGCTGCCGACTACAGCGCGCAGACCCCCGTATGTCTTCGAAGTGAACCGGTCGTGGGCGAGAGTGAGCTCCGCCGTGATCAGCTGGTTGCGCTCGTCGTTGACTTCCTCGATCTCCTGCGTGAGCTGGGAGTTCTTGGCGCGCAGTGCCGTGTTCGCGTTCCGCGCCTCGTCGAGGGCTCTGGCATGACTGCCGAGTCTGATGGCTGTGATGGTGGCCCTGCGGGCCATGGCTTTCTCTCGCTGGGAAAGCTCCAGCTCGCGCTTGTGCATGTCCAGCTCGAGACGTCTGCGGTGCTCCGCCAGGACGCTGAGATCATGCCGTGTGCGGACGTCGACCTGGTTGATCGTGTGGCGGAGCAGGGCCGCTAGGACCCCGGTCGCTCCCACGGTTAACAGGCCGACTCCGACTGCCGCAAACTCCCATGTATGGTGCCAGACGCCCTCGCCCACGAATGTCCAGCCGGCTGTGCAGCTGGCGGCGGACGCGAATGCCAGTCTGTACGCCACGTTTCGTTACCCCCTTGCAGTGGCCCCCCGGTTGTCGTCGGCGTCGAGATCCTTCTGGAGCTCGATAGCTTGGACGATGTTCCCGCTGAGCATTGTGCGGATTCTGAGATCAGTGATTCCCCATGCGTCCATTGCCTCCTCCGGGGTGAGTGTTGCTGAGGCTACCCTCCGAACCGCAGGCTGAGGCCCGTGTTCCGGCGGAAGCATCCCGCTGTTGACCAACATCTCTCGCTGGTCGAGGCCAAGTACTGACGCCCATGTGGTCAGTTGCGAGGGGAGGGGGAGGGTCTTTCCTTCCAGCGTTCTGCTGATCGTCGTCAGGCTCACTCCAATCGAGATGGCCAGCTGAGCCCGGCCACCGGCTCGTGGGCGGACGTCGTACCCGGCCGCTGTCGCAGCGTTCGTCAGGTACTCGCCAACCCTCCTTGCGAGAGCTTGTCGCTCACCGCGGGACTCGTGGGGGGACTCTTCCATGCTCCGCATGCCCGGAGAGTAGCGCGCACGTATGCAACTTGCACGCGACTTGCATGCGTGCATCTTCGCAGGTCAACAGGCGTTTGGGTGTCGTGGCAGGCCAAGGGGGACGGTTCGCACTCCAGTTCCCCACAAAAAGTCTCGTCGTCATACCGGCGAAGCAACTTGCGTACGTGTACGCAAGTTGCATATGTTGCATGACTGTGAGTTAGTCGCACGTATGCAAGTCCCTTTGAGGGGACCCTATTTGCACCGCCTCGGCATCAGCTCGACCACGCTCCGGAGCTGCGAGGCATCTGCGGGGGGCACCTCGAAACCCTTCGGACGCGACGACCCGGTCATCCGGCGCCCGAGCCCGGCCATGGCTGGAGCGGACCGTCGCAGCACCTGCCCACCACAGTTCATCCACTCATGAACGGAGTAGGCCTTGATCGCCGAGGCTAACGCCGCCACACCGCGGTTCGACACTAGAGAACCGGCCCTTATCGCCCGTGTACTCGCGGGTGACCGGGACGCGTTCGGGGAGCTCTACGCTCTGCATCACCCCGCGGTGCTGGCTTACGTACAGCGCCGCGTACGCAATCGGCAGGTCGCCGAGGACATCACCGGCGAGACCTTCCTCAACGCCTGGATGAAACGCGGCACTTTCACCTATCGCGGCATCGGCTTCGTCGGGTGGCTGATCACCATCGCCCGGAACAAGGTCATCGACCATTGCAAGAGCGCGCAGCGTCGCGAGTTCGTCGTCGAGGACATGCTCGGCTTCGACGAAGACCTCACTGTCAGCACCGAGGACACCGTACTGATCAATCTTGACGAGGAGTTGCTGCTCCAGGCCCTGGAGCAATTGCGGCCGCCACAACGCGAAGTCCTCACGCGCCGGTTCCTCATGGAGCTCTCGGTGCTGGAGACGGCGCGTCAGATGGAACGGTCCGAAGGTGCGGTGAAGACGCTTCAGTTCAGGGCTCTGGCCAAGCTGCGCAGCGAGTACCTGGGGGTGGCGGCATGACCACCGTGCCCGAGATCCGTACCGCCGTCGAAGCGGACCTCGCCGAGCAACTCGGCACGTTCGCCCGGGAGTTCGTCGCCGAACTGGAGGCGCAGGGACGCCTGGTGGA
The DNA here is from genome assembly GCF_042871525.1 of Streptomyces sp. NPDC005784. Lineage (NCBI taxonomy): Bacteria > Bacillati > Actinomycetota > Actinomycetes > Kitasatosporales > Streptomycetaceae > Streptomyces > Streptomyces sp. NPDC005784. The sequence goes on from NZ_JBIAIQ010000024.1 coordinate 118,766, forward strand.
AGTGGGCGGGGCCGGGGTTCTCGAACGGCTGCGGACACAGGTCGAGGCCTGGCAGAACTGCCCGGAGGCCTACCACGCGGCCGTCGACACGATCGTCGAGGACTGCGGCTACCCGAGCGAGGTCGCGATGAGGATCGCCACCGCGCTGAACCGCAAGGGGCTGATCCCCGGCGGCGACACCGAGCCGCAGCACGAGCGTGCGCCCGCGCACACGCCGAACCGCGAGGGTCCCGCCCTCGGCGCCGAGGAATCCGAGCCCCGGCACGATCGCGCGCCCGCGTCCGGGCCGAACCGCACGGGGCCGGCCCTCGGTGGCGAGGGCCCCGAACCCCGGCGCGATCATGCTCCCGCGTCGACGCCGAACCGCAAGGGGCCGGATCTCGGCGGCGACGACGCCGAACCGCAGCACGACCCCGCCGCCGAGTCCTCACCGCTCGTGCCCGCCGCACGCGGGGCGATCGTGCTGCACCTCGCCGGCCGCGGTGCCGGCCGGTCCTTGGCGGACTACGGGCCGGCGTCGGTGCCGAAACGCGTCGAGGGCCAGGTTCCGCGGGTGCGGCCGGCCGCCGCGCGGACGCGCGCCGTCGGATGGGGCAGCGCCTCCGCCCGAGCGGTGTCCGTCGCCGCGGGCCTGCAGTCGGACCACCTCGCGCGCCTGGAAGCCATGCAGATCACGGCGGACGGCGAGCGGGTCACGGTGGCCATCAAGGCCACCTCTCTGGCCGACTGGGAGTACTGGCTCGACGCGATCGGAGCTCCTCGCAACGTCCGGACCAGGACGGCCGGGCATGCCCAGGTGGCCGCGGGAACCCTGGACGGAGTCGCCGTCCACCTCACCGCGCACGGCGTCCCCGAACTCCTCCAGGAAGCGAGCGACGCGGCCGCCGACCCCTTCTACCTCTGGGGACGGATCTACGATCTCGGGATGGGGCAGGTCGACCGGACCGACCGCATCTGGCTGTGCCTCGGCCGGCGACAGGACGAGCGCGGGATGCCCCTGCTGATCCTGCGCGGCACGGACGGTCCACCCTATCCGCTCGCTTCGATCGTCATGGCGCACGGCCCGCTGACGGCCACCCCCCTCCCCTCCGCCGGAATGGCCGGGGACAGTGCGTGATCGCTACCGGGGGCCACCGCTTCCGCTGGCTGTTTCTCACCCGTGGCGACCCTCACCTCTGCACGAGGCGAACCAAGGCCACGCGTCCACGGGTGTTCCCGGTCCCTGTACTGCACCTGGCGCAGAACAACCCTGCTCAGTAGTAGGCGCGGGCGCCCGACATGGCTGGTTTCCCACCCTCCCGCCAGCTCGACACAAGGGTGCCGATGGGGCACATAGGCCCTGATCCGTCCACCGATGGCGTGTCGGTGCCAAAAGGTACGCACGCGCCTTTCCCCCGGCCACGCCCACGGACAGGCGTCAGGAAGTTCATTGGGCAGTGCTCAGGGGCGTACTTCTCAGGCCCACGCATGAGTGCTTTGATGTTGATTCCAGCTGGGTTCGCTGGCTGGCCTGTTACTTGCCATCCCCTCCAGGGTGGCGAGACGGCTCCTCTCCATGCTCCGCAAAGCTGGAGGGGCCGTCGGCTGGGCTCGGCGTATTGCGCCGGGCCCGGCCGTAGTTCCGGGGCGCGTGGGTGAGCGCATCAACGGCACTCCCGCGCTGTCGAGCGCCCCCCGTGCGCCCTGTGGCGGCCGAGGGGTGAACCGGTAGCGTCCTCCTTCATGCGGAGCATGGACCGCCGTGTCACTCTCGAGAGAGGGGCACGGCGGAAGCCGCCCGATCGGCGCTCCCTTCAGCCCTCGCGGTCGCCCCGTTCGGGCTCCACCGCACGCGGCCCGCGGCTCACGCGGTCGCCTCGGTGAGCACGGCTCAGCCGCCATGGCCGCCCGCGACAGGACCCTCGTAGGGAAGCAGCTCCGGCCGTTTCGCCGGAAGTCCGTCGCCGGACGAGCGCCCCGTCAGCCGTCGTCCTATCCACGGCAGCAGATGCTGCTGGGCGAAGCGGGCGTCGGCGGTGCGGCGGGCGACCCAGCCGGGCGGCGCCGTGGGCGCCAGCGGGGTGTGCCACTCCGGATCCTCGGCTTCGTATCCGAGGGTCTGCCACACGGCCTCCGCGACCCGGCGGTGCCCCTCGGCGGACAGGTGCAGCCGGTCTACGTCCCACACCCGCGGGTCGGCGAGTGAGGGCGCCCCGTAGAGGTCGACCACCAGCGCGTCGTGCCGCTTGGCGAGATCGTCGACGACGGTGAACAGCTCCTCCATGCGGGGGCGGAACCGTTCGAGCACGGGACCGTTGCGGCCGGGGCTGCGCATCAGGACGAGCCGCTCGCAGGCGGGGGCGAGTCGCTCCACGGCCTCCTCCAGGAGACCGCGGACCCGCCCCATGTCGACCTTGGGCCGCAGGGTGTCGTTGAGGCCGCCCACCAACGTGATCACGTCGGGCCGCATGGCGGCGGCCACGTCCACCTGTTCGGCGACGATCTGCCCGATCAACTTGCCGCGCACGGCGAGGTTGGCGTAGCGGAAACCGGGCGTCCGGGCCGCCATCCGGCCCGCGAGGAGGTCGGCCCATCCGCGGTACGAGCCGTCGGGCAACAGGTCCGACATGCCCTCGGTGAAGGAGTCGCCGACCGCGACGAGGCTGGTGTAGGTGGCATTCTTCTGCATGGCGGGAAAGATGGTAACCCGAACACATACTCATCGGTCGGTCGGGCTGTCCCACCGGTCGGCCGGACCGGCCGACCGGTGGGCTCCTACGGCTCGTACAGCTCCTACGGCACGCACGATTCCTGCGGCTCGTACGACTGCTACGGCTCGTACGATTCCCGCGGCTCTCCTACACCGGCTGCCCGAACAGTTCCCTCAGGACGTCCTCCATCGTCACCAGCCCCGTGAGCCGTCCGTCGCTGCCCATGACCGCCGCGAGATGCGTACGACTGCGACGCATCGCCGTCAGGACGTCGTCCAGGGGAGTGCTCTCCCGGACACGGGCGATGGGCCGCATGTCCTCGACGCGGAACGGCACCTCGCGCGGGGTCGCGTCCAGCGCGTCCTTTACGTGCAGATAGCCGACGATGCGGCGCCCCTCGTCGACGACCGGGAAGCGGGAGAAGCCCGACTCGGCCGACAACCGCTCCAGCTCGTCCGGAGTGACGCCCACGCGCGCGTAGACGACGCGTTCCACCGGGAGCACGACGTCGTGCACGGGACGGCGGCCCAGCTCGAGGGCGTCGTGCAGGCGCTCCTGGGCGCGATGGTCGATGAGCCCCGCCGCACTGGAGTCCTGGACGAGCCTGGCCAGTTCGTCGTCGGAGAAGGTCGCCACGACCTCGTCCTTCGTCTCGACCCGCAACAGCTTCAGCAGCCCGTTGGCGAGGGCGTTGACCGTGAAGATCACCGGGCGCAGCGCGCGGGACAGCGCGACCAGCGGCGGTCCGAGCGTCAGCGCCGTCCGCACGGGTTCCGCGAGAGCGACGTTCTTCGGCACCATCTCGCCCAGCAGCATGTGCAGATATGTCGCCAGGGTGAGCGCGATGACGAAGGAGACCGCGTGGCCCGCACCGGAGGGGACGCCCAGCGCGTGGAACACCGGCTCCAGCAGGTGCGCGATCGCGGGCTCGGCCACGATGCCGAGCACCAGGGTGCACAGTGTGATGCCGAGCTGCGCGGTCGCGAGCAGCGCCGAGACGTGTTCGAGGCCCCAGAGCACGCTCCGTGCCCGCCGGTCGCCGCGCTCGGCGTGCGGTTCGATCTGGCTGCGGCGCACCGAGATCAGCCCGAACTCGGCACCCACGAAGAAGCCGTTCACGACGAGTGTCGCGAGCCCGATCAGCAGTTGTACGACGGTCACGGCGTGCCCTCCCCGGCGTCGTGCGGTGTGTGCAGCAGCACGCGTGCGGCCCGCCGTCCCGAGGCGTCCACCACGTCCAGCCGCCACCCGGCGACCTCGACGGTGTCTCCCTCGGCGGGGATGCGGCCGAGCTCGGCCGCGACGAAACCGGCCAGCGTCTCGTACGGCCCGTCGGGCACCCGCAGTCCGACCCGGGCGAGCTGGTCGGTACGGGCGGATCCGTCGGCCGAGTACAGCGCCCGGCCCTCGTCGTCCGTGCCGACCGGGGCGAGGTCGGGCGTCTCGTGCGGGTCGTGCTCGTCGCGTACCTCGCCGACGACCTCCTCGACGATGTCCTCAAGCGTGGCGACCCCCGCCGTGCCGCCGTACTCGTCGATGACCACGGCCATCGTGCGCTTGCCGGCGAGACGGTCCAGCAGCCGGTCGACGGTCAGCGACTCCGGTACGAGCAGAGGCTCGCGCATGATCTGCGAGACGGGCGTCTGCGTCCGGCTCGCGGCGTGCACGGTCAGTACGTCCTTGATGTGCGCGACGCCGACGACGTCGTCGAGGGTTTCCTGGTAGACGGGGAAGCGGGACAGGCCGGTCGCCCGGGTCGCGTTCGCCACGTCCTCGCAGGTGGCCTGGACATCCAGCGCGATGACCTGGACGCGCGGTGTCATCACGTTCTCCGAGGTCAGGTCGGCGAGGTTCAGGGTGCGTACGAACAGCTCGGCGGTGTCCGCCTCCAGCGCGCCCTCCTTGGCCGAGTGCCGGGCGAGCGCCACCAGTTCCTGGGGTCCGCGGGCGGAGGCCAGCTCCTCGGCGGGTTCGACGCCGAAACGGCGTACGACGTGGTTCGCCGTGTTGTTGAGGTGGGCGATGAACGGGCGGAACGCGGCGCTGAACCAGCCCTGCGGCGTCGCCACCCGCTTGGCCACGGCCAGCGGTGAGGAGATCGCCCAGTTCTTGGGCACCAGCTCGCCGACGACCATCAGGAAGAGCGTCGAGAGCGCCGTGCCGATGATCAGGGCCACCGAGTTCGAGGCCGAGGGCGGGACGCCGATCGACTCCAGGGGACCCGCGATGAGCTTGGCGATCGACGCCTCGGAGAGCATGCCGACGACCAGGTTCGTCACGGTGATGCCGAGCTGGGCGCCGGAGAGCTGGAAGGTGAGGTTCCGTACGGCCTTGAGGGCGCCGGAGGCACCCCGCTCGCCTCGCTCCACGGCACGCTCCAGCTCGCTGCGTTCGACCGTGGTCAGCGAGAACTCCGCCGCCACGAAGCCGCCGCAGGCCAGCGACAGCAGAACCGCCACCAGCAGGAGGAACACTTCGGTCATCGGGTCACCTCCGTCCCATGATCGGCCAGCGGCGGGGGGATCGCGCGATGTCCGCGGTCACCGTGCGGATCACGGCTCCGGGTACTGGGAGGCTCGCCCATGGGCGGACGCTCACACCTTTCGTCGAAGGAACGATTGTCCAACAAGGGTAAAGGATCGGCAAAGTGGCCTCCTCGGTGGCCCCTGCCGCCTGCCGGCGTCCGGAGTCCTGGCTAGTCGGCGAGCGGCTTCACCCAGCGCCGCCAGCGCTCCTCGGGCGCATACCCGGCGGCTCGCCACGCATGGTGGGCGGTCTCGTTCCGCTCCAGCACCATGGCGTCCCCGCGCCGCCCTCCGAGCCGTACGAAACGCTCTTCCGCGGCGGCGAGCAGCGCCGAGCCGATACCGAGGCGGCGGCGCCCGGGATGGACCGCCAGCCGGTACAGATGGCAGCGCCAGCCGTCGAATCCGGCGATCACCGTGCCGACCAGCTCCCCGGCCCGCTCCGCCAGCAGCAGCGCCCCGGGGTCACGGGCGACCAGTCGCTCCACGCCGTCCCGGTCGTCACTGATGCTCGTACCCTCGGCGGCCACCTTCCAGAAGGCGAGCACGGCGTCGAGGTCCTCGGGCAGTGCGGCCCGTATGCGCAAGTCGGTCATGCTCCGATCCCATCACGCCGGCCGGGCGCCGGAACGGCATTTCCGCCATGCGGACGGTCACCGGCCGCGCAGTTCGCGGACCACGGGAGCGAAGACCTCCAGGTTCGGCTCCAGCACCGTCAGATACGAGAATCCGTACCGCTCGCGCCGGGCCCGCACCTGTTCGACGATCTGCTCCACGGTGCCCACCAGGACGATGGGCAGCTCCAGGACCTGCCGCTCGGTCAGACTCGGGATCCGGGGCAGCCACGGCCGGATCGCGGCACGGCGGTCGTCGGTGACGGCGACGATCTGGATCAGCAGGTTGAGCTCGGCAGGCTCCGCGCGCGCGGCGGCCGCCTGCCGGTACAGCGCGACGCGTCCGTCGAGTTCGGTGGCCGTGACCGGTTCCAGAGCACCGTTCGGCCGGGTGCGCGCGCCCGTGAACGCCGCGATGTCCGCGTGCTCCGCGGCGATCCGCAGCATCCGGTCGCCGTTGGCGCCGATCAGCAACGGCACCCGCGGCAGCCCGCCGGTCCCCTGTCCGGGAGTCGCCCCGCCCGGCCGCGGCGTGACGCGGGCGAGTTCGTCCGAGCCGCGGAGCCGCTCCAACTCCTCGACCGTGCGCAGCAGATGGTCGACGCGCTCGCGCGGGGTGCCCCAGGGCAGGCCCGCCGTCTCGTGCTCCGCCGGTACGTACCCGGTGCCGAGGCCGAGTTCGAGGCGGCCGCCCGTCAGCGCGTCCGTGGTGGCCACTTCACGGGCCAGCAGCGCGGGGTTCCAGAAGCCCGCGTTGAGCACGAACGTGCCGAGCCGGGGCCGCTCGGTCGCCCCGGCGGCGGCGACCAGCGAGGGGAACGGGGCGGGCATGCCCAGATGGTCCGCCACGGTGATCACGTCGTAGCCGAGTTCCTCGGCGCGGCGGCACCTGGCAGCCCACTCGGTGGCGGGCGCCGGTTCGATCAGGCTGACGCCGAAACGGAACGGGCGTGACATGAACCATCCCTTTCCCTGGGTGACTTGCTCCCGGACCTGCCGGCGCACCGTGCCCCCGGACCTGTCGGCACACCGTGCCCCGGACATGCCTGGTTGGACCGTGCCCCGGACCTGCCGGTCGAACCGTGCCCCGGACCTGCCTGGTTGGACCTCGCCCCGGTCCCGGCGGACCGGGGCGAGCCCGTGGTCACTCGTGCGCGATGGCCGCGAGCACATTCATCCGCGAGGCGCGCAGCGCCGGAAGCAGCGCCGCGACGATACCGACGAGGGCCGAGCCGACCACGACCGCGACGATCGTCGTCCAGGGAATCGCGAGCGCCTTCATGCCCTGCAGCGCGAGCACCTGCTGGACACAGACACCCCAGACGATCCCCAGCGCCAGGCCGAGGACCGCGCCGAAGACGGCGATCACCACGGACTCCAGGCGGATCATCCTGCGCAGCTGACGCCGGCCGAGACCGATGGCGCGCAGCAGTCCGATCTCGCGGGTGCGCTCCACGACCGACAGGGCGAGCGTGTTGACCACGCCGAGCACCGCGATGACGATCGCGAGCCCGAGCAGCGCGTACACCAGGTAGAGCAGCACGGCGATCTGGTCGTGGACCAGTTTCTTGTAGTCGGCCTGGTCACGGACCTGTACCTGCGGATACGGGTCGAGGGTCTTCTCCAGACGGGGGCGCAGCCGGTCCGGGGCGGTGCCCGGGGCCGCGTTCACGTACAGCGACGAGTCCTGCCCGCCGGGCACGTACTTCTCGATCGTGCCGAAACCGAAGAAGAGTCCGCCCTGCATGCCGAACCCGCCGCTGCCGGCCTGGTCGGTGAGCGCGCCCACCGTCAGTTCGGTCCTGCGGCCGGCGGGGAACTCGACGGGAATCGTGCTGCCGACCCGCACGTCGTGGTCCTCGGCGAACTTCGCGTCCATGGCGATGCGTCCGTCTCCGAGCGCCGCCGCGGTGTCGCCCCGCGCGTAGGTGATGTGAGCGACGTCGTCGAGCCGCGGATCGTAGGCCGCGGCGGTCGTCTCGACCCGCTTGCCGTCGGGCAGCCGGACCGCGACCGGGGTGAACCGCTGACGGACGACGAGCCCGACCCCGTCGGTGGCGCGCACCTTGTCCGTGACCTCGCGCGAGAACGGCACGAAGTTGGCGTTCTGGAGCACGAAGTCGGCGCCGAGGGTTTTCTCGATCTGCTGGTCGAACGACTTGCTCATGGACGCGCTGGCCACGGACATCCCGCCGACCAGGGCGAGTCCCACCATGAGCGCGGCCGCGGTGGCGCCCGTGCGCCGTGGATTGCGCAGCGCGTTGCGCTGACTCATCCGGCCCACCGGTCCGAAGAGCGCCGGGAACGCGCCTCCGAGGACGCGGATCACCGGCCGGACGAGCAGCGGTCCCGCGATCACCGTGGCGATCAAGGTCAGGACGACACCGAGTCCCAGCAGGGAGGCCGCGGTCGAGGTCTTCGTCGAGGCCGCGCATCCCGCGAGAGCCGCGGCCCCGGCCGCACCGACGACCCCGCCCACCACGGCCCGTACCCGCAACGGCCTTCCCACGCCCGCGACTTCGGCGTCCGACAGGGCCGCCATGGGGGAGACGCCCGCCGCGCGTCTGGCCGGGAGATAGGCCGCGACGTAGGTGACGCCGACCCCGACGACGTACGCCGCGACGGGTGTCGGCCAACCGATCACCATCTCCGTGGACTTGAGGTTCATGCCGAACGCGGTCATCAGCTTGATCAGCCCGACCGCCAGCCCGATGCCCGCCGCCAGGCCGAGGGTCGAACCGACCAGGCCGAGGAGCAGCGCCTCGGTGAGCACCGACCGGCGCACCTGACGGCGGTCGGCGCCGAGCGCCCGCAGCAGCCCGAGTTCCCGGGTGCGCTGGGCGATCAGCATGGAGAAGGTGTTGACGATGAGGAATATCCCGACGAGCACCGCGATCCCGGCGAAGCCGAGCATCACGTACTTGATGACGTCGAGGAATCCGCCGAGCTGGGCGGCGGCCGACTTCGCCTGCTCCTCCGCGGTCTTCACATCGTAGGTGCCGGTGCCGGTGCCGGTGCCGAGTTCGGCGGAGACGCGCCGCTTGAGCACGGCGTCGTCGACACCCGGCGCGGCGTCCACGGAGATGCTCGTGGCGACGTCGGAGCGGCCGAGCAGCTTGGACTGCGCGGTCGGGGTGTCGAGGAAGATCAGCGCGGCACCGGGGTTGGTGGTGGTGAAGGTGGCGATCCCGACGATCCGCGCCTTGAACGAGCCGGGCTGCGCCTGCACCGTCAGGGTGTCACCGATGCCGAGGTGCCTCTTGTCGGCGGTGTCCGCGTCGAGCAGTGCCTCGCCGCTGCCGTGCGGCTCGTGACCGGAGGTCAGCTTCACCGGACTGCGCTCGGTGATCTGCCAGTTGGTGACGATGGTGGGAGCGCCCGTCGTCGGTCCGACCGACTTGTTCGCGCTGTCGACGACGGGGGCGTTCTCCACCGACGCGTCCACATGGGTGGCGGCGACTCCGTCGACCTTGGCGAGCCGGTCCGCGAGGGAGGCCGGCACCGTCTCGGTGGCGCCGGTCGGCAGTTGCGACTTCAGGTCGTTCTTCGGCTCCACGGTCACATCGGCCGCGGTGGAGGCGAAGAGCCGGTCGAAGGTGCGGGTCACCGTGTCCGAGAAGATGAGACTGCCCGCGACGAAGGCCACGGACAGCACGATGGCCAGCGCCGAGAGCAGCAACCGGCCTTTGTGCGCGAGAAAGCTTCGCAGTGTCGCCTTGAGCACGACCGCCTCAGTCCTTGTCGGGGGTTACGTCACCGGAGCCGCTGCCGGGAGCGGCGTCGCCCGAGCTGCCGTGGGCCGTGTCGCCGACGGCGCCGACGGGAGCCGTGTCACCCGCGCCGTCAGCGCGGGCCGTGGTACCGGAGTCGGCTTGGGCAGGGGCCGTGGCTCCGGAGGCGCCGTCGGGCGTCGCTTCACCGGGCTCGCCGCGCCCGCCGTCGAAGGTCACCCGGGTCGTGTCGAAGCGCTTCATCCGCTCCAGCACGGCGTCGGCCGAGGGGTGCTCCATCTCGTCCACGATCCGCCCGTCCGCGAGGAAGAGCACCAGGTCGGAGTGGGCGGCCGCGCCGGGATCGTGGGTGACCATGACGACGGTCTGGCCCAGCTCGTCGACCGCCTCGCGCAGGAAGCCCAGGACTTCGAGGCCCGCGCGGGAGTCGAGGTTGCCGGTCGGCTCGTCCGCGAAGATCAGCTCGGGCCGGGAGGCGAGCGCCCGCGCACAGGCGACGCGCTGCTGCTGTCCCCCGGAGAGCTGGGCGGGACGGTGCTTCAGCCGGTCACGCAGTCCGAGCGTGTCGATGACCTGGTCCAGCCACTTCTGGTCGGGCTTCTGGCCCGCGATGTCCATCGGCAGCGTGATGTTCTCCGCCGCGTTCAGTGTGGGGATCAGATTGAAGGACTGGAACATGAAGCCGATCCGGTCCCGTCGCAGCCGGGTCAGTTCGCGGTCCTTCAGCCCGGTGATCTCGGTGTCGCCCAGCCAGACCTGGCCGGCCGAGACGGTGTCGAGGCCCGCCAGGCAGTGCATGAGGGTGGACTTCCCGGAGCCCGAGGGACCCATGACGGCGGTGAACCGGCCGCGCGCGATGTCCACGTCGACCGAGTCGAGGGCCAGCACCGTGGTCTCGCCGGAACCGTACGCCTTGGTCAGGCCGCGGGCGCGGGCGGCGATCCCGTCCCCCTCCGCGCGGCCGGGAACGTGCTCCGCAGCAGCTGTGGACAAGACCGCCTCCTCTGTGATGGATGTCGGGACTCCTCGTCCGGCCCGAGCGTAGTGTGATCGGAGGCACACTCGGTATCCCCCCTAGGTCCCGCGCGGTCTCCGTCCCAGGGTGGGCCCCTGATATCGATGTAAGGGGCAATCTCCACCGCGGTTCTCCACCTCTGGGTCAGGCCCTCTTGCCTGTGCTAGCGATATCGCGCTAGCTTCGAAGGATGGCGAAGACTCAGCTGAACGTCCGGGTGGACGAAGGCACGGCGCGAGCCGCCCGGGAGCGAGCCCTGGAACGGGGGATGAGCGTGAACCGCTACATCGAGGAACTGGTCCGGCAGGACACCGGGGAAGTGGGCCACGCCTTCGTGGAGGCCGCCGCGGATTTCATGAAGCAGTACGAGTCCGTGTTCGCCGAGGAGTTCGGCGCGGACCGTGAAGGCACCCGCGAAGGTCGTCGTTGATCCCTTGAGCAGTCTCAGAGTCGATCTTGCCTGGCTCCTCATGATCGCCGAACAGAAGACGCCCGGAGATCCCCAGGTCACCGACTGGGGAGCCCTCGTCGCCGCCGTCAGCCGGCACGAGGCGGAGATCTTCGGCATTCCCGTCTACGACAGCCCGCACGCCCGCGCCGCCGCGCTGCTCCAGCTCCTGCTGCACGTCCCGGCGCTCGAACGCTCCAACGCGATGTTCGCCTCTGCCGTCGCGTACGCCTATCTCGTCGCCAGCGGCCTGAAGGTCGTCACCTCACCCGAACAGGTGCGGGAGCTGGCCCGTCTGGTGAAGAACGGCGAGGCCACGGTGCACGACATCGCGCACGAGCTGCGCCGCTGGAGCCTGTGAAGCAGCTCCGGTGATCGACCGGGCATGTCCTAGCCGAGCGGTCGGCGGGCCGTGCCCAGGACGCAGTACGACGTGGGCAGGCGGGGTCCCTTCTCGGGCATCAACAGGCGCCGGTACGGGCCCAGTTCGAACCCCGCCTCACGCAGTGCGGCGATCGGGTCGCGGGCCACGTGACAGCCGCCGCACAGCCGCGGCCACACCGTGGCGTCCAGACCCCGCTGGACGGACCCCATCACCCGTCCGCCACCCCTGCCGTGCTCGAAGAACCGCACGGTGCCGCCGGGGCGCAGCACCCGCCGTACCTCGGCGAGCGCCCTCGGCACGTCCCGCACGCTGCACAGCACCAGCGAGAGCACGGCGGCGTCGTACGCCTCGCTCTTGACCGGCAGGGCCTCCGCGGCACCCGGCGCCACATCGACGGGCACCTCGCAGCGCAGCGCCGCCTCCAACGCCAACTGCCGGAGCAGCCGCTCGGGTTCGATGGCGACGACCTCCGAGACGGTGCCCGGGTAGTGGGCGAAGTTCAGGCCGTTCCCCGCGCCGATCTCGATGACTCGCCCGGACAGCCCGGTGAGCAGCCGTTCGCGCACCCGGCCCATTCCCATGCGGGTCTCCGCGCCCACGCTGAAGCGGGCGTAGTAGCGGGCGAACACCGGATGGTGCACGGCCTCCGGAGAGACCTTGCCCGAGCCGGCCGACCGGAGCGGCATGAACGGCATGACGGACCTCCCGGGGGGACAGGGCTTACCGAGATTGTCCCCCCGGGACGTCCGCCGCACGCGCCGCGCGTCAGGCGATGAAGTTGCGCACCTGTGTGTAGACGCCGTAATCGTTGTTCATGTCGGTGTGCGAGATGCAGCCGACACCGACATTCGTGGCACCGGACAGCAGCGCTGTGCTGTCCGGATTCAGCGCCTCGTCGCAGTTCGACCAGTAGGTGGCGTACGTCACGCTGCCCGGTGTCTCGTCACCGGAGTTCAGAGAACGTCAGGAACGAGCTGCCGGTGTACATCTCGGTGCATGACGTATACAGCCAGGTGCACCACGAGGCGACACTCGTCCCGTGGTTCACCCCGGCGACGGAGACGAAGTCGTCGACGTACGCCGTTCCGCCGAGGTTCTTGAGGTAGTACCGCGAGTTCATCGCACCCATGGAGTGGACGACCAGGTCGACCTTCGAGGCGCCCGTCTGCGCGAGCACGCTCTTGACCTCGGTGGCCAGTTGCTGCGCCGTGGTCACGTTCGACTGTTTCCAGTCGTACGACCACGCGAACAGCTCGGAGGAGGAGTATCCGTCCGCCTTGAAGTCGGTGATCCACTCGTCCCAGCTGCTCGCCGAACTGCTGAGCCCGTGCACGAAGAGCACGGGATTGTGGGTGGCCGCCTGAGCGGGTGCCGCGGAGAGGGAGAGCGACAGAAGAAGCGTCGCGGCCACGGCTGAGACACATGTGACGGCGCGGCGCAGGACAGGCTGCATGGTGCCTCCTGAAAGGGGTGGGGGTGGCAGGAGTGTCAGCCCGGGTCTACGCGCGCCGCATCAGTGAAATCGCCGGTCTTTACTTGCCAGTTAACCCGCCGGTAACGTCATGCGTGTGGTGACTTCGGTGAACCCCCCGCCTCTCCCGCACACTTCGCCACCGCAGCCCCCGCACCTGTGGCGGCGACTCGACCCCGTACAGCGAGAACACCAGACGGCTCCACCCGAACACGGCTGTCGGCAGGCCGAGTCGGACCCTCCACGGTCCGAACCCGGCCTCGGCGCCTCATGGTCGGAACGAGACCTCGGTCCCTCGCTGTCCGAGGGCGTGCGCGTACGCGTTCTGCGGGCCGCGCACGGCGACCGGCGCGTGGCCCGGGAACTCGCCTCGGTGCTGACCGAGCGTCAGCTGGCCGGTCTGGAGCCGCTTCCGGTGCAGCCTCCCGTCCTGCTGCGGGTGTACCGCCAGGAAATCCGGGGCCTGCCGGACAGCACCCGTTTTCTCCTGCTCCTGGCGGCGGCCGACCAGTACCCCGTCGACACGCAAACCTTTCTGCGTGCCGTGACGGCGGCCCGGCTGGACACCCGGCCCATCGACGCCGCCGAAGCGGCCGGACTCGCCCACGCCACCGCCGGTGGGGTCGTCTTCCGTGACCCGTGGACGCGGATCGCGGCCTACGAGACCGCGTCCACGACGGAGCACCGCGCGGTCCATCGGCTGCTCGCCCGGGTGCTGCGCGGCGAGGGCGAGTCACCGAGGCGCTCCTGGCACCGGGGCGCCGCGGCGCTCGGCCCCAGCAGACGGCTCGCCGCGGAACTGACGGCGGCCGCGAGCACGGCGCGCCGGGTGGGCGAACACACCCTGGCCTGCACCCTCGCCGAACGCGCCGCGGCGCTCGCGCCCGAACCGGGCGAGCGCACCCGACTGCCCGCCCGAGCAGCCGCCGACGCCTGGCGCTCCGGCGACGGCGACCGGGCCAGTCGTCTGGTCGTGTCCACCGACGACGACGGACTGAGCGGTCTGCTCGCGCTCCGCGCGGGGAACGCGACCGACGCCTTCGACGCCCTGCTGACCGCCGCGGTGCTGCACGCGGGCCGCGCGGACGCGTCGGCCGGCGTGCAGGCGAACCTCCCGGGCACCACGGAGTCCGGCGCCCGCGCACGGTCCCACGGCGCCGCGGATCCCGGTGGTCCAGCGCTCCCGGGGAGCCCGGGTGTGCCCACCCACCGTGACACCGCCGCGCATTTCCTCGCCCGCGCCACCGAAGCCGCCATCTACACCGGCGACCTGCGCCGCTGTCGTGAGGCGGCTGCCGTGGCCGACCGGCTGGGCATCGCGCCGCCCGGCACACTCGGCGGGCTCGCCGCCGCCGTCGAGGGCCGCTACGACGACGCGCGGGACGCGCTCAAGGCGGCCGCGGGCCGCTGCGGTCCCGGCGGCGACCCCACCGCACTGATCCACTCCGCCATCGCGGCGCTGCTGCTCGGCGACCACACCGGTGCGGCCGCCGCGGCCGTCCGCGCCGCCGCCGCGGCCCGCTCCCGGGGTGAGACCGTTGCCGTGCCCCAGGCGATGGAATTCCGCGCCTACGCCGAGTTCTGGACCGGACGGCCCAGCGCCGCCGAGGCCGCCACCCTCGACGCACTGCGCCAGGCGTACGCCACCGGTCAGGACAACGCCGCCTGTCATCTCCAGGCGGCCCTCGCGATGTTCGCCGCCCTCACCGGCGACGAGGACATGTGCCGGCAGCGTGCCGGGGCCGCCCGCCGCTACGCCCTGGAGCGCGGACTCGGCCTGCCCGCCGCGCTGGCCCTGTTCGCGCTCGCCCTCCTCGACCTCGGCGCCGGCCGCTTCGCCGCCGCGGCTGCCCGGCTGCGCGCCCTGGCCGGGTTCGGCCCCGGCCACGGACACCGGGCCGTCCGGCACCTGGCGACCCCGCTGTACGTCGAGGCGGCCGCCCGCACCGGCGAAACCCGGGTGGCCAGGGCGGCCCACGCCGACTACGACCACTGGGCGCGGACCGTACGCAGCCCCGACGAACTCGCGCTCAGCGCCCGCAGCCGTGCTCTCCTCGCGGGCGGTGCCGAGGCCGTCGATCACTACCGCACCGCCCTCGACCTGCACGCCTCGGGCACCCGGGACTTCGAACGCGCCCGCACGGAACTGCTGTTCGGCGGAGCGCTGCGGCGGCTGCGGCAGCGTACGCAGGCGCGGGACCGGCTGCACAGCGCCCTTGAGGCGTTCGAGCACTTCGGGTCGCCGCAGTGGGCCGCCCAGGCTCGGGCCGAACTCCGCGTCCTCGGCGAGTCCGCGGTACCGGCGCGGGGTGCCGAGGATCTCGCGGCCCGGCTCACCGCACAGCAGTTGATGGTGGCCCGCATGGCCGCCGAAGGCGCGACGAACCGGGAGATCGCCGCTCGGCTCGCGCTGAGTCCGAGGACCATCGACCACCATCTGCGCGGCGTGTTCACGCGGTTGGGGATCCGGTCACGGATCGAGCTGGTGCGGTTGCTCGGTGACGGGTGACAGGTGACGAGGGGTGGTGAGTGACAAGTGGTGGGTGAGGAGGGCGACGTCAGGCCGTGTGTGCCGCGGCGAAGACCCCGGCGTTCCAGCGTCCGCCCAGCCGGTGGTCCAGCCAACTCGGCGCCCCCGCGCGGAAGTCGGCGGGCGAGTGCGACCCCGCGCCCGCCGGTACCGCGCCCAGCAGAGGCGCACCGGACACCGCCGGAAGGTCCGCGAGATTGCACCGCATCGCCAGATCCGGGGAGTCGGGCCAGCTGCCGATCACCACACCCGCGAAGTCCAGCTCCCGCAGCCGCAGTTCACGGGCCGTCAGCTCGGTCGTGTTGAGCGTGCCCAGTCCCGCCGAAGCGACGACCAGCACGGGTGCGTCCAGCAGCCCGGCCACGTCCGCCAGCGTCCCGTCCTCGTCGTCGAACCGGACGAGCAGACCACCCGCGCCCTCGACCAGCACCAGATCGTGCTCGGTGGCCAGTTTGGCCGCGGCCTCCGCCGCCGACTGCGGAGACACGGCCGCCAGGCCGGCCCGCCGGGCGGCCGTCGCGGGCGCCAACGGCTCCGGGTAGCGGCCCAGTTCGAGTGTCGTGACGGCACCCGCGAGCCGGGCCACCTCGTCGGCGTCGCCGCGCTCGTGCGGACGTACACCCGTCTGCGCGGGCTTCAGGACGGCCACGGACCGCCCGGCCGCGAGAGCCGTGGCGGCGACGGCGGCCGTGACGACCGTCTTGCCGACCTCCGTGCCCGTCCCCGTGATCACCAGTACCGCCATCTCAGCCCTCCCGCGCCGCCGCGCAGACCGCGCGCGCGATCCGTGCCAGGTCCGTGTCGCCCGTGACGTACGGCGGCATCGTGTAGACGAGGTCGCGGAACGGCCGCAGCCACACGCCCTCGCGCACGGCGGCCGCCGTCGCCGCCTTCATGTCCACCTCGTGGTCGAGCTGGACGACTCCGATCGCGCCGAGGACGCGTACGTCCCGGACGCCCGGCAGGGAGGCGGCCTCCGCTAGGCCGTCCCGCAGACCCGCCTCGATCCGCTTCACCTCGGTCCGCCAGTCCTGCCCGAGCAGCAGGTCGATGGACGCGCACGCCACCGCGGCGGCGAGCGGGTTGCCCATGAAGGTCGGGCCGTGCGCGAGCACCGGGACCTCACCGCGCGAGATGCCGTCGGCCACCCGCGCGGTGCACAGCGTCGCCGCCATCGTCAGATAGCCGCCGGTCAGCGCCTTGCCGACACACATCACGTCCGGGGTCACGCCCGCGTGGTCCGCCGCGAACAGCTCACCCGTACGGCCGAAGCCGGTCGCGATCTCGTCGAAGACCAGCAGCACGTCGTGCGCGTCGCAGGCCTCGCGCAGCACCCGCAGATACGCGGGGGAGTGGAAGCGCATCCCGCCCGCGCCCTGCACCACCGGCTCCACGATCACCGCGGCGAGCTCGTCGGCGTGCCGCCCGATCAGCTCGCGCAGCTGGTCGGCGTACGACTCCTCGTACCCGGCCGGCGGCGCGTCGGCGAACACCTGGCGCTGGAGCACGCCCTGCCACAGCTCGTGCATCCCGCCCTCGGGGTCGCACACCGACATGGGCTGCCAGGTGTCCCCGTGATAGCCGCCCCGCCAGGTCAGCAGCCGCTGTTTGCCCGGACGGCCGAGCGAGCGCCAGTGCTGGAGGCACATCTTGACGGCGACCTCGACGGAGACCGAGCCGGAGTCGGCGAGGAAGACGTGCTCCAGACCTTCCGGCGAGATGTCGACCAGTCGCTTCGCCAGCTGTACGGCGGGCTCGTGGGTGAGCCCGCCGAACATCACATGGCTCATGCGGTCGAGCTGACCGCGTGCCGCCTCGTTCAGGACCGGGTGGTTGTAGCCGTGGATCGCCGACCACCAGGACGACATCCCGTCGATCAGTTCGCCCGTGCCGTCGGCCAGCCGCAGCCGGACCCCGCTCGCCGACTCCACGACCAGCGGGTCCTGGCGGCCGGGCATCGGCCCGTACGGATGCCAGACGTGCCGCCGGTCGAGATCGAGCAGTTCCCGCACGGACAGGTCAGGCATTGGGCGCGAGATCCGTTCCGGCGCCACGGCGACGCACGGAGACGAGGTCCGTACGGGCGTCGGCGGGCGCCTCGGCCACAGCCGCTGGTGCCTCGGCCGGAGCCGCGGAGGCCGAACCGCACACCCCGCCCCCCTCCTGGGACCCGCAGCCGGCCTCGGCGTGCGATCCGCAGCCGCCGCCGTGTGATCCGCACCCGCCCTCCGCGTGCGATCCGCAGCCGCCGCCTGACGTCGCGCGGTGCTCCGGCAGCGTCACCTCGCCGGCGTTCTCCACCTCGAAGCCGGCGTCCGCGATCATCTCCAGGTCGGCCTTGCCCGCCTGGCCCTCACTGGTGAGGTAGTCACCGAGGAAGATCGAGTTGGCGAGGTGCAGGGCGAGCGGCTGGAGGGTGCGCAGATGCACCTCGCGGCCACCGGCGATACGGACCTCGACGTCCGGGCAGACGAACCGGACCATGGCGAGAATGCGCAGACAGCGCTGCGGGGTGAGGTTCCACTCCTTGGCGAGCGGGGTGCCCTCGAACGGGATCAGGAAATTCACCGGAACGGAGTCGGGGTCGAGCTCGCGCAGCGCGTACACGACGTCGACGAGGTCCTCGTCCGACTCGCCCATGCCCGCGATCAGACCCGAGCAGGCGGACAGTCCGGCCGCGTGCGCCTTCTGGACGGTGTCCACCCGGTCGGCGTACGTGTGGGTGGTCGTGATCTCCCCGTACGTCCCCTCGGACGTGTTCAGGTTGTGGTTGTAGGCGTCGGCGCCCGCCGCGCGCAGCCGTTCGGCCTGGCCGTCGGAGAGCAGGCCGAGGCAGGCGCACACCTCGACGTTCTCGTTCTGGTCCTTGATCGCCTTGATGGTGTCGGAGACCCGGTCCACGTCACGGTCCGTCGGTCCGCGCCCGCTGGCCACCAGGCAGACCCGCTTGGCGCCCCCGGCGAGCCCGGCCGCCGCGGCCCGGGAGGCCTCGTCGGGCTTGAGCCAGCTGTACTTGAGAATGCCGGCCGTGGAGCCGAGGCGCTGCGAGCAGTACGAGCAGTCCTCCGGGCACAGGCCCGACTTCAGGTTGACGAGATAGTTCAGTTTCACCCGACGGCCGAACCAGTGGCGGCGTACCTTGCCGGCCGCGGCCACCACGTCGAGCACGTCGTCGTCGGAGGTGGCCAGGACGGCCAGCGCCTCGCCGCGGGTCGGCAGCTCGCGCCGAAGCCCCTTGTCCACCAGTGTGTTCAGCAGGTCCATGAGGTCCGATCCTGACCTATGCGACCGCTCTCGGCCAAGGAGAGTTTGCACAACAGAGACGGTTCGACGTGTGGGGTATGTAACACGACCACCCCAGTACGTGGGGTCCACAGAGAGTGCGGAAGACCAGGTCAGAGGCCCAAAATCCGCATCTCACCGCCGATTTGGTGAGAGCCATGAGTGAGACGAAAGGGCCAGTGGATCAGTATGGAGGGTTCCTACAACACCCCCGAATGGGCTGTTCCCTCAAACGCCGTGCGTGACGTGGTGCGGGCTGTTCTGGAAGCTCCCGGCACCCCGCCCTGCGATCGTAGGGGACCGCGAGGCGCACGACCGGATCTTGAGCGAACGGCCCACGCACGCGGCAATCACGCTCCGCAGCACGCTGAACGGGTGCCCCCTCGAAATCGAGCGGACAACCGGATATCTGCGGGAACAGCTCGCTGAGCATCCCGCTACCGGCTATGGCCGGTGGGCTGGTCGGTAGCCACAGAGGCTCTCTACGGCTCTCTGAGCTGAGAGGCGGACAGGGCCACGACCGCGACCGCGGCCACAAGGGTGGAGGCTGCGCCCTTGTGCAGCCTCCTGCCGAATTGCGCCGCCATCAAGTGAAACCTCCCACGGACGACCGACGTAGCCTGCCGTCTCTCCGAACCTTGAGCAACGCCGCTGCAACCGGCCGCGATGTGGGCGAACTTACGACAAGCTTCGGCGGGGTGGTTCCGCATATCACATTGGAGTTGACCAGCAGGGACGGCCATGGGGAGCGCAGTCACGTCGCTAAGATGCGGGGATCCTTGAGCTACTGCGCCTGAGTGTCCTGTGGGTCGGTGATGCGCTTGAGGACAGCCTCGGGACAACTCTTGGGATCAGGAGTGAAGTTGGACGTCGCCGCTGTCCGCGCCGACAGCGGCATCTCGCGATCGCATCCGGACTTCCGACGTCCAGGGCTCGACGTTGCAGCAGCCACCTGTCCGCCGGGACGTGGTGATCGCTTTGATGGGTTTCTGGAGTGAGTCGGCGCATATTCCCTCATGATTTAGAAAAGCCCTGCCTTGCGACTCGCAACCAATTCGATATCTGACGTTGCGCCAGATTCGGCCGAGGAGGCCGCGAACCGACATCATGCGCACATAGGGACTTCACCTAACGTTCACATTAGATGGCTGAATCTTTGCGCGACTTGGCTTTAAGTTGACTTGCTCGCGATGGGGCGACAGCGCAGGTTTTCGGTGTGTCCATGATCGACCCCCGGCCGGGGTGACCTGGTCTGGCGGCTGATCTGGAAGGACACCCGACTATGCGTCAAAGACATGCGATCCTCGCGGGATCGCGGCCGTCGTACGCGCGCCGGCGAAGATTGCGGCAACTAGCCGTCGGCCTTGTGATTGCCATGGTCACCGAGGGGGCCTTGATCGCGGAAGGCAGCGGGCTGACCTTCGCGGTGGCCCCGGAGAGCAGCGCATCGGCTGCATCGGCGTCCGGAACTCCATCAGGACCCGCGGAGGCACGGGACGAAGTATCGGCGCTGATGATGGCCCGCTCACAGGACCGCAAGATAGAGGTGCTGTCGGAGCGGACGTCGAAATCGACCACGTACGCATTGCCCAGTGGAGCCCTGCAGACCGAGTCCTATGGTGGGCCGATCCGTGTGAAGCAGGACGGCCAGTGGAAGGACATCGACACTTCCCTGTCAGACACGGGTGATGCGCTTGAGCCGAAGGCGGCCGCGGCGGACGTGGCGGTGTCGGACGGCGGGGACACGCAACTGGCGTCCGTGGCCAAGGGCAAAGAATCGTTCGGACTGGGCTGGGAGAACAAGCTGCCCACCCCGTCGGTGAAGGACGACACCGCCTCCTACAACCTGGGCGACGGACAGAACCTGGCGGTGACGGCGCTGGCGCAGGGCTTCTCGGAGAACATCAAGCTGTCCCAGCAGCTGGCCGACGGATCGGCCAGCTACCGGATCCCGCTCAACCTGGACGGGCTGAAGCTGTCCCAGGCCGACTCCGGGCACCTGCTGCTGAAGAACCCGGATGGGGACCTGGTCGCTGAGGCGCCGGCCCCGATGATGTGGGACGACTCCAAGGACCCGGCTTCGGGTGAGTCCGCCCACCGGCAGCGGGTCGACACGAAGATCGAGACCGGCTCGGACGGGTCGCAGACCCTGGTCCTCACCCCGGACAAGGACTTCCTGGCCACCGCGACGTACCCGGTGACCATCGACCCGACCTCCACGCTGGCGGTCACCACCGACACCTGGGTGCAGAACCCCGACTACCCCGACTCGCAGGTCTCCTCGCCCGAGCTGAAGTCGGGCACCTACGACGCCGGCACCGACGTGGCGCGCTCGTACCTCAAGTTCGACGTCTCGCCCTTCACGGGCAAGCACATCATCGACACGAACCTGGCGCTGTACTCGTACTACTCCTCGACCTGCGCCACCACCGGCGCGGGGACGCAGGTGCGGCGCATCACCTCGGACTGGTCCTCGTCCTCGGTGACGTGGGCCGCGCAGCCGACCACCACCACCACGGGTGCGGTGACCAACACGGCGGCCCTGGGCTACTCCTCGTCCTGCCCGGCCGGCACGATGAACTTCGACATCGACGCCATCGTGCAGGCGTGGGCCGACGGTTCCGCCAACTACGGGCTGCAGGTGCGCGGTGCGAGCGAGACCGACGCCACCACCTGGAGGCGGTTCCGCTCGGCGAACTACATCTCCGGCGACGACTCGGTGGAACCGCACCTGACGGTCACCTACAATTCCTACCCCACCACTGCTTCCGCGGCGATCTCGCCGAGTGCGGTGAACGCGTACAACGGAAATCGCTACGTCACGTCACTGACCCCGACAGTTTCGGCGAAGGTCACAGACCCTGACGGGTCTGCTACGAAGGCGCAGGTCGAGTTCACCCCGAACCCGGCGTGGGTGGACACCTCCTTCACCTACACCGCGACCACCTCGTCGGTGGCTTCCGGGTCGACGGCAAAGCTGACCATCCCTGCCGCCTCGGCCTTCCCCGCAGGTGTACACCTGCGCTACCGCGTCCGTGCCTACGACGGCACTGACTACGGCACCTGGTCCGGATACACCAACTTCACTCTCAACACCGGCCTGCCGGTGGCGCCGGCGATCACGTGCCCGTCCTACCCGTCCGGCTCGTGGACGTCGAAGGCGTCGGGGTCGGTGACCTGCACGCTGGATACCACCTCCACGGACGGGCAGGGTTTCTACTGGGGGCTGGACAATCCCGCAGTGCCCAACCACGTCTATGACACAGTGGACGGCAACGGCGGCGATCCGCTGACCATCTCGATCAACCCGGCAAACGGCTGGCACACCCTCTACGCGAGGACGCTGGACTCCGGCGCCAATGTTTCGGCGGCCACCACCGCATACTCCTTCGGTGTGGGCACCGCAGCCCTGAACTCCCCGAGCGATCAAGACGTCACCGCTAGCGACTTCACTCTTCAGGTGACCTCGCCCTCCGGCCCGTCGAAGGTGACATTCCAGTACCGGAAGGGGAACTCCGGCACCTTCACCGACATCCCTGCGGGTGATGTGAAGAAGGGCACTTCCTCAGTGAGCTGGCCCGTGGCCGTCAACACGGTCAGCGGCGGCGTCCAGTCCCCCGCCCTGACCTGGAGTGTCACGCATACGGTTGCCGACGACGGGCTGCTGCAGATCAAGGCCGTCCTCACTGACGCCTCTGGCAACAACCCCATCACCACCGCACCGGTGAACGTCACCCTGGACCGGGTCGGGGCAGGCGTCGACTTCGGTACTACCCAGGCCGGACCGGTGACGGTGGGCCTCCAGTCCGGCAACGGGTCCGTAACCGCGAGCGACGTGTCGGTCGCCAGCTTCGGCAGCGGTCTCGGCCTCGCCCGCGCGTTTAACTCCCTGAGCCCAGCTGTGCCGTCGCTGTTCGGGCCCGGCTGGACCACGAGCCTCCCCGTCCAGGGCACCAGCGCTGCCTGGGCGTCACTCACCGACGCGACGAGCTACGTGATGCTCACCGGCGCCGACGGCTCCAAGCTGACCTTCACCACCGGCAGCACGGACAGCAACGGAGTCGTCTCCTACACCCCACAGGGCCCTGCCGTGGCCGCCGGACTGACCCTCACGGAGAAGAGCAGCGCCTTCACTCTCACCGACGACACCGGCACGCAGGTGACCTTCACCTCCCCGGGTGGCGCGGCCGGACAGTATCTGCCGGCCACAGTCACACAGGCTGGCAGCGCCAGGTCCACGAGTTATGTGTATGACACCACTGCCTTGGATGTGGCGTACGGCAAGCCGGTTCTCGTTGTCGCCCCGGACGCCAACGCGCCCGCCGGCACCCTGAGCACCACGGCGTGCCCCAACCCTCCCACCGACACCACCTGGACGGACCCAGGCTGCCGTGGCCTGCAGCTGAGCTATGACACGGCTACCGGTAACGTCTCCGAGGCCGACTTCGTCACTTCCGACGGAACCAAGCTCACCAAGACCCCGGTCGCCAAGTACTCCTACGACACCTCAGGCCGACTCATCGCCGAGTGGGATCCCCGGATCAGCCCTGCGCTCAAGGCGACCTACACCTACGACGAGAACAGCGGCGACGCGGACTACGGGCGCCTGACCCTGATCAGCCCTGCACAGTCCACCACCGGCACGCTAGCCCCGTGGATCCTGACCTACAACGCCGTCGCGGGCAGCGCGGACTACGGCAAACTCGCCTCGGTCAGTCACGCACACACCGCCGCCAACGGCGGTGGCACCGCCAAGACCGTGGTGACCTACAGAGTGCCCCTGACCACCGCCGCCGGCGGTCCGGCCAACATGGACGCAGCCACCGTCGGTACCTGGGGCCAGACCGACGTACCGGTCTCCGCGGTCGCCGTCTTCCCGCCCGACCACGTCCCCACCGCCAATCCGCCCCTGGACTGGACCTACGCTCAGATCCAGTACTACGACGCGGACGGCCGAGAGGTGAACGACGCCAGTTACAGCAGTGGCTGGAACATCTCCACCACCGAGTACGACCAGTACGGCAACACGGTGCGAGAGCTGACCGCCGCCAACCGCGCCACGGCCCTCGCCGCCAGTGACAGCGTCACCACCGCCGGTCAACTGGACACCCGCAACCTGTACTCCGCCGACGGCACCCGGCTGATCGACACCTACGGTCCTGCCCACAACGCGGTGGCCGCAGGGTCGTACCAGGTGATCCGCAGCCACACCCACTCGACCTACGACGAGGGCGCGCCCAACAGCGACAATGACGTGGACGGGCAGCCGTACAACCTGGTGACGACCGAGACGGAGACTGGGAGCATCGGCTCGGACGTCCCCGGCAGCTCGGACGTGGACGCCCGCACCACCCAGAACCTGTACGCCAACGGCACCGACACCTTCGGATGGACCCTGCACACTCCGCTGCGGAGCGTCACGGATCCCGGCACCGGAAAACTCAACATCACCAAGTCCGTGGTCTACAACGAGGACGCCCACCTCTACGACGGGCAACCGCTCTTGACCGAGTCCCGCATGCCGAGCAACACCGGTGGCGGGGACGCCGGTACGTCCAAGACGGTCTATTACACCGCCGACGCGAACAGCGTCGACTCCGACTGCGGCAACAAGCCCGCGTGGACCGACCTTGCGTGCAAGACCAAGCCCGCGGCGCAGCCCGGGACAAGTGGACTGCCCGGACTGGCGGTCACGACGTACACCTACGACAGGTACCTGCAGCCGGTCACGGAGACCGAGACCTTCACCGCGGCCGACGGGACCACGTCGTCTCGCACCGCCAGCGCGACGTTCGACGGAGCGGAGCGGGAGATCGGTACGAGCATCCGCACTTCCGGCAAGGGAATGGGCACGGCGCTTCCCGACTCGAAGATCGTCTACGACCCTGCCACCGGCGTCCCCACCGACACCCAGAGCGTCAGCGCCCAAGGTGCCGTACTGGCGGATCTGAAAACGGCCTACGACGACTTCGGAGCGATCTCCACCTACACCGACGCGTCTTCGAACGTCACCCGCTACACGTACGACCTCGCCAGCAGAGTCATCTCCCGCGACGACGGCAAGGGCATCACCAGCTTCGCCTACAACGAAGGGAACGATCACACCGGCGGCCTGACGAGCCAGAGCGACACGCAGGCCGGAGCCTTCGGCATCACGCACGACGCGGACGGCAACATCGCGACGCAAACGTATCCCGGAGGCACTGTCGCCACCTACGCATACGATGCCACCGATAGGACCACAGGCGTGACCTACTCGAACCCGCCCGCCTGGGGCACTCAGGTCCTCGCCGACAACGCGGACGCCGACTCCCACGGCGCATGGGCCAACGACACCGCCCTGACCAGCGACCAGACGTTCTCCTACGACGCCGCAAACCGTCTGACCGCGGTCGCCGACGACCAGCTGGGGCAGTGCACCACGCGGAGTTTCGACTACGACGCGAACTCCAACCGCACCAGCATCGCGACGTCCCAACCGGCAGTCGACGGCAGCTGCCAGCAGGCCACCTCGACCAAACGGTCCATGTCCTACGACGCGGCCGACCGTCTGTCCGACCCGGGCTACCAGTACGACACGCAAGGAGACACCATCACCACCCCGGCGCAGGACGCCGGCGGCACCGACCTGACGGCTACGTACTTCGCCAACGACATGATCGCCAGCCAGACCCAGGGCGGGGCCACCATGTCGTGGAGCTACGACCCCCAAGGAGTCCGCCCGGCCTCCACCACCGACACCGCCGGAACGACACACACCGATCACTACGCTGACGAGACGGACACTCCGGTCTGGACGTCCGGGTCCGACGGCAGCTGGCAGCGCAATGTCAACGGTCCTTCCGGCACACTCGCGGCCCAGGCCAGCGACAAGGGGCTGACCCTTGACCTCGTCAACCTCCACGGCGACGTGTTCGCCACCGTCAACCCCACCACGAGCAGCGTCACCAGTACGTTCACCTATACCGAGTTCGGCGCCCCGGAGACTGGCACAAATCCTGTCTATGGCTGGCTGGGCGGCCTGCAGCGATCCGGGGCAGCTCTCGGTGGTCAGCTCCAGATGGGTGCGCGTATGTACAACCCGTCGACGGGGCGCTTCAGCCAGACCGATCCGGTCGCAGGGGGCAGTGCCAACGCCTACGACTACGCGAACCAGGACCCGGTGAACCAGGGCGATCCCTCAGGGGCAGTGACGGCGGGATGCCACACATACAACAAGTCCTACAAGGTGTACGAGGGCTCTGTATCCGTCCAGATCGCCACCATTCAGATGGCCATCGGCGTCTGCATCAACAAGAAGGGCCACATCACGAGCACCACGGCACAAAGCTGGTATGACCAGACAGGAACCTCTGCGGGGCTGGGCTGGAACTTCAGTTTCGGCTACCCCTACGAAACCACCCAGACGAGCACCCACATCAAGTGGAAGACCACCGGGATGGGCCAGGTCTGCTGGCTCAAGTACTCGCCCATCTGCGGCTACCAGGAGCGGTACCAGATGACCATGGACTACTACGGCTCGTACAACGGCCCGGTACCCGCTCGCTACAGTCCCATCTGGCACGCGTCCTGCACCAACTCCGGCTGTGGGTTCCGCTTCCGCTAGGCAGCTGGGAAGCGCGACCTGCAGGGGCGGCTCGGGGTGCTGCCATCACAGCAGCACCCCGAGCCGCCCACACCACAAGATCCAGACAATCGACGGGTGAAAATTGAGAACCAGGCAGTTTGGATTCATCCTCGCTCTTGCGATCACGTTTCTCGCCGCGTTCATCGGCTACAGGCTCAACGGCGGTCACCCAAGCATTCCCTGGACGATCTCAGGAGTCGTCGCAGGAACGGCGATAGGCATCGCGATTCGCCTGATTCGCGGCAAATAAAGGGAGCGCTGCGGAGCTGCTCGGATTGAACGCGTAGCCCCGGGGGCATGAACGGCGGCCCCGGCACCGCAACGGCTCGCCGATCAGTCAGGACCTGATGCGCTCGGGGCGCTGCTTACGGCAGTGCCCCGAGTGGCCCCACGTCCTCTGACCGGAGCCTATGATTCGCGCCGCCACTACAACGCATGGCGAGAGGAGGCGGGCGCACCATCCCCCTTCTTCGTTTGGTCGCCGCCCGTGAATGGTTGCTTGGTGCTGGTCGGCGTCGGGGACACTGGAGCGAGATCGAGGCGCTCTGGCTGGCCGGTGACCTGCGCGATGACGACTTCGAGGACCATTTCATCGTCGCCGACATCGGCGAAGGCACCGACGGATGGACCTTCTCCGGAGACTCCTATGCCGTCGAGCTCCGGTAACGCCGAAAGGGCTCACGTATGAGCACCGGCCCTGAGCCCGGATCCACCGGCCGATGTTTCCGAGGTCCGATTTCTCGCCGAGGGCTGATGGTGGTGTGGGGCAGGGGTTCGAGGGTGTGCGGCGCCCGC
>NZ_JBIAIQ010000025.1:0-144429 GCF_042871525.1 Streptomyces sp. NPDC005784
GGGGGGGCGCCGGGGGGGGGGATGCGCCCCCCCCCCCCCAGCGTACCCTACCAGCCCCCCCGGTTCTTGCGAGCGCGGCCCCCCCGGCGGGGGGGGGGGGCCCCCGGCCCCCCCCCCGCCGGACCGGCAACGGGCAACCGCCCTTACAGCCGCATTCGCTGATCATGCGTCAGGAACTCCTGAGGATGACGAGTTGCTGGGTCGCCCGGGTCATCGCGACATAGCGGTCGACCGCGCCTTCCACCCCCTCGCCGAACTCCTCCGGGTCGACGAGGACGACCAGGTCGAACTCGAGCCCCTTCGACAACTCCGGGGTCAGCGACCGGACCCGGGACGTCGCCCGGAACGTGGCATCGCCGATGATGCAGGCGATCCCCTCGGCATGTGTGAGGAGCCAGGTGTCGAGGACCGACTCCAGATCCGCGACGGAACCGTGGACGACGGGAACGCCGGTGCTGCGGACGGAGGTCGGCACGTTGGCGTCCGGGAGCGCGGCGCGGATGACCGACTCGGCCTCCGCCATGACCTCTTCCGGCGTCCGGTAGTTGATGGTCAGGGAGGCCACCTCGATCCGGTCGAGCCCGATCCGCCCGAGCCGTTCCTGCCAGGACTCCGCGAAACCGTGTCTGGCCTGGGCGCGGTCCCCGACGATGGTGAAGCTCCGGGACGGGCAGCGCAGCAGCAGCATCTGCCACTCCGCGTCGGTCAGTTCCTGGGCCTCGTCCACGACGATGTGCGCGAACGGACCGGCGAGCAGGTCCGGTTCGACGGTGGGCAGTTCGGACTCGTCGACCAGGCTGACCTTGGCGTCCTCGCCGCGCAGCATCGTCACCAGGCCCTCGCCGTCGTCACCGTCGGCGCCGGAGGCGGCGGCGGCCTCGATCAGGTTGCCGACGACCTGCGCCATGCTCTCGCGCTGGGCGGCGAGAACGGCCTCGTGCCGGCGCTTGCGCCGGGCCGTCTCCGGGTCGCCGAGCCGCTGCCGTGCGGCGTCCAGGAGCGGCAGGTCGGAGACCGTCCAGGCCTGGGGGTCGTTCTTGCGCTGCAACTTCCGCACGTCGTCGGGGCCGAGCCAGGGCGCGCACATCCGCAGGTAGGCGGGCACCGACCACAGGTCTCCGACGAGGTCGGCCGCTTCGAGCAGCGGCCACGCGCGGTCAAGGGTCCCGGTCAGTTCCTCGTCGTGCAGCATCGCGCGCCGGAACAGATCGGGCGGGACATCGTCGTCGTGCCTGTCCAGCAGGATCGTGAGCAGTTCCTCCCAGATCAGGTCGCGCGCCTCGTTGTGCGGGGTACCGGGGCCCGCCGCCTCGAACGCCTCGGCCCAGTCGTCGGCGCTCAGCGTGACCTCGGCCCAGGGGGTCGTCACGGTCATCGCCCGGGTGGGCGGCTCCTCGTAGAACCTGACGGCTTTCTCGATCGCCTTCACCATGTCCGCGGACGACTTGAGACGGGCCGCCTCCGGGTCGGGCTCGATCGCCGCTCCGGGTCCTTCGACGACGAGGTCCCGCAGGGTGCAGGTCTGTACGCCCTCCTCTCCGAGGCTGGGCAGGACATCGGCGACGTAGGCCAGATAGGGCTGGTGGGGACCGACGAAGAGCACGCCGCCCCGTCGGTGGCCGAGGCGGGGGTCGGAGTAGAGGAGGTAGGCGGAGCGGTGCAGGGCGACGACCGTCTTGCCCGTACCCGGACCGCCGTCCACGACGAGAGCGCCGCGGGATCCGGCCCGGATGATGGCGTCCTGGTCGGACTGGATGGTGGCGAGCACGTCCCTCATCCGGGCCGACCGGTTGCTTCCCAGGCTGGCGATGAAGGCGGACTGGTCGTCGAGGGCGGCGTGCCGCTCCAGCCCGTCGGTGGTGAACACCTCGTCCCAGTAGTCGCTGATGCGGCCACGGGTCCAGCGATACCTGCGGCGGCTAGCCAGGCCCATCGGGTTGGCGTGGGTCGCGGCGAAGAACGGCTCGGCCGCAGGAGAGCGCCAGTCGGTGAGCAGCCTGCGGCCTTCGCTGTCGGTGAGACCGAGGCGCCCGATGTACAAAGGCTCCGAGTCGTCCGCGCCGACGACGTGTCCGAGGCACAGGTCAAGGCCGAAGCGGCGCAGGGCGCGCAGCCGACCGGTCAGCCGGTGGATCTCGATGTCCCGTTCCATCGCCTCGCGGCCGATGCCGCCGGGCGCCCTGCGCTCGGCGTCGAGACGGTCGGACAGTTCGTCGATCGCCTGCTCGAGGCTCTCCGCGATGGCCCCGAAGTGCCGTTCGTCGGCGGCGATGAGCGCCGGGTCGGCTTTGGGGGAAAGGTGGCCGGGAAGACGGAACGCACTGGTGGTCAAGGGGTTCATGTCACCGGCTCCGATCCGGGGTCGCGCCCGCGAAGGCCGGTTGCGCGCCCACCCGCGCCTCGCCGCCGGGCACCCGCGAACTCGGCGCGATCCCCACCTCGGGTACGCCGTCGCCGCACGCCCCATTGATCGACACAAGCACACGCACTTCGTGAATCTCCCATTTCCGCAGGTTCTGGCCTCGGCCAGTGATTCTGCGGCACGACCGGGGCCTTGCCGCAAGCCCCCCAGTGCGCTATATGTTGAGAGTGGCAAGGGGTGGGTGTTCCCCTTTGCCTACTCCCCTTCGCCTCTGCCGCCCGCCATCGCCGGGCAGGACCCTCGACTGTCCTGATCTGTCACGGTCGACCGTCGCGGCTATGTCACGGTCGACCGGCGCGGCCCGTCACGGCGCCAGGCGGCCGGCCTGTCGGGTGGCGGCCTCCAGGACACGGTCGAGGAGGCCGGGGAACAGTGCGTCGAGGTCGTCGGTGCGCAGTCCGTTCAGCTTCGCCGTGCCGCGGTAGACCTGGCGGATGACCCCGCTCTCACGGAGCACCCGGAAGTGGTGCGTGGTCGTGGACTTGGTGACCGGCAGAACGAAGTCCGAGCAGGAGAGTTCCCGGCCGTCGGCGGCGAGTTCCCGCACGATCTGGAGCCGCATCGGATCGGACAGGGCGTGCAGCACCGACTCCAGCCGGATCTCCTCGCGCGGGGGGTGCGGCAGATCACGGCCGCCGCCGGCGGCGGTGGCGGTCGTCATGGCGGCTCCACTTCGTCCGGGGACCTTGGTCTTCGTCCGGCTGCCTTCGGCATCGTCCGGGGCTTCGCCCGACGCCGTCATTGTACGAGACCTGTCGTAGTTTGACACCCGCCGTACTACGATGCTTATCGTACGAGGCGTACACCGGTCCCGCGACGAATGGAGTCGGCCGTGAGCGCGCTCTTCGAGCCCTACGTCCTGCGCGAAGTCACCATCCCCAACCGGGTGTGGATGCCCCCGATGTGCCAGTACTCGGCCGCACCCGAGGGTCCCTCCGCGGGCGCCCCGCACGACTGGCACTTCGCCCACTACGCGGCCCGCGCCACCGGCGGAACGGGACTGGTCATCGTCGAGGCGACCGCCGTCTCACCCGAGGGCCGGATCTCCCCGTACGACCTGGGCATCTGGAACGACACCCAGGTCGAGGCGTTCCGCCGCATCACGCGCTTCCTCAAGGCGCAGGGCACGGTGCCGGCCGTCCAGCTCGGGCACGGTGGGCGCAAGTCCTCGACCGACCGCCCCTGGAAGGGCGGCGCACCTGTCGGCCCGGACGCGTACGGCTGGCAGGCGCTCGCCCCGAGCGCGCTCCCGTTCGCCGAGGGACACCCGGTTCCCGACGAGCTGACGGTCGCCGGCATCCAGGAGATCGTGGGCCAGTTCGCGGACGCGGCGCGCCGCGCCCTGGCCGCCGGTTTCGAGATCGTCGAGATCCACGGCGCCCACGGCTACCTCATCAACGAGTTCCTCTCCCCGCACTCCAACCACCGCACCGACGCGTACGGCGGCTCGTACGAGAACCGCACCCGGTTCGCCCTCGAAGTCGTCGACGCCGTACGGGAGATCTGGCCGGCCGACAAGCCGCTCTTCTTCCGCGTCTCGGCCACCGACTGGCTGGAGGACGCGGGCTGGAGCACGGACGACACCGTCCGCTTCGCCACCGAACTGCACGAGCACGGCGTGGACCTGCTCGATGTCTCCACGGGCGGGAACGCCTCGGGCGTACGCATTCCCGTCGGACCTGGCTATCAAGTCCCGTTCGCCGCACGGGTGAAGAGGGAGACCTCGCTGGCCGTCGCCGCCGTCGGTCTCATCACCGAGGCCGAGCAGGCCGAGAAGATCATCGCCAACGGGGAGGCCGACGCGGTGCTGCTGGGCCGCGAGTTGCTGCGCAACCCGTCCTTCGCCCGGCTCGCGGCGCGCGAACTCGGGGCCGAGGTGCACATTCCGGAGCAGTACCACCGGTCCGTGTAGGCATCGGACCGCCGGGCGCCGAAGCGGGGCCCGGCACCGGGTCGTCGAAGCGGATCCTCGTCACCCGCGCCGGGGTTCGGAGCACATTCCCTTCGAACTCCCTTCGCCCCGCTTCACATTCTTTCGAGCGTCCTTCGAACTTCCTTCGAGCTCCGGCCTGTCGGGATGCCGTGCGGGCCGGGGCCGACCGGAAGCGGTGGACCCCGGCCCGCACGGTCAGGCGGCGGTCGGCGCGGCCCGCACCGCCGTCACCTCGGCCTCCGCTTCGGCGAGCAGCGCGATCAGGGTCGCCCGGGCCCGCGCCACTCGGGAGCGGACCGTTCCGACGGGGCAGTCGCTGACCAGGGCGGCCTCCGCGTAGGGCAGGCCCATCATCTGGGTCAGGACGAACGCCTCGCGCCGGTCGCCGGGGAGCGCGGCCAGCAGGTCGAGCAGCGCGATGCCGTCGTCGAAGCCGGGCAGACCGCGCGGCTGTGCGCGTTCCACCACGGTCTGCCAGTCCGCGGCGTCGTTCGACCGCGGCCGGGCAGCGGCGTGCCGCAGGCTGTCGATCACCGCACGGCGGGCGATGGACAGCAGCCAGGCCCGCGCCGAGGAACGCCCCTCGAACCGGTGCAGACTGCCGAGCGCCCGCAGGAACGTCTCTTGGGCGAGGTCGTCGGCAGCCTGCGGATCGGCCGACAGGTGGGCGACGTAGCGCACGACATCGCGGTGCAGCGCCCGGACGAACCGCTCGACGGCGGCCGGGTCACCGGCGCGGGCGGCCAGTGCCCAGGCGGTCGTCGACTCGTCGACCGAGACCGCTCGGTCGCCGTTGCTGTCGCTGTTGTTCCGCTCCTCGCATCCGTGGCGTGAAACAGGCAGGGCAGGAGTGATCACCAGGTGTCCTTCTCGGGTCATCCGTGATCCGGACCGGCGCGAGGCCGCACGGGGTCCGGTGCTGGGGGGGTACGGCCGTACAGGAGGTACGGCCGATGCCCGAAGGGCGGAAGGCCCTTCGGGAAGCCGGCTGTCTCAGGCGACAGCGGTCCCCACGGGCGGACCCCGGGAAGTGATCGGGTGAACGAGAAGGAGGCGGCGCGGGGCGCGGTCCGAGGAGCCTCGGCGCACCAGGACCCTCGGCCGGTGCGGCGGCGTCGGCAGGGCGAGCAACAACCGCAGCGGGGCGGCCAGCCGGCCGGCCAGCGCCCGCAGCGTGCGGAACACGGCCCGCTCGCCGTACGCGAGCCAGAGTCCGCACAGCAGCGCGGCGAGCACATGGGCGGCGAGCATGCCGAACGAGGAAGGGGAACCCGCCTCGCGTCCCCCTGTGAACAGATGTGCCAGGGCGCTGGAACCGATGCGCCCCATACCCATGGCGTCCATCGAGTCCATGTTCGCGGAGCCCATGTCCATGGAGCCCATGTTCAGGGAAGCCATGTGGGCAGAACCCATGTGCAGGGAGCCCAGGGCGTACCCGTGCCTCACGCTGCCCATCAGTATGCCGCCCATGCCGGGCTGCCCCGGTCCGGAGCCCGGGCCCATGTCGGCATCCGCGGTGGGCGTGAGCGTCTGCGCGATCGAGAACGCCGTATGGAGCACGCCCTGGCCGAGCAGCACGACGGACACGACGAGCGGCAGTCCACGTTCGCGGCCGGCCAGGCACCAGCCCGCTCCGGCCGTGCCCGCCCCCGCGCCGGCCAACGCCCACCAGGCCACCGGAGAGCTGGACATCATCACGTGGCCGAGGGCGGCGAGCACCACACAGACGGCCGCGAACATCGCGGCTCGCAGCGTGCGAGTGCACCACCCGGCAGTCATCAGGGCCCTCATCCTCGCATCCGGGGTCCCGGCGTCATGGATGGGTACGGAATTGGACCGGATGTCCGGTCGGTGACACACCCGTGATCCGGATCACGGCGAGCCCGGACTTCCCGGCCCCGCATGGCGGGCATCGCCCGGGGTACCCGGCGGAACACGGATCGAGCACGGGTTGAGCACGGCCAGGACAGGGGGACCCTACGTGCCGTAGGGTCCCGGCGGTGAACGTCTCATGTCAGGGGGAGCCTGTGAAGGAACGTGACGCCGGGCGCACGGCACGCGGACCGGCGTCCGTGCTGGCACTGCTCGTGCCGAGCCTCGGGATCGCCGCACTGGGCGTTTACCACCTGTGCGGGTTCGACCTGCACGCCCTGCACGGGCGCCCGCACTTCGGCGACGCGGTGACCATGGCCGGGGTGATCACGGCCCTGGTATCGGCGGGCGCCGCACTGGGCGACCTCCTGTGGATGGCGACCACACGCGACCGCCCGCTCGGTGACAGCGGGGAGCCTGGCCCGGGCAGACATTTCGGGAACTCGGGTCGCGACCGGGGAGCCTCGGGCCGCCGTTGAGGGATGCGGGGCGGGCGCCGTTGAGAAATCCGGCTCACCCCTGACAGAATCCGGCTCGGCCGTCGCGAGGGCCGAGCCGCGGCCGGTCGGCGCGGTTCCGCGTCCACGGCCGGGCTCCGTACCCCCGGCAGCGCGAAGCCGACAGCTCGCCGGCAGGCGATGCGGACCGGCGAGCAGGCGGACCAGCAGGTGCGGGTGGCGCGGAGCGGCGGACCGGCAGGCAGGTGTGACGCGGACCGGCGGGCCGTATTCTCAACACCTCCTTACCTCTTCACGCGGACTCTGCCTGGCCATAACCTGACTCTTCCCTACAAGATGTAGTGTTCCGGCCTCTGTCCCCACCGGTTTTTCCCGGCCTCTCCCCAAGGTGATGCTCCACGGTGTCCGTACAACAGTCAGCGCTCATCCCGGAACAGCGGAACGCGAGCTCGCGCCGGGGGGCTCGGGCCGGACGAGCAGGCGTCGGAATCCGGCCACGAGCCGCCGCGCTCACCGTCTGGTACCTGCGGCTGCTCGCGATCCTCAACATCGTCGCGGTGATCTCGCTGCCGTTCCGCGAAGAGGTGCACGAGCACAACGGGGGCGAGTTCTTCACCCCGTATCTGGCCACCGCCGGGCTGATCTCGGCGGCGCTGGCCCTGTTTCTCGCGCTGGTGATGCGGCGCCGCAAACGAGCCGCCTGGATCTTCAATCTGCTGATGGCCGGGCCGCTCCTCGCGCTCTACTCAGTGGCGCTGACCCAGGACCGCTACCAACGGCACGTCTTCAACTGGGTCTCGGCCCTGCTCACCGCTGCCTTCGTCGTCGCCCTCCTGCTGGGGCGCAAGGAGTTCCATGCCGTCGGGGACCGCTCGAATCCCCGGCTGGCGCTCGCCGTCGGCGCGGGCGGCCTCCTCGTCAGCGCCACCCTCGGCACCCTGCTCGTCAGTGCCACCAACCGCGTGTCGGGAACGCCGCTGAGCGACCGGATCGCGTACACCCTGCTGCGTGGAATCAGCGTCGGTCCGCTCGCCGACCGCTTCGACAGCGTCGTCGCGCCCCGCTGGGTCGACATCCTGGTCAACGTCCTGATGGCCGCCACCTTCCTGCTGGTGCTCTACGCGTGCTTCCGCTCCCCGCGCGGCCTCGAACTCCTCGGCGAGGAGGACGAGACGCGGCTGCGAGCCCTGCTGGCACGGCACGGGGAACGCGACTCGCTCGGCTACTTCGCACTGCGCCGCGACAAGGCGGTCATCTGGTCCCCGAGCGGCAAGGCGGCGATCGCGTACGGCGTCGGTGGCGGCGTGACCCTCGCCTCCGGCGACCCGATCGGCGACCCGGAGGCCTGGCCCGGCGCGATCGAGGCCTGGCTGCGGGAGGCAAGGCGCCACGCGTGGACGCCCGCGGTGATGGGCGCGAGCGAGGAGGCCGGGACCGTCTACGCCCGGCACGGCCTCGACGCCCTGGAGCTCGGCGACGAAGCCATCGTGGACCGGTCCGACTTCACCCTGGAGGGGCGCGCCATGCGGGGCGTCCGGCAGGCCCACAAGCGCGTCCGGCGCGCCGGCTACACCGTCCGCGTACGACGGCACGAGGACATCCCCGACGCCGAGATGGCCGCCCTGACCGACAAGGCGGACGAGTGGCGCGACGGTGAGACCGAACGTGGCTTCTCCATGGCGCTCGGCCGGCTGGGAGACCCGGCCGACGGCCGGTGCGTGATGCTGGAGTGCCATGACAGCGAAGGGGAACCCCGGGCCGTACTGAGCTTCGTGCCGTGGGGTGAGCGGGGGCTTTCGCTGGACCTGATGCGCCGCGACCGGAACTCCGAGAACGGGCTCATGGAGTTCATGGTGATCGAGCTGCTGCTGCGTGCCGAGGAGATCGGCGTCGAGCGGGTGTCCCTGAACTTCGCGATGTTCCGGTCGGTCTTCGAACGCGGCACCCGGCTGGGCGCCGGGCCCGTGCTGCGTCTGTGGTGCTCGGTGCTGACGTTCCTCTCGCGCTGGTGGCAGCTCGAATCCCTCTATCGGGCCAACGCCAAGTACCGGCCGGTCTGGGAG
The DNA here is from genome assembly GCF_042871525.1 of Streptomyces sp. NPDC005784. Classification (NCBI taxonomy): domain Bacteria; kingdom Bacillati; phylum Actinomycetota; class Actinomycetes; order Kitasatosporales; family Streptomycetaceae; genus Streptomyces; species Streptomyces sp. NPDC005784. The sequence continues at coordinate 8,749 of NZ_JBIAIQ010000025.1, forward strand.
CCTCGCTACCTCCTCTTCGAGAAGAGCGCCGACCTTCCCCGTATCGGCATCGCCGCGGCCCGCGCGGAGGGCTTCCTCGCCCCGCCGGCCCTGCCCCGGTTCGCCTCCAGGCGCCCCGCGCCCCCGGCTCCGCGACCCCCCGTGACGCCCCTCGCGGCGCCCGTGGCGCCCGCGGCACAGCCTGCTCACCCCGCGTCGTCCGAGCCGCGCCCTTAGGGACGGCGACGTACACAGCGGTCACAGCCGCGTGGGCACGCACGCCGGGCACCCAGGAGGGTGTCCGGCGGCGCTGTCTCACTGCTCTTCCCTCCCCCGTCCGGTCCGCCCCGACGGCTTCGCTCCGGCCAACCGTCGTAAAGCGGCCGTTCGCTCCGCAGTTGGCTGGGTCGACGCCATCGACGGGACGGTTCCCGGGCGTCACTGTCAGTGCCGTGGTGCACACTCACGATCAATGGCCGTACGCCTGGGGAGGACACCGTGTTCAGGGGGATCGACGAGGTCGAATGGGCCTCGATGGAGCATGCCTACGGAAGCGCCGCCGACGTGCCGGAGCTGCTGCGGGGACTCGCCTCGCCACTCCCCCAGGAGCGGGAGACCGCGCTCGACGGGATGTACGGGGCCGTGCACCACCAGGGCGATGTGTACGACTCGACGCTGGCGTCCATCCCCTTCCTCTTCACGCTCGCCGGACACGTGGGACTCGCTGACCGGGGCGAGATCGTGGAGTTGCTCGCCAGCATCGGAGGATCGGGCGACGAGGACGCCTTCGAGGACGGAGCGGACGACGTCGTACCCGGCCGGGACGCGGAGGACCGCGAGGACGACAACCACGCGATGGCGCGCACGGCGATCCGCGCGGGTGCCGCGGTCTTCCTGGACCTCGTCACGGACGGGGACCCGCAGGTGCGCCGCGCCGCGCCGTCGGCGCTCGTACGCTTCCACGACGAACCGCCGCGCGTACTGGCCCTGTTGACGGAGCGGCTGCGGGACGAGCAGGAGGACGGCGTCCGGCTGGCACTGGTCGAGAGCCTCGGGCTCTTCGCCCGGCTGTACGCCGATTCCGCGGCCCCGGCGGTGGACTGTCTGGAGTCGCTGTGCGCCGCCCGGAACGACCCGGGGCTGCGGCTCGCCGCGCTCGGACAGCTCGCCTGGTGCGCCCCCGACCGACTGCCCGACGATCTCGTGCCCACCGTCGTCGCACTGCTCCACATCAGGTCACAGCGCTTCCGGCCGTCCGGTGAGCCCGTCCGGACGTCCTCCGACACCCTCATCGGCAGTCTGCGCCGCATGCGACCGGCGGACGAGGAGGGCGCCCAGCTGCTCCGGACGCTGCACCAGGCGCTGGGCTCTCGCACCGCGGACCGGATCGCCCTGCTCAAGGGGCAGTTGAGCAGCCAGGACACCGCCGACCGGTGCAACGCCGTGTGGATGTCGGCGGGGCTGTTCCGCGAGTGGCGTGCCGCGTACGAGGAGCCGGTCGCGCTGATCGGTGAGCAACTCGGTTCGGACGAGGAGCGGTTGCGCTGGGCCGCGGTGTCCGTCCTGGAGTTCCTCTTCACTCTGGCGGCTCCGGCGGCCGACCGGCTCGCCACCCTCGTGGAGTCGGGCCCGGACTCCTGGGGACGTGGTTCGGCAACGCTGGGCCGCCCCCTGAAGGCCCTCGCCAGGTGCGGGGACGCGCGGGCGGTACCGGCCCTCGCGGAAGTGCTGCGCCACCCAGTGGTGCCGAACGAAACCGGGTACACGATCGGACATCTGGGCCCGGCCGCGGCGCCCCTCGCCCCGCTGCTGCGGGAGCGACTGGCCGAGGTCCCCCTCGACGATCCGGAGACCTACGGCCGGGCCGCGCCGCTGCTGTCCGGGCTCGGCACCCTGCGGTACGCCACCGCCGTGCCGGAGGTGCTGCGGCTGCTGCACGGCACACCGCGCGAACTGCGGCTCCGGGACGCCCTGGTGAAGGCGCTGACGAGGGCGCTCGGCGCGTTCGGGGCACCGGCGCACGAGGCGATACCGGCGCTGCGGGAGCTGCTGACCGGCGGGAACGCCGTGGCGGCGGCCGACGCGCTCTGGTCCGTCGAGGGGGACGCGGGGGCGGTCCTTCCGCCGCTGCTCCGGGCGCTGGCCCCGCAGCGGGACACCGGCGGTCCCCGGACGGCGGCCGAGGCCCTCGGCCGCATGGGGGCTGCGGCAGCACCCGCGCTCCCCGGACTGCGCCGCCTGACCGACTCCGCCGAGGTGTGGGAGCGGACCGCCGCCGCCTGTGCCCTGTGGGACATCGCCGGAGATCCGGTACCCGTCCTGCCGGTGTTCCGCGCCGCCTGGACGCAGAACCCGTACACCCGGCGGACCATCACCGCATGCCTCGTCCGGATGGGCGGCGCCGGCGCACCCGTCCACGACCTGGTCCGTACGGAACTGACCTCGCCTCGGCGGCACCGGGCGCGCTCCGGCGGCCACGGCAGCCACGACGTCCTCGATGACGAACTGCTCCTGCGGGACTGCCGTACGGCTCTGGAGGCGGCGTAGTGAAACCGGGGCCGCGCGACCGCCCCGCAGGCCGTTCCCTCGGCGACCCGGGCGAGCGCCCTGAACGACCCGCTCAGCTCGTCATCCGGCCCCACAGCGGTCCGATCCGCTCCCACTCCTCGTCCCACCGCCGCATGCGCCGCCGTTCCAGACGGCCGCGGAGACGGCGCCCGGCGATGAAGGGGACGCCCGCCACGCCCACGCCGGCGAAGGTGCCGATCAGGTAGGCGCGCAGCCGGGCCACGGCGACGGTGGTGGGGCGGGTGACGAGGCGCCCGTCGGGGTCGGTCCACACCCGGACCGGGGTGTCCGCCGAGGTGCCCGCGTAGACCCGTACCTGACCGGAGCGAGGGGTGCCGTCCGGCGCGGTCCAGCGGACCTTCGTCCACACGACGCGACCGGCGGGGTCCGTCCCGCTCGCCTCCGGCGCGTCCTCGGTCAGTTGAGCGGGGACGGCGTGCCACTCCGCGCGCTGCTGGGCGAGACCGTGCTCCACGGCGCGGATGCTCGCCAGGCCCGTGACCGCGCCGGCGAGCACCGTGAGCGCCCAGGCCGCGAGCATGATCCAGGCCTCCAGGACATCGCTCCGCCTCCGTAGCGGGTTGCGCCGCCACCGCCACAGCCAGACCCTCGGACCACGGAATGCCGCCATCAAGGGCATCCTCCTCACCACCGCACGGACACGCCACATCTCCCTCCCTTACGCGCCTGCTCCGCGCGATGCTCACGCCCCGTGCCCGTCGGCTCGTGCGTCGCGGGAGCCGGGGGCCGTGCGGCGCGCCCCGCGACCGGCGTCCGACCGGCGCCGCGAACCCCCGCCGTCCGCCGACGCGACCCGCCCGAGCTGCGGAAACGCGAGACCGGGAGGTGACTGTCGGTGCCGGGGTGCAGACTGGCCCGTATCGCAGACAACGACGTCGCGGAGGTGGCCGGCCATGGCCGACGTACTGCTCACGGTGGGCACTCGCAAAGGTCTCTTCATCGGGCGACGGCGCGGCGGCGCCTGGGAGTTCGACGAGAATCCGTATTTCAACGCGCAGGCCGTGTACTCGGTCGCGATCGACTCCCGGGGCGACCGACCGCGGCTGCTGGTCGGCGGGGACAGCGCGCACTGGGGTCCGTCCGTGTTCCACTCCGACGATCTGGGACTGACGTGGACCGAACCGGCGCGGCCCGCCGTCAAGTTCCCCAAGGAGACGGGCGCCTCGCTGGAGCGCGTGTGGCAGCTGCACCCGGCGGCCGCCGAACCGGACGTGGTGTACGCGGGGACGGAGCCTGCCGCGTTGTACCGCTCGGAGGACCGGGGCGAGTCCTTCGAACTCGTCCGCCCCCTGTGGGAGCACCCCACCCGCTCGAAGTGGGTCCCGGGCGGAGGCGGTGAGGGGCTGCACACGATCCTCACCGACGAGCGCGACCCGCGGGCCGTGACGGTCGCCGTCTCCACGGCCGGTGTCTTCCGCACCGCCGACGGGGGCGCGAGCTGGGAGCCCGCCAACTCCGGTGTCTCGGCGGTGTTCCTGCCGGATCCGAACCCGGAGTTCGGGCAGTGCGTGCACAAGGTCGCGCGCGACGCGGCGGACCCGGACCGGCTCTATCTCCAGAACCACTGGGGGGTGTACCGCAGCGACGACGCGGGTGGGCGGTGGACCGACATCGGCGCGGGCCTGCCGTCCACGTTCGGGTTCGCGGCGGCGACGCATCCGCACCGCGGCGACACGGCGTACGTCTTCCCGATCAACGCGGACTCGGACCGGGTCCCTGCCGACCGGCGGTGCCGCGTCTTCCGTACGGAGGACGCCGGCGTGAACTGGGAGCCGCTGACGGCGGGACTGCCCTCCGAGGACCACTACGGCACGGTGCTGCGCGACGCGCTGTGCACGGACGGCGCGGACCCGGCGGGCGTGTACTTCGGCAATCGCAACGGCGAGGTGTACGCGTCGGCGGACGACGGCGACAGCTGGCGGCAGCTCACCTCGCATCTGCCGGACGTCCTGTGCGTCCGCGCGGCGGTCGTGGCCTGAGCACGGTCGCGGCCTGAAAGCGGTCGCGGCCTGGGGGAGTCGCGGCCTGAAAGCGGTCGCGGTCCGAGAGAGTCGTGGCCTGAGAGCGGTCGCGGCCTGAGCTCCCGGAGGCTCCAACAGCCCACGGCGGCAGGCGTCTTGTGCCCGGAGAACGTCCGATTCGACGACGAATCGGTCATCCTCGGTCGCGTGACAGCCACCGGTTTGATCTCCGCCATGTGTACGGCAGTAGGGTGACGCCGTGGCACCACGACCGTTGCATGAGATCGTCGAACCGGGCTGGGCGAAAGCCCTCGACCCCGTGGCCGGACGGATCGCCGAGATGGGCGACTTCCTGCGCGCGGAGATCGCCGCGGGACGCACCTACCTACCGGCCGGGGCGAATGTCCTGCGAGCCTTCCAGCAGCCGTTCGACGAGGTGCGCGTCCTCATCGTCGGGCAGGACCCCTACCCGACACCGGGACACGCGGTGGGGCTGTCGTTCTCGGTGGCCCCTGAGGTACGTCCGCTGCCGCCCAGCCTGATCAACATCTTCCGCGAGCTGAACACCGACCTCGGGGCGCCCCAGCCGTCCACCGGTGACCTCACCCCCTGGACGAAGCAGGGTGTTCTGTTGCTCAACAGGGCGCTCACCACGGCTCCCCGCAGCCCCGCCGCACACCGCGGCAAGGGCTGGGAGGAAGTCACCGAACAGGCGATACGGGCGCTGGCCGCCCGCGGCCGGCCGCTGGTGTCGATCCTGTGGGGCCGCGACGCCCGCAATCTGCGCCCCCTGCTCGGCGATCTGCCCTCGGTGGAGTCCTCGCACCCCTCGCCCATGTCGGCCGACCGCGGCTTCTTCGGTTCCCGCCCCTTCAGCCGCGCCAACGACCTGCTGGCCAGGCAGGGCGCGGAGCCGGTGGACTGGCGCCTGCCGTGACGTCCGACGGTGTACGCGGCGGGCGGCCGGGCGGTCCGGGTCCGTCCGTGGTGCTGGCCGTGGACTCCGGCGGTTCGGGACTGCGCGTGGCTCTCGCCGCGCACGGGGTGACGAGCGATGCCGGCTCCCCCGTACGCCAGGGGGCGGCGCCGCCCCCTCCCCCGGCCCCGCTCGGTGACCCCCTGACCTCCAAGGAGCCGGTCCGTACCGGCCCGCGCGGGATCTCGGCCGGGCATCTGCTGGATCAACTGCTCCCGATGGCACAGCGGTTGATGGCCGAGGCCGGCGTCGAGCGGCTCGGGGCGGTCGCCGTCGGCGCGGCCGGCCTGGCCACGCTCGGTGACGAACTGAGGGACGAACTGCCGGCGGCACTGGAGCGTGAACTGGGGGTACGGCGGCTCGCCCTGGCGGCCGACGCGGTGACCGCGTACACGGGCGCGCTCGGCCCTCGGGCGGGTGCCGTGATCGCGGCCGGCACCGGCATGATCGCGATCGGTACCGACCTCACGTCGTGGCGCAGGGCCGACGGGTGGGGTCATCTGCTCGGCGACTGCGGCGGCGGCGCGTGGATCGGCCGCGCGGGCCTGGAGGCGGCCCTGCGGGCGTTCGACGGCCGCCCGGGCGGCTCGGCCGCACTGCTGGCGCGGGCTGAGGAGATGTTCGGGCCGATGCCGGGGCTGCCGGGACGGTTGTACCCGCGCACCGACCGGCCCGCCGTACTCGCCTCCTTCGCCCCGGAGGTGGCCTCCCGCGCCGGGAGCGATCCCGTGGCGGCGGACATCCTGCGGGCCGCCGCACGGCACATGGCCGAGTCGGCCGCGGCGGTGTGCCCGGTCGACGGCGAGCCCCATCTCGCGCTCACCGGGGGCCTGTTCAAGATGGGCGCCCCGCTCCTCGACCCCCTGCGCGAGGAGTTGGCCGAGCGGCTGCCGCACGCCCGGCAGGTACCGGCCGCGGGCGACCCGCTCGACGGCGCGCTCCGGATCGCCGCCGACCTGGCGAACGGCCTGCTCAGGCTGCCCCTGGACGAGCGGATGTTGTACGTGGCGGCCGAAAAGCCGTATCCGGAAATCGATGGCCGGAATTCATCGCAGGACAGACAAGTCCGTGATAACTGACCACTTCTGATCCGTACGTAACTCATCAGACAAAAGCGGACGGATACCGCTCACCTGCACCCTCCCCGAACAGGGGAACCCAAGAAACCAGTAACATGCGGCGCCATGAGCTCCCCCACTGGGCCCGCGTCCGGCCTGCCAGTACGAATGCCGCGACCCCGCCAAGCCGGGCGGCACCGCCGTCCGGAACCCCTGGCGGCTCCCGAGGGCGCGCCCGCGCTCGTCCTCGCGGTGCCGGGCACCCCCAGCGCGGCCACGCGCAGCCTCGCCGAGGAGGTCGTGAGCATCGCGCGCTCCGAGCTCCCCGGCCTCGATGCCCGCATCGGTTACCTGGACGGGGACGACGAGTTCCCCACGCTGCAGTCCGTGCTGACCCACGCCGCCGAGGAGCGCACCGCGCGCTTCGAGCAGGCCCGCGCCGCCGGTTCCGACGTCACCGCGCCCGACGGCCCGGTCGGCATCGTCGTACCGCTCCTCGCCGGTCCGGACAACGCCCTGCTGCGCCGGATCCGCCAGGCGGTCATGGACAGCCGCGTCGCGGCCGAACTGACCGATGTCCTCGGTCCGCATCCGCTGCTCGCCGAGGCGCTGCACGTCCGCCTGTCCGAGGCCGGTCTGGCCCGCGCCGACCGTGCCCGGCTGTTCACCGTGGCGACCGCCGCGGACGGCATCGTCCTCGCCACCGTCGGCGGCGAGGACGCCGTGCAGGCGGCCGGGATCACCGGCATGCTGCTCGCCGCGCGGCTCGCCGTGCCGGTCATGGCGGCGGCGCTCGACGAGGAAGGGTCGATCGCGGCCATCGCCGAGCAGCTGCGCGGCTCGGGTTCGCAGCAGCTCGCGCTCGCCCCGTACCTGATCGGTCCGGAGCTCGACGCGGGTCTGCTCGACGCGGCCGCCAAGGAGGCCGGCTGCAGCGCCGCCGAGGCCCTCGGCCCGTACCCGGCGATCGGCAAGCTCGCGCTGGCCCAGTACACGTCGGCGCTGGGCATCGCGCCGCCGCAGAGCCAGGGAGCCCCGGCCTTCTAGCCGGCCGGTACACCCGCACAACCCGTACCACCCGCACATCGAAAGGGCCCGCTCCTGGGACAGGAGGGGCCCTTTCCCATGGGCGCGAGACGTACACCGCGTGAAGTCTCCGGGTCAGCCGGGACAGCCTGGGCAGACGGATCGGCCAGGTCGGCCAGCTCAGCCGAAGACCACGCAGGACGCCGCCGGTGCCTCGACCGAGCCGGCGCGGCGCGGCACGCCCGTGTCCGGGTCGACGGTGAACCAGGTCACGTCGCCGGAGCGCTCGTTGGCCGCGTACAGGAAGCGGCCCGAGGGGTCGAGGGCCAGCGCGCGGGGCCAGACGCCGCCACAGGGCACCGTGGCGACCAGCCTGAGCCCCTCGCCCACCGCGTCGGGCGTGAGCACGGAGACGACGTCCTGGCCGCGGGTGGCGGTCCACACGAAGCGGCCGTCGGGCGAGACGACGATGCCCGAGGGGTACGCGTCGCCGTCCGGGACACCGGAGAGCACCGATGTCTCGCCGACGGGCCGCAGCGAGCCCTCGGCGGCGTCCCAGCGGCAGACGGTGACGGTCGGGGCGAGTTCGTTGAGGACGTACGCGTGCCCGCCCCGCGGGTGGAAGGCGAGATGGCGGGGCCCGGAGCCGGGGCGCAGGGCGATCTCGCGGTGCAGGGTGAGCGTTCCGCCGTCGAGGGCGCACACCCGGAGGGAGTCCGTGCCGAGGTCGACGCTGACCGCCCAGCGGCCGGTGGGGTCGGGCTGCACCTGGTGGGCGTGCGGGCCCTGCTGCCGCTTCGTGTGCGGACCGGAACCGGTGTGCTGGAGCACGCTGGAGGCGGCGACGGCGAGTCCGCCGCCCGGCCGGACGGGCACGGCGGTGACGCTGCCCGAGCCGTAGTTGGCGGTCAGGACGTGTCCGTCGAGGACACTGAGGTGGGTCGGGCCGCTGCCACCGGTACTGATCGGCGGACCGGTCAGTTCCGGCTTGTCGGCGTGCACGCGGTAGGCGGCCACCGCGCCATCGGCCGTCTCGCTGACCGCGTACAGGACATCGTGTACTGGCGACAGGGCGAGGTACGAGGGGTCGGGCACGCCGTCGACCGCGCTCAGAACGGTCAGCGCGCCGCTGTCCGGATCGACGGACGCCGTGAGGACACCGAGGCCTCCCGCCGCCGTGAACGAGCCGATGAACGCCCGCTGTTGCCGCCTGCCGCCGTGTGCCACTGCTGTCCCCTCTCGATCCCGCGTCATCGGGGGCGACGGTAGCAGTCGGGGCACTGCGGTCTAGACCAGAGCGGGCGGGCCGGTCGGCCGGCTGGAACAGCCCGGCTGGAACAGCGGGTGGAACAGCGGGTGGAGGGGCAGGTGGAGCGCGGGCTAGAGCGGGGTCACGCCCCGCGCCCGTTCCAGGGCCTCCGGGTGGTGGACGTAGGCCGGAGTCCGTTCGACGGTGTCGAACGTGCGGTGGAAGACGGGCGTCGCGCTGCCGGAGATCGGGGGCACGATCCACGACCAGTCGGCGCCCACCGGGCGGCCCTTGCTCTCCTCGCGTCCCAGATGGGTGAGGAACCGCCGGGACTCGGTGTGATGGTCGGTGACGGTGACGCCCGCGCGGTCGAAGGAGTGCAGGACCGAGCGGTTGAGTTCGACGAGGGCGCGGTCCTTCCACAGGGAACGGTCGGTGCGGGTGTCGAGGCCGAGGCGCCCGGCTATGAACGGCAGAAGGTCGTAGCGGTCGGTGTCGGCGAGGTTGCGGGCACCGATCTCCGTACCCATGTACCAGCCGTTGAAGGGCGCGGCCGGGTAGCAGACGCCGCCGATCTCCAGGCACATGTTGGAGATGGCGGGCACCGCGTGCCAGCGCAGTCCGAGCGCGTGCCACCAGGTGTAGTCGGGGTGGCCGAGCTCCACCTCGAGCACCGCGTCCTCGGGCAGCGCGAACCAGCGCGGCTCGGCGCCGGTGTCCTGGATCACCAGCGGGAGGACGTCGAAGGGCGTGCCGGGGCCGCCGGGCCAGCCGAGCCGACGGGCGGCCACGGTGAGGCCGGCGTTGCGCGGGTCGCCGGTCACGCCGCCGTCGGGGCGTGGGTAGCCCGCGTACCGGATGAGCTGTTCGTTCCAGATCCTGGGGCCGGGGCGCTCGGGTGTGTCGGGCGCGAAGACCGTGATGAGCGACCGGATCCGGCCGTCGCGCGTGGCCTCCCGGAGGTGGTCCGCGGACGCCTCGGCGACCTCCCCGGCGTCCCGTACGTCGCGGCGGTCGCGCACGCTCAGCGAGTTCCAGTACAGCCGGCCGATGCAGCGGTTGGCGTTGCGCCAGGCGACCCGCGCGCCGAAGACGAGTTCCCGGGTGGTGTGCCGGTACGTCCCCGTGTCCGCGATCTCCGCGCGGACGGCGTTGATCCGGCGGCCCGGATCACCCAGTCGCTCCTCGGTGCGGTGGAGCGTGATGAACTCGGCGGCGGCGCGGAGGAGGTCGTGGGGCGATTGCGGGGCGCGTCGGTCCGGGGCCGGGCCCGGTTCGCTCCGGTCGGGATCGGCCCCGCGCCCGGCGCCGGTCCGGGTGTCCGGTCCGGTCCGGGTGTCCGGTCCGGTCCGGGTGTCCGGTCCGGTCCGGGTGTCCGGTCCGGTCCGCGTGTCCGGTCCGGTCCGCGTGTCCGGTCCGGTCGGGCTGGGATCCCGGGCCGGCCGGGTCAGCGCCTCGGCTGCGGCCTCCCCGGCCATCAGCCGCCCGCGAAGCCCTGGGATCGGGGTGGCGCCCCGGTCGGGCCAGAGCGTTGCCAGTGCGGCCACCTGCGCGGATAAGGCGCGGGACGCCGCGGCGACCTCCACGGCGTGGGCGTCGGCCCGAACGGCGGACAGGAACACGTCGTCCGCCCGGCGGGTGTTCCGGGCCTCGTGCGCGTGCGGTCCGCGCGACCGGACGGGGTCCCCGTGCCGGTCGGCCGGGGCATCGGGCGCGGACAGGGCAGGGTGCCTCGCGGGTTCCCCACGACGGTCGGCAGGCACGGTGGGCGCGTACAGATCAGGCGGCCGCACGGGGTCGCCGCGACGCTCGGCCGAGGCATCGGACGCGGACAGGGCAGGAGGCCGCCCGAGGTCCCCCCGACCGTCGGCGGGGACGCCGGGCCCGTACGGGGCAGGGGGCCGCGTGGAGTCCGTACGGTGGTCGCCAGGCGCTTCGTGGGCGCGCTTCGGGCCGAGGGCGGCGGAGGTTGCTCCGAGGCCGTCCAGCGGGCGTCCGCGCCCTCGTGCCGGATCTTCGCCGTCGTGATCGTCGTCGTACCGGATCCGGTCCAGCCAGCCCGCCGGGCCCTCGCCTCCGGGGCCCGGGTGCCCCGCGTCCGATCTGTCGGCCGTGGGCTCTTCGTGTGTGGTGCCGCGCGGGAAGTCGCGCATGGTGCCGCCCCCAAGAGTTCCGCCCGCGGGCCGCTCCCGCCCGGTCCGCGGCGCCCGCGTGTCCGAAGGCCGCGGAGTCACCCGGCGGGTGCGGCGATCCGCCCTGTGGATGACCGGTAAATCTGCCTCATTCCGGGCGTCTGTGTCCACAGAGGGAGGACGGCCTCCTGGGACGACGGGTGACGGCCGGACACCGGGGGAAGAGCCCCGCAGACGTCAGGCGCCGAGGAGCAGCGAGCCGCGCAGCGGCGTCGCCAGTTCGACGAGCGCCCGTTCCAGGCCGTGCAGGTGGACGAGCGCCTGCTCGGCACCGGGGTGGTGGCCGGGGGCGCCGTGGTGGGCCGCCGGAGCGCCTCCCGGTACGGCGCCGACCAGGGACTCCATCGCCGTCTCGACCCGCCGGCAGGCCGCCGTGAGACGGGCGTCGTGCGAGGCGTCCGGGTCGGCGGCGACGGCTGCGAGGCCCCGCACCTCGCGCGCGCAGTCGTCGAGCAGGGCGAGGATCGCGCGGGCCCGCTCCTTGCGCTGCCACATCGGGTTGAGCGGATGCACCAGGGGCGCGAGAGCCATCCGTACGCGCCCCAGAAGTGCTTCGAGCTCCCCCGCGCGCGGCGCGGGGTCGGCCTGGGCGTCGCCCGCGAGCCGCCGGGCCGCCGCCGAGGTGCAGCCGTGCACGGCGTGCAGGGCGCGCTCGATCCACCGGTCGGTGACCGTGTGCGTGGTGATGGGCAGGACGAGCGCGACCGCGAGCGCGGCGCCGAGCGCGCCGACACCCGTCTCGGCGAGCCGGAGCCCCAGCAGACCCGGGTGCAGGACACCGAGCAGCCCGTAGAGCAGGCCCGCCATGACGGTGACGAAGAACATCATCCAGCTGTACGAGGGCGCGGCCGTGTAGAAGATCCCGAAGACGCTCACCGCGACGAGGACGGCGGTGGGCGCCGGCGCGCCGTGCAGCGGTACGGCGATCAGGAGCCCGGCCACGATCCCGGTGAGCGTGCCGAGCACGCGCCGGAAGCCGCGGACCAGCGTCTCGCCGCGCGAGGCCGTGTTGACGAAGATCCACCACGCGGTGCCGACGGCCCAGTACCAGCGGTCGTGCGAGAGCAGCTGGCCCGCGGTGAGCGCGAAGGCGCAGGCCGCGGTCGCCTGGAAGGCCTGGCGGGTGGTGGGGCGCGCCAGGCCACGTCCTACCAGCGGCAGCGGCGCGGCGGGCAGGGGGCTGCGCCGCTCGACGCACCAGGCGCCGAACCGCACGGCCGAGGACGCCGCGAGCGACAGGGCGACGGCGGCGTACAACTGCGGGAGCTGGCCCGGCACGGCGTGCAGGAACTGGGTGGTGAAGAACATCATGAACGCGAAGATGCCGAGGGCGTGCCCGCGCGGGCCGTAGCGGCGGGCGTACACCCCGATGAAGACCACGGCGAGCCAGGTCGCGTCCCGCAGCGTCGGCACCTCGTGCAGGGCGGTCGCGACCGTGAGGACCGGGAGACCGGCCACCGGGAGCAGGGCGGTGGTGCCGGCCTGGCCGCGCACCGTCGGGTCGCCGACCGTGAACAGCGCGAGGAGCGCCGCGAGCCCGCCGGTGATCGACGCGGGGAGCGAGAGCCCGGCCAGTTGGCACAGGGTGACCGCGAGGCCGATGCCGAGTACCGCCCGGAGCGAGACCCGCAGCCGGAACAGTCCCGGATCCGGAGCCATGAACATCTTCTTCACCGTCGGCGGCCCGCCCCACTTCGCACTTCAGCACAGGTTCGGCATGCGCAGCGCACATGCGAAAGGCGCCGCGGGTCCGGTACGGCGTCCTTGCCGTCCGGCGCTGCGCAGCGCCATCAATAGGGACAAGGTAAGCGGCAGTCGGGAACTGGCTCAACCGGCACGGTTTCACCTGGGCCATTGGTACAGTTGAAAGTGATCATTGTCGGCCACAGGGAGGCCAACGGACCATGGCCGTGGACGAGCTCGACACCCGCATCCTGCGACTGCTTCTGGAGCAGCCGCGTACCAGTGTCCGCGAATACGCCCGCGTCCTCGGTGTCGCCCGCGGCACGCTTCAGGCCCGCCTGGACCGGCTGGAGCGGGACGGGGTGATCACCGGGACGGCCCCGTCGCTGTCCCCCGCGGCTCTCGGCCACCCCGTGCTCGCCTTCGTGCACATCGAGGTCACTCAGGGCCATCTCGACGACGTCGGGGACGCGCTCGCCGCCGTACCGGAGATCATCGAGGCGTTCTCGATCACCGGCGGCGGCGATCTGATCACCCGGGTCGCGGCGCGTGACAACGCCCACCTGGAGGATGTGATCCAGGCGCTGATCAGCCTGCCCGGCGTGGTCCGCACCCGGACCGAGGTGGCACTGCGCGAGCGCGTCCCGCACCGGTTGCTGCCGCTGGTGGAGTCGATCGGGCGGGCGGCGCGGAGCTGAGCAGCCGCTTCCGGAACGGGCGGCACGCGCGGGCAGCCGAGCGGTGGCGGGGTGACATCCCTGCGGCGCTGCCACCCCGTACTCAGCGGCTCAGCGGCTCAGCGGCTCAGCGGCTCAGCGGCTCAGCGGCTCAGCGGCTCAGCGGCTCAGCGGCTCAGCGGCTGCCCAGGATCCCTCGCGGGCATCCTTGACCGCATGCGCACCCTCGGCAGAACTTCGGTCATCTTCGATCTTGACGGAACACTCGTGGACAGCGAACCGAACTACTTCGAAGCGGGGCGCCGGACGCTCGCCGGGCAGGGCGTCACCGACTTCACCTGGGACGAGCATGAGCGATACGTCGGGATCAGCACCCAGGAGACGCTCGCGCTCTGGAGGGAGCGCTACGGTCTGACGGCTCGGCTCGACACCCTGCTCTCGGAGACGAACCGCCGCTACCTGGAACTGGCGCGCGCCTCCACGCACGTGTACCCGGAGATGCGGAAATTCGTGGAACTGCTGGCGGCCGCCGACGTGCCGATGGCCGTTGCCTCCGGTTCCTCGCCCGAGGCGATCGAAGCGATCCTGGCCGGCACGGGCCTCGCCTCCCGGCTCACGACCGTCGTCTCGGCCGACGAGGTGGCGCACGGCAAGCCGGCCCCCGACGTGTTCCTGGAAGCGGCGCGCCGGCTGGGCGCCGCCCCGGCGGACTGCGTGGTCCTGGAGGACGCCGCGCCGGGTGCCGCCGCCGCGCACGCGGCCGGCATGCGCTGCATCGCCGTCCCGTATGTCGCCGCACAGGCCGACGCCCCCGCCTTCGCGCGGGCCGATCTGCTCCTGCGCGGCGGCCAGGCCGAGTTCACGGCACAGGCGGCGTACGACTGGCTGGCGAACGGGGCCGCGCGTTCCTGAGCGGCGCAACAGCCACGACGACCGTACCCGCCGTGACAGCCGTACCCGCCGTACCCGCCGTGCCCGCCGTGCCCGCCGTGACAGCACGCGATACCGCGGGCTCCTTGCGGCCCGCCCGCCGCCGAGCCCGCCGCGACTGATTCATCCGACCTCCGCCGTTGGTGTTCCGGTCCGGTCGCGATGGATCGGCGTCCGTGACCCGGTCAGCGGCGTCCCCGTTCCGCCGCGCCCGGCCGCGACGATCTCAGCCGCGATGGACAACGCCGTCTCCTCGGGTGTACGAGCCCCGAGGTCGAGGCCGATCGGGGAGCGCAGCAGGGACAACTCGTCCTCGGTCAGGCCGACTTCGCGCAGGCGTCGGTCGCGGTCCCGGTGAGTGCGGCGCGAGCCCATGGCGCCGACGAACGCGACCGGCAGCCGCAACGCCACCTCCAGCAAAGGGACATCGAACTTCGCGTCGTGCGTGAGCACGCACACCACGGTGCGGTGGTCGGTCGCCGTACGCCGCAGGTAGCGGTGCGGCCAGTCCACCACGATGTCGTCCGCCTCGGGGAAACGGCCGCGCGTGGCGAAGACAGGTCGGGCGTCGCACACCGTCACGTGGTAGCCGAGGAACTTGCCCGTCCGCACCAGCGCCGCCGCGAAGTCCACCGCCCCGAACACGATCATCCGGGGCGGCGGCACGCTCGACTCGACGAACAGGGTCACCCCGCCGGGGCAACGGGAACCGTCCCCCGCGATCTCGACCGTGCCGGTACGCCCGGCATCGAGCATCGTCCGCGCTTCCCCGGCCGCGCTCCGGTCCAGCTCCGGACCGCCGCCCAGACCGCCGTCGTACGATCCGTCGGCACGCAACAGCAGCGCCCCGCCGAGCAGTTCGGCCGGTCCCCGGGCCACGCGGACGAGGGCTGCGGCCGCCCCCCGGACCACCGCCGCCGGCCACTGCGTGAGCACCGGCGCAGCGGCACGGACCGGCGTGACGAGCACGTCGATGACCCCGCCGCAGGTGAGGCCGACCGCGAACGCGTCCGCGTCGCTGTAGCCGAACCGCTCCAGCACCGTCCGGCCGTCCTGGAGCGCCTGCACGCACAGGTCGTACACCGCGCCCTCCACGCAACCGCCGGAGACCGAACCGACCGCCGTCCCCCCGGTGTCCACCGCGAGCGCGGCGCCGGGCCGACGCGGGGCGCTGCCGCCGACGGCCACCACCGTGGCCACGGCGAACTCCCGGTCCTCCTCGATCCACCGGCTCAACTCGCGGGCGATGTCAAGCATGTCCGCCCGCGCCCGCCGTCAGTACCCGGTCGGGCCGGATCGGCAGGTTCCGGTGGCGTACGCCGGTCGCGTGCCAGACCGCGTTGGCGATGGCGGCGGCGGCTCCCACGACCCCGATCTCGCCGATGCCCTTGATGCCGATCGGGTCGTGCGGATCCGGGTCGTCCAGCCAGTCGGCCTCGATGGCGGGTACGTCGGCGTGGGCGGAGAAGTGGTAGCCGGCGAGGTCGGCGCCGACGTGTCCGCCGGAGGCCTGGTCCCGGATCGCCTCCTCGTGCAGGGCCATGGACAGTCCCCAGGTCATGCCGCCGATGAACTGGCCCCGTGCGGTAAGCGGGTTGACGATCCGGCCCACCGCGAAGATGCCGAGCATCCGCCGCACGCGCACCTCTCCGCTGGTGAGGTCGACGGCCACTTCGGCGAACTGGGCCCCGAAGGTGTGCCGTTCCATGTCCGGTAGCGCGCCGACGGCGGCCGAGGTGTCGGACCGCACGGTGATGCCCTCGGGCGGGACGGCCCCGCCCGGAACCAGCCGGTCCCGCAGTTCGCGCGCCGCGGCGATGATCGCCCAGGACCAGGAGCGGGTGCCCATCGAGCCACCGGCGATGATGGCGGACCCGAACTCGCTGTCCCCGATGCGCATCCGGATGCGGTCCGGTGGCACCTCCAACGCGTCGGCGGCGACCAGGGTCAGCGCGGTCCGCGCACCAGTCCCGATGTCCATCGCGGTGATCCGTACGGTGAAAGTGCCGTCCGCCTCCGCCGTCACGGCCGCCGTCGAGGGAGCCGACAGGGTCGGGAACGCCGCTGCGGCCGTACCGGTGCCGAGCAGCCAGCGGCCCTCGCGGCGAACGCCCGGCCGCGCGTCGCGGTCCGCCCAGCCGAACCGGCGGGCGCCCTCCTCGAAGCAGCCGCGGAGATTGCGGCCGCCGAACGGGAGCCCGGACAGCGGGCCCACGGACGGCTCGTTGCGAAGACGCAGGGCGATCGGGTCGATGCCGCACTTCTCGGCGAGTTCGTCGACCGCCGACTCCAGGGCGAACGACCCCGGCGCCTCCCCCGGGGCGCGCATCCAGGTCGGGGTGGGGACATCGAGCGCGACCACCCGGGTGAGGGTGTGATGGGCGTCCGCGTCGTACAGCGGACGTCCGAAGTCGGCGCTGCGCTCGATGAATTCGTGCACCGTCGAGGTCAGACACTCCGCCTGGTGGTCGAGCACCCGCAGCCGACCGTCGGGGTCGGCACCGAGCCTGACGCGCTGCGCGGTGGGGCTGCGGTAGCCGACGAGCGAGAACATCTGACGGCGGGTCAGTACGACGCGGACCGGGCGGCGCAGGACGGTCGCCGCCATTACCGCGAGCACCACGTGCGGCCGGGTCCCCTTGGATCCGAAGCCGCCGCCGACGTGTTCGGACCGCACCCGCACCGCGTCCGGGTCGAGCGAGAACAGATTCGCGAGCTCGTCCGCCACCCACCTGCTCCCCTGGTTGGAGTCGATCACGTCGAGCCGGCCGCCGTCCCAGCGGGCGGTCGCCGCATGCGGTTCCATCGCGCTGTGGTGCTCTTCGGGTGTGCTGTACCGCGCGTCCACCACGACGGCGGACGCGGCGAGTTCGGCCGCCACGTCGCCCTTGCCCTGCTCGGCGCCCTCCGGTGTGTACATCCCGGGACGGCCGGCGAAGAACGCGACGTCGTGCGGCTCCTCGTCGTACCGGACGACCAGTGCCTCGGCCGCTTCCCTCGCCTGCTCGGATGTCTCGGCGACGACCAGCGCCACTGGTCGGCCGACGAACTGCACCCGTTCGTCCTGGAGGAGCTGAAGGCCCCGGTCGGGCGGACCGAAGGGGGGCGTGTAGGTTCCGTCGAGCCGGGGCGCGTTCCCGTGGTGCAGGACGGCGAGCACACCGGGCATGCCAAGGACGGGCGCGTCCTCGACGGAGCGGATGCGGCCCCGCGCGATCGTGGACAACACCAGCCATCCGTGCGCGAGTTCGGGGTGGGGGACCTCCGCGGCGTAGCGAGCCGTCCCGGTGACCTTGGCGACGCCCTCCACCCGCGTGTGCGCCGAGCCGACCGCCTTCGTCATCGTCGCGCTGTCGGTGGTGGTGCTCATCGCGAGGCCTCCTCTGCGAGTTCGGACAGGACGGCGACGACGAGGTTCCGCATCAGCTGGACCTTGTAGCCGTTGTGCGGCAGCGGTTCGGCGGCCGCCAGTTCGGCGTCCGCGGCGGCGGCGAAGGCCTCGGCACTCACCGGGCCGCCGAGCAGGACCCGCTCCGCCTCCCGGGCCCGCCACGGCCGGGAAGCCACCGCCCCGAAGGCCAGGCGCACTTCGCGTACGACGTCGCCCCGGACGTCGAGCGCGGCGGCGATCGAGCCGATGGCGAACGCGTACGACGCGCGCTCGCGAACCTTCCGATAGCGGGACCGCTCGGCAACGGTGCCGGGCGGAAGGGTGACGCCGGTGATCAGGGCTCCGGGCGGCAGCGCGGTCTCCCGGTGCGGGGTGTCACCGACGGGCGGATACAGGTCGGTGAGCGGCAACTCACCTGTTCCGGAGGCAGTTTCGTAGGAGACGACCGCGTCGAACGCGGTGAGGGCGACGGCCATGTCGGACGGATGGGTCGCCACGCAGTGCGTGGAGGCGCCGAGGATCGCGTGGTTGTGGTGCTCGCCCGCGATGGCCGGACAACCGCTGCCGGGCGCCCTCTTGTTGCATGGCTTCGACAGGTCGGTGAAGTAGCCGCACCGGGTGCGCTGCAGCAGGTTTCCGCCGACCGTCGCCATGTTGCGCAACTGCCCCGAGGCACCGGCCAATACGGCCTGCGCCAACGCCGGGTAACGGCTCCGCACTTCGGGGTGCGCGGCGAGGTCGCCGTTGGTGACGGTGGCTCCGATCCGCAGTCCGGTCGCCGGGGTGAAGTCGATCCTGTCCAGGGGTAGTTCACGAATGTCCACGAGCCGGTCCGGCCGCTCCACCCCGGCCTTCATCAGGTCGACGAGATTGGTGCCGCCGCCGAGGAAGCGCGCGTCCGGGGCACCTGCGAGCAGGGCGACCGCGGAGGAGACGTCGACTGCGCGTTCATAACCGAACTCCCTCATGCGACGCGCTCCTCGGTCTCGCCGAGCGGCGACTCGGCGGCACGCGCGACCGCCTGGGCGATCTGCACGTACGCGCCGCAGCGGCAGAGATTGCCGCTCATGCGTTCCCGGATCTCCTCCGCGCTCAGCGGAGGCGGCTCCGCCTCCGGACGGACGTCGGCCGTCACGGCGCTCGGCCAGCCGGCCGCGTGCTCCGCGAGCATCCCGAGAGCCGAACAGATCTGCCCCGGAGTGCAGTAGCCGCACTGATAGCCGTCGAGTTCGAGGAAGGCCCGCTGCACCGGATGAAGCCGTTCGCCGTCCGCCACGCCTTCGATGGTGGTGATCGCCCGCCCCTCGGCGGCCACCGCGAGTTGCAGACAGGACAGCGCCCGGCGCCCGTCGATCAGGACCGTGCAGGCGCCGCATTGCCCCTGATCACAGCCCTTCTTAGTGCCGGTGAGATCGAGGCGCTCGCGCAGGGCGTCGAGCAGGGTGGTGCGGTGGTCGACGGGCAACGTGTACTTCTCGCCGTTGATGTTCAAAGTGATGGCACTGGACGTCGATGGGGCCATGGCCGGCCTTCTTTCGCGTGTGTGGTGCGCGTCGAAGCGTCGAAGTCGTGATGGGTGGACCGAACTCGTACGGGAACGTCGAGGTCGTACGTGAAATCGGGAGGTCCGCGGCCGAGAACCGCGCCGGGTACGCAAGAATGCCGGTCGGCGACAGGTTCCGGCCATCCGCACGGAGCTGGTCAGCCACTAAAGTGGGCTCTAAGCGGACAGCTGTCCACTACCAGTGAACCTAGCGGACAGCTGTCCGGTTAGCAAGGGCGGTCCGGCCGTGGCCCGGGAGGAATCCGGCCGTCGCTCCGGAAGGAGTACGCGTGCAGCCCAACAAGGACGCACCGGTGGGCGCGGGCGAGCCCGCACGTCCGGACGGACCTCTGCGCTCGGACGCGCAGCGCAATCGTGAGCGCATCCTGGCCGTGGCCCTGGCGGAGCTGACCCGCTCGGCGGACACGCCGCTGAGCGCGATCGCGAAGAAGGCGGGGGTCGGACAGGCGACTTTCTACCGCAACTTCCCCCATCGAGAGGCCCTCGTTCTGGAGGTCTACCGCTACGAGGTGCAGCAGGTCGCCGACACGGCGCCGCATCTGCTCGCCACCCGCGCACCGGACCGGGCGCTGCGGGAGTGGATGGACCGTCTCGCGCGCTACGCCATGGCCAAGGCGGGCCTGGCCGAAGCGCTGCGGACGGCCACCAGCGCACCCCGGGGCACGCTGACGAAACTCGGGCACGGGCCCATGAGTTCGGCTGTCGCGCTCCTGCTGAAGGCCAACGAGGACGCGGGCACCATCCGGCCGGGGGTGAGCCCCGACGACTTCATGCTCGCCATCGCGGGACTCTGGCAGCTCGACCCGCACGGGGACTGGCGGTCGCGCGCCCGGCGCCTGCTGGACCTGGTGATGGACGGCCTGCGCGTGGGCGCACCCGGACCGGGCACGCCCGCACAGGAGGACTGAGCCCGTGCTCGCCGGACAGGCCCCACGCATCGGCTCACCGCCTGCGGGGGCAGGCCACGGACCGGTCGCCGCCCGAGGGCAGGCCGCGGATCAATCACCGCCCGCGGGGCAGGCCGCGACCGGTCAGCGTCCGCGGGACGGTGCGACGGAGCGGTCACCGCCCCCAGGGCAAGCCGCGGACCAGTCACCATCCGCGGGACGGTACGACGGAGCGGTCACCGCCCCCAGGGCAAGCCGCGGACCAGTCACCATCCGCAGGGCGGTACGACGGAGCGGTCACCGCCCCCGGGACAGGCCGCGGATCCGTCACCGCCCGCGGGGCGGTGGGCGACGGAGCGGCCGGAGCGTACCTGGAGGGTGGTCAGCGACGGACCAGCCGGGCGTGCGTCGCGGCCGGCGATCCGACCAGCTCGGCGACCTTGTAGCCGTCGAGCCCGTCCCCGAGGTTGTCGAACAGGCGCTCACCCCGGCCCAGGAGCTGCGGGACGACGGCCAGGTGCAGTTCGTCGATCAGTCCTGCGCGCAGGTACTGCTGGACGGTGGCCGGTCCACCGCCGAGCCGGACGTCCTTGCCCGCCGCCGCCTCGAAGGCACGGTCGAGAACCGTCTCGATGGGTTCGTCGGTGAAGTGGAAGGTCGTTCCGCCCTCCATGGCCACCGAGGGCCGCAGGTGGTGCGTGTGCACGAACACGTCGTTGTGGTACGGAGGGTTGGGGCCCCACCAGCCCGTCCACGACTCGTCCTCCCACGGTCCGCGCTGCGGTCCGAACATATTGCGGCCCATGATGGTGGCGCCGATGTTCTCCTCGCTGCGCTCCACGTACTCGACGTCGATTCCCCCCTTGCCGTCGGCCAGGTCGCGCATCGCCGCGAACATCCATCCATGCATCCCCTCGAAGCCCTCACCGAGCGGGTGTTCGAGACGCTGGCGGGGACCGGCGGCGTATCCGTCCACCGAAACGGTGATGTTGTGTACGCGCAGCTTGGGCATGACCGTGCTCCTTGGGTTCGTGGCTTCCCGCTCTCACCCGTGCGTCGAACGGGACGTACGTGGATCGACAGCTTCTCCCGAAGAATCACGACATCCCGCGCGACGCGGCCCGACATCCACGTCGGCCGCACAACGCCCGGTGCCAGCCTCCCGACGCCCGGCATCGGCCGTCCGGGGTGGGCGGTGGGACCCGCGCCGGGCGCGGGCCACGCCGTCAGCGAGCCGCCGAAGGAGGCGGCAGGCGCAGTTCGGCGAGGTCCGGCGGGATGGGGGTGTCGGGGCGGAAGAACGGGGCGAGCTCGCCGTCGGCGGCCGTGGCCGGTGCGTCGGTGAGGCGGAAGCGGTCGCGCAGCCGGCCGTAGAAGTCGGTGGGGTGCAGCCGGATGAGGCACACCCGCTGCGGAGCCCGGAAGACCCCGATCCAGTCGCCGGGGTCGAGCACTCCGCGCAGCTGGCCGTCGATGCTCACGGCGGCCTGGCCCGAGTGGGGCAGCACCCGCAGGGCGACGGGCTCGTCCGGCGCGGCGACCACACTGCGGTTGAAGGTCATGTGCGGCGCGATCGGCGTGAAGACCACCGCGTCCATGTGCGGGGAGAGCACGGGACCGCCCGCGGCGAAACTGTAGGCCGTCGATCCGGTGGGGGTGGCGACGGCGAAGGCGTCCGCCGAGTAGGAGGCCAGCCTCCGTCCGGCGATGTAGACGCCGACACTCACCTGGCGGTCCCTGGCCAGCTTCTCCAGGACGACGTCGTTCAGGGCTGTGACGTCCAGGGCCACTCCCCAGCCGTCGCCCTCCGTCGTCTCGGCTCTGACCTGCGGCGGCGGAAGGGCGGGGCCCCGTCCGTAGTGGAGCAGTGCCTCCATTCCCCCGGGGATCTCCAGGGCGCGGGAGGCCCGCATGGTCAGCGTCATGCGCTCCTCGACGGTGACCTTCCCGTCGTGGACCGCCTGCAACGCCCGTGTGACGTCGGCCGCCGGCACCTCGGTGAGGAACCCGACCTTGCCGAGGTCGACGCCCAGCACGTTCGCGCCGCTCTTGACGGCGATCCGGGCACCGCGCAGAAAGGTGCCGTCGCCGCCGAGCGTGACGACGAGGTCCGGGTTGCCGGCCGCTGCCGCTTCCGCGCGCCCGCCACGACGCTGCTGATCCTTGGCCCAGACGTCGATCTCGGTGCACCGAATGTCTCGCGCGTGGCACCAGGTGTGCACGGCGCGGGCGACATCGCGGGCCGCCGTCCGCCCTTGGTGGACGACCAGGCCGACGCGGTGTACGGACACAGCAACCTCCACGTCCACGTGAGACATGAGCACGTACGGCAGGCCCGGAGTCTGTGGCGGGCGGGCCATGGCGGGCCTCTTCCGGGATCGGTCGGGACTGGACACGATCCTTCCACGAATGCGACATTCCGGTACCGGGAGAGGGCCGCCCGGACGCGTCGGACCGTCGGGGCCGAGGGGGAAATCCGCCGAGCGGGGCGACGGCCGTCGACTTCACGGCTACCGGTTCCCAGTGCGTGCTACGTCGCGTTACCGACGAGCACATCGACGTATCTCCTGCGCGTACGCAGTCGTGTCCCCAGTGAGTGCGTCGCCCTGTTCCCGGCGAGTGCGTCGAGTCCGGCTCCGAGGCCGAGGGCCGGGGTGGCGTCACCGTCGCGACTCCGACTCCGCCCATGCGAAGCCGACTTCGCCGTGCACCCGGTCACGGGGGCGAGTTGTCGCCGCTCCCCGGTCCGGCCACAGTGTCCGCCGGACGGATTCCAGCCGTGTCGGTGCCGTCCGGACACGCCAACGTCCTTGTCGTTCAAGCGAGTTCGGGTGCGATGGACAGCCGGGCACCCGGCGCGGGAGCCGTCCCGCCCGCCGAGCGATTTCGGACACTTGGGCATCTCGCCGAACACTGAACGACTATCGTCTCGAATTGACGTCTCCTGAGCGACCGACAAGGCTCGGAGATCCCGTCATGGCCGCTTTCATCCGAATTGTGAAATAATCCGATAGCCCCCATGAAAGGTTTCTTTCGTGATCAACAGCAATCACGGGACTGATTACGAGAGCATCCGGCTCGACCGCAGAGGCCAGGCCGAAGCCTTCGACGCCATCGGCGACCGCTACGACGAGGCCTTTCCGCACAAGGAGGGCCAGGTCACCGCAGGCGAGTGGCTGATCGAATCACTCGGCGGGGGATCGCGGGTCCTTGATCTCGGGTGCGGCACGGGCGTGCCGACCTCACGCCAGATGACGGACGCCGGGTTCGAGGTCGTGGGGGTCGACCTCTCCGGCGGCATGGTGAAGCTCGCGAGCACGTACGTCCCCGACGCGACGTTCCATCAACTGGACCTCGCCGACCTCCGGCCGGGCGGCCCGCGCGACCTCGGCCGTTTCGACGCCGTCGCCGCCTTCTTCTCGCTGCTGATGCTGCCGCGCGAGGAGATTCCCCTCGCCCTGCTGACAGTGCGTCATCTTCTCGTTCCCGGTGGCCTGTTCGTTCTGTCGATGGTCGAGGCCGATGTGGACGACTTCTCGATCCCGTTCCTCGGGAACACGATCAGGGTCTCCGGCTATCTGCGGGAGGACCTGCACAAGGTCATCGAGGAGGCGGGCTTCGAGATCGTCAAGGAGACCTCGTACACGTACGCCCCCGCGGTGGCCGATGTCCCGCCCGAGGAACAGGTGTTCCTCTGCTGCAGACGGTGTGACTGAGGAGGCGGAGTCCGAGCCGCGGACCGCGCACCCACTGGACGGGACAGAACGCGTGACCGAGCACCACACCCCCCACGAGGGCGCCGCCCCGCCACAGGGCCTCCCCTCACCTGCCGCAGTGACGGACGGCCGCGTGCCGCAGACCGACCGCCTTCGGTATCTCGATGTGGCGACGCGGCGGATCGCCCGCGGGATGGATCTGGACGAGACACTCCGGGAACTGCGGCAGGCGGCCGTGCCGGCGTTCGCGGACGCGATATTCATCCACCTCGACGATCCGCTGCCGGTGGGCACGGAGCAGTCGGCGGCACCCGTCGTGCTCCAACTGCACAGTGCCGACCGGGCGTTGCCGGAGCTGCCGCACGCCGACGGGTCCCCGCCACCGCCCGCGCTCCCCGAAGTCGCCGAGCGGGTGGAACCAGCCGGCAGCGGACGGCTCGCGCAACTGCTGCGGGACGGGCGCCCCGCGTTCGGTGACGCGCCGGGCAACGCCCCCGCCGTCGCCGAACTGCTCGCGGCGGGGGCGGACCCCCCGGGGACGCTGCCGCCGGGCCACCGCCTGATCATCGCCCCGCTGCACGGCAGCCATCACGTCATGGGCACGGTCGTCCTGCTCCGCAGCACGGACCGCGCCGTCTTCACCAGCGACGACCTGCTCGTCGCCTCGCAGCTCGCCACGCACACCGCGCTCGGGGTCCAGAAGGCGGTCATGTACGGCCACGAGGCCGCCGTGGCTGACACCCTCCAGCACACCATGCTCCCGTCGTCACTGCCCGAACCCACCGGAGTCCGGCTGGCCAGCCGCTACCTGCCCGCTTCGAAGACCGCCCAGGTCGGCGGCGACTGGTACGACGCGATCCCGCTTCCCGGCAACCGCGTCGCCCTGATCGTCGGCGACGTCATGGGGCACTCCATGACCTCCGCCGCGATCATGGGCCAGCTGCGCACCATCGTGCAGACCCTCGCCGGTCTCGATCTGCCGCCCAACGAGGTCCTGCACCATCTCGACGAGCAGGCCCAGCGCCTGGGCAGCGACCACATCGCGACCTGCCTCTACGCGATCTACGACCCGATCTCGCACCGCCTGCTGATGGCGAACGCCGGTCACCCGCCCGCGGTGCTGCTCTACGAGGACGGCCGCGCCGAGGTCCTCGCGGTCCCGCCCGGTGCTCCGATCGGCGTCGGCGGCGTCGTCTTCGAGTCGGTGGAGATGGCCGCGCCCACCGGGGCGACCCTGGTGCTGTACACCGACGGGCTCGTCGAGTCCCGCGACACCGACATCGGAAGCGGCGTCGAGGCCCTTCGGGTCCGTCTCCAGAGCACCGCCCAGGGGCTCGCCTCGCTGGAAGTGCTCTGCGACCACGTACTGGGCACCCTGAGCCCGGGAACCCGGGACGACGACATCGCCCTGCTCACCGCCCGGTTCGAGGGATTCCCGCCGGACAGCGTCGGGTACTGGTACCTGGCCCCGCACCCCATGACCGCGGGGCAGGCGCGCCGGCTGACCCGCAGGGCCCTGCGCCGCTGGGGTCTCGAGTCCCTGATCGACCCGACGGAACTCATGGTCAGCGAGGTCGTGACGAACGCCGTGCGGTTCGCCTCGCGGCCCCTCTCGCTGCGGCTGCTGCGCACCGATGTGCTCCGCTGCGAGGTGACCGACGACTCGCCCCAGGTGCCCAGGATGCGGCACGCCGACCTCGGGGACGAGAGCGGCCGCGGCCTCTTCCTGGTCAATCAACTCTCCCTGCGCTGGGGTGCGACGAGACTGAGCAGCGGCAAGGTCGTCTGGTTCGAGCAGAAGATCCCGGCGAAGTAGCGGCCACTCCGCCCGGTGTGGCCGCGCACACTCCGACCACGGCAGGACGGACGTCCGGGGTCACGGGCCACGCGGGGTCACGGGTCACGCGGAGGCACACGGAGCCACACGGTGACGGGATACGGGGCACGCGGTCAGGCAACGCCGCGGTTCTTGTCGTAGCGCCGAGGCCTGCGACGGATGGCGAACCCGCCCACCAGCGCGGCCTTCACCAGAACGACCGCGAGGAGACCACCGACGGCCCATCCGGTCCACCGCCAGTTCGACAGGAGAACACCGCCCAGCCCCAGGTGTACGGCCAGGACGAGTACGACGACGCCCATGAGGCCCATCGCCCTGAAGCGACCGCGGCGCGGCACGGCCTCCCCTGCCGGACCCTGGGCGGCGTCGGCGGCGACTGCGGCGGCCACCGCGGGAGGCGGCGCGGGTGTCTCCGGGGATTGCCAGTGCACCCGAAGTCCGTCGCGTCGGCCGAACCTCTCGATGTGTCCGGCGACCAGATCCTGAAGCCGCCTCAGATCGTCGTCCGCGGCTGCCTCGACATGCAGAGACAGCACTCCCGGCGTGACCCGCAGACTGATTCGACCCCAGGCGAGGGCGACTTGCCCTTCGATGTCGGACCACTCGACCTCCGCCTGCTCCGCGACGGCCCGCATGTCACGCAGCGCCTGCTCATCACCGCCCGCGTGGCCGTGGAGCCGGCGACCGAGGTGGCGGCCCTTGTTGGAGAAGTGCCGGCAGAGCTGGACGAGGTAGCGGCTCGGCCGGTCCGTCACGACGCGGGCTTCAGCGGTTGGCATGGCGTTCCTTTGTGCGGCCTGGTGACGTACGGGTCCTCCGGCCCGCGCAGGACGGGACCGGGGGAAGGGAGCAGAACAAGGGAGCGGAAGAAGGGAAGGCAGGGCGGGCCGGCCGCTGTCGCGATCTCCCGTCCGTCCTGATCGTCCGGGTTCCCGGATGCCTTCAGTTTTATCGAGACACACTGTCTCTGTCAATGCAAAGTGTCACGACAGCGCCGGACCGTACACTGAGGCCGTGCCCAAGCTCTGGAACGAGACGATCGACGCACACCGCGCCGCCGTACGGAATGCCGTCCTGGAAACCACCGCGACACTGGTCGCCGAGAACGGACTGACGTCGGTGACGATGTCGCGGATCGCCAAGGACTCCGGGATCGGCCGCGCCACGCTGTACAAGTACTTCCCGGACGTCGACTCGATCCTCCTCGCCTGGCACGAGCGGCAGATCGGCCACCACCTCGACCACTTGGCCGAGGTCCGGGACCGGACCGAAGGGGCCGGCGAGCGTCTCGAAGCAGTACTGCGAGCCTTCGCCCTGATCTCCCGCGCGTCACGCAGGCACCACGACGGCGACCTCGCGGCGTTCCTGCATCGCGACAGCCAGGTCGCCCAGGCGCAGCAGAGGCTCCACGGCCTGGTCGAGGAGCTCCTGGCCGAGGGCGCGCAGGCCGGAGTCGTCCGCGGCGACATCGCGCCCGGTGAACTCGCGAGCTACTGCCTGCACGCCCTGACCGCCGCCGGCGACCTGCCGTCCGAGGCCGCGGTGCACCGCCTCGTCGCGGTCACCCTGACCGGCGTGCGTCCCAGCGCAACCGACACGGCGGAAGCTCCCCATCACACCGACGGCGGCACCACGCATCCGCCGCATCACCACAGCCACGACGGGCACCACCGCTCCACCCATGGTCCGCCCGGCTGATTCTTGATCGACGGTTCCGGGGCACGCATACCCACGCAGGGTATGCTGGCGGTCCTAGCTCGCAGGAAGTGCGGACGCCCCTGATGACGGTACGAAAGTTGCCCTGGGCCCAGTTCGATGGCGCCGCCCGCTGGGTTCGCGGTCCGATCGTCATGCTGTGCCCCGTGGTCGCCGTACTGCTCCCCCACGAGCTCCCCGACACGACCGTCCGTGCGATGTCGGCGGCTCCACCTCACTTCATGTCGGAATCCGCCTGCCGATCCGCCATTCCTCTCTCGACCGCGCACATAGGCCACGCCCCCACGGCTTCCCGCGTCCCCTGACGCCACCCAGCCGTGCGTGGACCGACCCGAGACACCTGTCGCGCATCGAGAAGAGGACTTTTCATGAACAGCATCAACCGTCGCTCCGTCCTCGCCGGACTGGGAGCGGCAGGTACCGGCCTACTCGCCGGCTGCGGCAACGAGGCCCCCAACAACCCCTCACTCCTCAGCCCTTCCGGTTCCCAGGTCGCCCGCGCGGAGATGAAGAGGAGCGGTACGGGCAGGGTGCAGAGCCTGAACGTGACCGCCACTGCCGCCACTCTCGACCTGGGCGGCGGCATCCTGGTCAAGTCCTGGGCCTTCAGCGGCCAGATTCCGGGCAAGGAGGTCCGCATCCCCGCCGGCGACACCCTCGCCGCCGAGTTTTCCAACCAGTTGCCCGGCGCCACCACGACGTCCGTCCACTGGCACGGCATCTCACTGCCCGGCAATATGGACGGCGTACCGCCGGTC
Organism: Streptomyces sp. NPDC005784; assembly: GCF_042871525.1. Lineage (NCBI taxonomy): Bacteria > Bacillati > Actinomycetota > Actinomycetes > Kitasatosporales > Streptomycetaceae > Streptomyces > Streptomyces sp. NPDC005784. The sequence continues at coordinate 36,938 of NZ_JBIAIQ010000025.1, forward strand.
ACCCAGACCCCGGTGCGGCCCGGATCCAGTTTCACGTACCGCTTCATCGCCAACACACCCGGCACGTACTTCTTCCACCCGCACGTGGGTGTCCAGGTCGACCGCGGTCTGTACGCGCCGCTGATCGTCGAGGACCCCAAGGAGCCGCTGTCGTACGACGACGAGTGGGTCGTCGTCCTCGACGACTGGCTCGACGGCGTGATCGGGACGCCCGACGATGTCTTCGCCGAGCTCAGCCATCAATCGCCCCGCATGGACATGGAAAGCGCCGGCTCGAAGGGCCCGACGTCCTCACCGCCCCCGTCCGCGTCCTCCGGCGACGGCACGTCGACGAGGTTCAGGCTCAGCGGCGCCTCCAGCCCCCTGCTCGGCAGCGACGCCGGGGACGTGAACTACCCGTACCACCTGGTCAACGGGCGAGTGCCGACCGACCCGGCCGTCTACACCGGCAAGTCCGGCAAGCGTGTGCGCCTAAGGATCATCAACGCGGGCGCCGCCACCGCCTACCGGGTGGCGCTCGGGGGCCACAAGATGACCATCACCCACACCGACGGTTTCCCCGTCGAGCACCAGGAGGTCGACGCTCTGCTGATCGCCATGGGCGAGCGGTACGACGTTCTGGTCACCCTTGGCGACGGCGTCTTCCCGCTCATCGCGGTCGCCGAGGGCAAGGACGTCGCCGGGATGGCTCTGGTGCGCACCGGATCGGGAAGCACGCCGGAGCCGACCGTGCGGCCGGCCGAACTGGACGGCCGGATCGTGACCGCCGCACAGCTGCGCGCGAGCGACGGCGTACGGCTGGAGGAGAAGGATCCCGACATGGTTCTCCGCGTCAACCTGACCGGCAGCATGGCCGCGTACGACTGGGGCATCAACGGCAAGCAGTTCGACATGGCCGACCCGACCGCGAACCCGCTGCTCGTCCAGGAGGGTCAGCGGGTCCAAATCGACTTCTTCAACTCCACGAGGATGTGGCACCCGATGCACTTGCACGGCCACACCTACCAGCTCACCAACGGCGGCCCGCGCAAGGACACCACCATCGTGCTGCCCAGGTCGAAGGTGTCCGTCATCTTCGACGCCGACAACCCCGGACAGTGGATGCTGCACTGCCACAACGGCTATCACAGCGAGGCCGGGATGATGGCGCTCTTGGCCTACGGAGCCTGAGCCTCGGGAGCCTGAGCGTTCGGTTCCCGGCCGGGGCGGGGCCGACGGCGCTCGCTCTCCCGCCGTACGGGCCACCGGGCGTACCCCAGTGGCCCGTACGACAGCGGTGCCCATGCCGCTTCCGTTCCGCCGCCCGCCCTACCGCCCCCCTACCGCCCGCTCTTCCTCTCGCGCAGCCAGCTCTCGAACTCGACGGCGACGATCCGCTCGTCGTGCACGTCGGCCGCTTCGTCGGAGGCCAGCCAGACGATGGGCGGGCCCATCACGGCGGGCTCCAGGAACGTCCGGCCCTCCCCCGGCACGGCGTCCGGGGGCAGCATCCCCGTGACGGTCGCGCCTCCGGGAAGCAGCAGGTTGACCGTGACACCGCTGTCCCGCAGGTCGGCGGCCATGATCCGGGACAGGGACTCGCTGCCGGCGCGCGAGGGCCCGTAGGGGACGAACCCGGCACGGCGCATCGTCGTTTCGCTCACCGAGATGTTGACGATGCGACCGCTGCCGGGGGCGGCCAGCATCCGCGGTACGACCTCGCGCGCGACCAGGAAGTAGCCGGTCAGGTTGGTCTCCACGACCGCACGGAAGCCCTCGACCGGTACCTCCCAGAAGCCCCGCGGGCGGGTCATGAAGTGCGGGTCGACGGTGCGCATGCCGATCCCGGCGTTGTTCACCAGCATGTCGATGCCGCCGAGCCGCGCCTCCGCCCGGTCGACCGCCCTCGCCACCGAGGACTCGTCCCGCACGTCCAACTCGATGCCGATCGCCCCCGGCAGCCCGGCGGCGACCGAACTGGCCCGACGACCGGATCGCCCGGTCAGCGCAACGGTCGCCCCCGCCTCGGCCAGAGCGGACGCCATGGCCAGTCCCAGCCCACTCGTCCCGCCGGTCACCAGCACCTTCATGAGGCTCCTCCCTCTCCGGGATCGACCGGCCCACGACACCGAGCCGGTCTCCTCAGCAACGTCGCCGCACCGATCACAGTGACGCTAGGGCGTGGAGCCAACTCGAAGTCAAGCGACCGGCCGTGCCAGGGCCGCGGCTCTGCACGGGCAGTCGGCACACCCGGCCCACCGAGAACACCCGGTCCACCGGGGTCAACCCGGGTCCACCGGGGTCCACCGGGGTTCACCGGGGTTCACCGGGGTTCACCGGGCATCCTGGCGGTCACACGGGTCGGAGATCCATCAGCCACGACGTGATCACCGTGACCGCGACCAGTTCGCCGGTGGCGGAGCGGCCCAGCCAGACCGGCCAGGTCCCGTCGCCCTCGGTGTAGAAGGAGACCAGATCACCACCGGTCTCCTCGTCGGTGGCGCGTAGGCAGCCGTCCGTGACGAACTCGGCGGCGCTCTCGTCGCCCTCCTCGTAGTAGCGTCGGATCTTCCCTGACAGCACCTTCCAGCCCGAGGCGTCGGCGAAACCGCCGCTGGCGCCGTCGGTGCCGAAGCCGTAGGCGTGGCCGTCCAGAAGGAGTCGGGGATCGTCTCCCTCGCTGAGTCCCATCTCCCACGTGACCACCGGTTCGGCGCCGATCAGCAGACGCACCAGGGGTTCCTCCGTGACCGGGAACCGTTCGCCGCAGTAGTCGCCCTCACCGACGAGCACGGCCGCCTGCAGGGGATACTCACCGGGTGGGATGCGTTCGGTGAGTTCCCTGGGGGCGTCCTGATCCCTGGGGTCCGCGACGACGAGCCGGCCGCGTGGCGATGTGCCGAATCTCCGCGACAGTCATCTCGCCCCAGCACTCCGAGGTGAACCGGCGGCCCGGCCGAAGGAGTTCGTTCAGGGCGAGTCCCGGTCGGCCCGGCCTGGGCGGCCTCCACAGGGACTGCGGTTCCGGCTCTTCCCCGAAGGTGCTCCGGGCTGTGTACGCGCCCGGCTCGCGCTCCGAAGAGCCACCCGGAATCCGGGCCGCACGAACCCCGAACTCCGACCGCGGACGCCATCGCTCCGACTCCGGCACGTCGGCCCGTGTGTGGAACGAACCGCCGCTGTCACCGCGCTCGTCGAGCACCTTCGTCCCCCTGCCGTCGGGAAACAGGTCCACCGTGAGGCGCCAGCCGTCGCGCGCCCGGTCCGGCTCGTCCGGCGAGGAGTACCGCCTCTCCACGTGCCGGCGCAGAAACAGGCGGTCCGTTTCGAGGAGCCGCAGATCCGCCTCTTCGGTCACCCGCCCCAGCTCGTCGTAGGTCCATTGCCCGACGTAATGATCACCCCAGGACACGAGGTGCACCTTCAAGGACACGGTTCGCCCAGGTGCCCGGTGGATCACCACGTACGGCTGCCCGTCGCTGTCCTTCCGCCGTGCCTCATCCAGCGACAGCGGCCCGTACTCGCGATGCGCCTCGGCATTCCACGCCTGTGCGTACGAGACCTCGACCACGGTCATTTGTCTGCCTCTCCCGTCCGGGCCCGCCTCCGCGGAACCGGACACAGGCTGATTCCCTGATCAACTCGGCAGCACCATAAAGACCACCTCCGACAGGAGGCCTCGTCGGTGCTGGGGGCAGGCACATGTGCCTGCCCCCAGCGGCGTGTGCTCGGAGCTGGAGCGTAAATGCGTCGACAGGGCCCGCCACGCCCGCCAAAGTGGCCTCCCATGACGAGCAGCGAGCTGTGGAGCCGTGCGACCGCCGACCGCTACGACGCCGAGGAGAGCGAGAACTCCTCGGCCGCCGCGCTCGGACCGGCTCTCGCCTTCCTCGCCGAACTCGCCGGAGAAGGCAGGGCACTTGAGTTCGCCATCGGAACCGGACGCGTGGGCGTCCCGCTACGGGAACGCGGCGTGCCGGTCACGGGCATCGAACTGTCGGAGCACATGGCGGCGGTCCTGCGGCACAAGCTCGACGAGGACACGCTCCCGGTCGTCATCGGGGACATGGCCACGACCGTCGTCCCCGGCGAGTTCACCCTGGTCTATCTCGTCTACAACACGATCACGAACCTGCTCACGCAGGACGAACAGGTCGAGTGCTTCCGCAATGCCGCGCGCCATCTGACGCCTGGCGGCCGGTTCGTCATCGAGCTGGGTGTTCCGCCGCTGCGGTTCTTGCCTCCCGGGCAGGTCGCGGTGCCGTTCGACGTCTCCGAACGGCACCTCGGCTTCGACACGTTCGACCTCGTCGAGCAGATCCTCGTCTCGCACCACCTCACCCGCGACGGCGACGACGGCCGCTATCGCCGTGACGCCTCCCGGCACCGGTACGCGTGGCCGGCGGAACTCGACCTGATGGCACGGATCGCGGGGCTCGAACTGGAACGGCGCGTCGCGGACTGGGACGGGGCGCCCTTCACCGCGGACTCCGCGAAGCACATCTCCGTATGGCGCAAGCCGACCTGAGGCCGGAAACCGGCCCCGCAGTCCTGGCCACGCCCGGGCTACCCGAGAAACGACAAGCGGACCTGGCGGTTGGGATTGTCCCGGTTCGTGTCCACGAGGCACACCGACTGCCATGTCCCCAGTTCCAGGCTTCCGTCGACCACCGGCAGGGTCGCGTGCGGCGGGACGATGGCGGGGAGGACGTGGTCGCGGCCGTGGCCGGGGCTGCCGTGACGGTGTTGATAGCGGTCGTCCGCGGGGAGCAGGGAGTGCAGCGCGGCGAGGAGGTCGTCGTCGCTGCCGGCGCCCGTCTCGATGATGGCGATCCCGGCGGTGGCGTGCGGGACGAAGACGTTCAGGAGACCGTCGCGGCCCGGCGCGACCTCGCGGAGGAAGGCCTCGCAGTCGCGGGTGAGGTCGACGACCGTCTCCGACGTACCGGAGGAGATGTTCAGGACCTGCGTGGTGAAGGCATCGGACATGCCTCAATCCTCTCCCATACGCCGGATTCCGCACGCGATCGAGACCGCCGCGGGGCGTGCGGTACCCGTGCGCCCCGCAGGTGTTGCGGGCGAAACGGGCTCTCGCGCACGGCGCCGTCGGGGACCGGAACCTGGCCTGCGGCGACCGTGTCGCCGGCCGGTCTCCGGCGGCGCTGACACGGGCCGTCTGGTGGCTCACAGTGCGGCGTCCGACGGGAAGATCCCGGAAGCCGGTCCGGTTGGTAGAAGCGTGAACGACACCGGGGTAGGCATGCGTGAGGTCGATGTGGTCGTCATCGGCGCCGGTCAGGCAGGTCTGGCCGCCGCCTATCACCTGCGGCGCACCGGCTTCGAGCCCGAGCGGGACTTCGTCGTGCTCGACCACGCTCCGCACCCCGGCGGAGCCTGGCAGTTCCGCTGGCCGTCGCTGACGTACGGCAAGGTGCACGGGATGCACTCCCTGCCCGGGATGGACCTCACGGACGCCGACCCCGCCCGCCCGTCCTCCGAGGTCGTCTCGGAGTACTTCGACGCCTACGAGCGCGCCTTCGACCTGCGGGTACGGAGGCCGGTCGATGTCCGGGCCGTACGGGAGGGGCTCGCTGGGCGGCTGCTCGTGGAGACCGGCGCCGGTACGTGGGCGACCCGGGCGCTGATCAACGCGACGGGCACCTGGGACCGCCCGTTCTGGCCCCGCTATCCGGGCCAGGAGACCTTCCGCGGGCGGCAGTTGCACACGGCGCAGTATCCGGGCCCCGAGGCGTTCGCCGGGCAGCGCGTGGTCGTCGTGGGCGGCGGCGCCTCCGGCACCCAGCATCTGATGGAGATCGCCGCCCACGCGGCCGAGACCACCTGGGTCACCCGCCGCCCCCCGGTCTTCCGCGAGGGCCCCTTCACCGAGGAGTTCGGCCGGGCCGCCGTCGCGCTCGTCGAGGAGCGGGTCCGGCAGGGACTTCCGCCCCGGAGCGTGGTCTCGGTCACCGGGCTGCCGCTGAACGACGCGATCCGGCAGGCGCTGGCCGACGGCGTGCTGGACCGGCGGCCGATGTTCGACCGGATCACCCCGGACGGCGTGGAGTGGGCGGACGGCGGGCGCGTGGACGCGGACGTGATCCTTTGGGCGACCGGCTTCCGGGCCGCCATCGACCATCTGGCGCCGCTGCGGCTGCGCGAGCGCGGCGGCGGCATCCGCGTCGACGGAACGCGTGCGGTCGCCGATCCGCGGATCCACCTGGTCGGCTACGGGCCTTCGGCGAGCACCATCGGCGCCAACCGGGCCGGACGGGCCGCCGTACGGGACATCAGGCGACTGCTGGCGGACGCGTCGGTCGCCGTGTGATGCCCCGTACGCGACTCAGTTCGTGGATGTGACCGCAGGCGTGACCGCAGGTGTGACTTCGGATGTGACCGCAGGCGTGACTTCGGGTGTGACCGCGGGTGTGACCGTCGGAGGAGCCACGGGAGGAACCGTGGGAGAGGCCTCGGTGGGGACCGCGGGAGGAACCGTGGCAGAGACCGCTGGAGGAACCGTGGCAGAGACCGCTGGAGGAACCGTGGGAGAGGCCGCCGGAGCGACCGTGGCGGAGGCCGAAGGAGAAGCCGCGCGCGAATCCTTGGGGGACGCCGTCTTGTGGTTCCGGTTGAACTCGGCGACGTTGCGCTGGTGCTCCTCGTAACTGGCCGTGAAGCGCGTGTCGCCCGGCTTGACCGTGACGAAGTACAGCCAGTCGCCCGGGGGCGGATTGATCGCGACACGCATCGCCTCCTCGCCGGGGTTGGCGATCGGCGTGGGCGGCAGGCCCATGCGCCGATAGGAGTTGTACGGGCTGTTGAGCCTTGTGTCGGCCTCGCTGGTGCTCAGGGTGGAGCGGTTCAGCGCGTAGTTGATGGTGGAATCCATCTGCAACGGCATCCCGCGCTCCAGGCGGTTGTAGATGACCCGGGCCACCTTGCCCATGTCCGCCTTGGTCGCCGCCTCCGCCTGCACGATGCTCGCGATCGTGACCGCCTGATAGACGTTCATCGCGTTGCGCTGCGCTCCCGCGGCGATCGGCGCTCCGTTGAACTTCTTGTTCGCGGTGTCGACCATGAACGTCAGCAACGACTCCGGAGTCGACTTCTCGCCGATCGGATACGTCGCGGGGAAGAGATAGCCCTCGGGGTTGCCCCGGGCGTCGTTCGGAAGCTTGATGTTGGCTTTGGCGAGGGACTTCTTGGTGGTCCCGGCGGGCACCCGGAGCGCCTTGTCGACAGCCGCGTAGACCTGTCCGGAGCGCCAGCCCTCAGGAATGACGAGCGAGGTCGGGCGCGCGTCGTCGTTTCCCATGCTCAGCAGCGGCACCGCCACGGCGGTGGCCGCCACGACGGCTCCGGTCGCGATGAGGGCGGCCCGGCCCCGGCGCGTCAGTCGAATCGTGCTCCGTGGCGGAGTGTTCATCTGCATAACGGGCACGGTAGCCCTCTAGTGCACACAAACCCGGCATATCGTCATCTTGTCGGCTCCAATTGGGCGTCCCGATGGACGAGGGCGGCGTAGCGCCCCTCCTGCGCCAGCAGTTCCTCGTGAGTGCCGCGCTCGACCGCGTGGCCCGAGTCGAGGACGACGATCTGGTCGGCGCTCCGGATCGTGGACAGCCGGTGCGCGATGGTGAGCGTGGTGCGGTTGGCCGACAGGGCGTCGATGGCCTCCTGGACGGCGTGCTCCGTGCGGGTGTCCAGGGCGCTGGTCGCCTCGTCGAGGATGAGCACGGGCGGGTCGCGCAGGATCGTGCGGGCGATGGCGAGACGCTGCTTCTCGCCGCCGGAGAACCGGTGGCCGCGTTCACCGACGACCGTGTCGTACCCGTCGGGCAGCGACGCGATGTGGTCGTGGATCTGGGCCGCCCGCGCCGCCGCGTGCAGTTCCTCCTCGGTGGCGTCCGGCTTGGCGAAGCGCAGGTTCTCGGCGACCGAGGCGTGGAAGAGGTACGTCTCCTGGGAGACGACGCCGACCGCGCGCGCGAGGGTGTCGAAGTCGAGGTCGCGGACATCGACCCCGTCGAGGGTCACGCGCCCGCCCGTGACGTCGTACAGCCGCGGCACCAGATAGCTGAGCGTGGACTTGCCGGAGCCGGTCGGTCCGACGACGGCGAGGCTGCCGCCGGCCGGGACGGTGATGTCGATGCCGTCGAGGATCGGGGCTCCCTTTTCGTCGTAGCGGAACTCGACGTCCTCGAAGCGGATCTCACCCTTGACCTGGTCGAGGTGGACGGGGTTCTCGGGCTCGGTGATGTCGATGGGCAGGTCGAGGTACTCGAAGATGCGCTGGAACAGCGCGAGCGAGGTCTGGATCTGCACGCCGGTGGAGAGCAGGCTGACCGTCGGCCGGAACAGGCCCTGCTGGAGCGAGACGAAGGCGACGAGCGTGCCGATCGATATCGTGGGGCCGCCGAGCTGCAGGGCGACGCCCGCGGTCCAGTAGATGACGGCGGGCATGGCGGCCATGACGATGCCGATGACGGACATGCGCCAGCGTCCCGCCATGTTCGACCGTACTTCGAGGTCGACGAGACCCTCGGACTCCTCCGCGAACGACTTGGTCAGCGAGTCGGCCCGGCCCATCGTACGGCCGAGCAGGATGCCGCTGACGGAGAGCGATTCGGTGACGGTGGCGGCCATCGCCGCCATCTGCTTCTGCCGCTGGGTGGTGATCTTCTTGCGTTCGTTGCCGACGCGGCGGCTGATCCACACGAACACCGGCAGCAGGAGCAGGGAGACGACGGTCAGGCGCCAGTCCAGGGCCACCATCGCGATGATCGTGGCGACGACACTGGTGAGGTTGGAGACCAGTGAGGTGGCGGTGGAGGTGACGGTCGCCTGCATGCCGCCGATGTCGTTGGCGATGCGCGACTGGACCTCGCCCGTGCGTGTCCTGGTGAAGAAGGCGAGTGACATGCGCTGCAGGCGTCCGTAGACCGCCGTGCGCAGATCGTGCATCACGCGCTGGCCGACGGTCGTGGAGATCAGCGTCTGCAGGACGCCGAAGACTCCGCTCAGGACGGCGCTCGCGATCATGCCGAGCGCGAGCAGGGTCAGCAGACCCGTACGCCCTTCAGGAATCGCGGTGTCCAGGATCGCCTTCAGCAGGAAGGGCGTGGCGACCCCCACGAGGGACGCGGCGCCCACCAGGAGGCCGACGATCGCGAGGCGGCCGCGGTAGGGCCGGAAGAGACTCAGGATGCGGCGCACCTGCCGTGGCTGTTCCTTGTCGGCAGGTGGGGGGCTCCAGGTTGACTGGTCGGGACGCAATGGACTCCTAGGAAAATGGGACGAAAGGAAATGGGACTACGAGGACATCGGTGAGGATCCGACGTCCGACGGAGCCTAGCTCATTGTTACCTATACTCACAATGAACGGCATCCTGATATTGTTCCCGCATGACCACCCCCGATGCCGACGGCCTGCTCGCCGAGCAGTTGCTGCGTCTGACGCGCCGCGTGCACCGCATCCAGAAGCGCCATCTGGAGCTGCGCGAGCTGGGCATCACCCCCGCCCAGTCTCGGCTGCTGCGCACGCTCGCGCACTACAGCTCACCGCCCCGTATGGCCGATCTCGCGGAGCGCCTCGAAGTGGTGCCGCGCGCCGTGACCACGCTGGTCGACGGCCTGGAGGCGAGCGGCAAGGTGCGCCGGGCACCCGATCCCACCAACCGCCGGGTGATCCGGATCGAGGTCACGGACGAGGGGCGCATGGCACTGCGGGAACTGCGCGCCGCGCGCCGCGGCGCCGCGGAGGAGATCCTGGCTCCATTGACGGACGAGCAGCGCGAGGTGCTCGGCGGACTGCTGGACACTTTGGTGGACGGCATGCCGAGGTCGGAGCACCGTTGCTGAGAGGGCTCGGCGCGGAACGCCGCCGCCGAGGCGACTCGGGGCGGTGCACCGCCTGCTGAGACGGCTCGGTGCGGAGCACCGCCACTGAGACTGCTCAGGGCGGGGTTGCCGCCGCTGGACCGGTTGAGCAACGGCGCACCGCACCGCCGCCGGTCAGCAGTCAGGCGTCCGACCCGGTCGCCCGCCGCCGATCGACGGTCGCCGGTCGCCGGTCGTCTGCGACAGGCAGCCGACCGGGCCGCGCTGCTCGGTGAGCCCGTGAGGAGTGGTGCGCGATGCCTCTGCTGGAGCCCGACCCCGACGCGCTGCGGCCTGGCAAACGTCCCGAGGCCCCCGCGGCCGACCGGGTCCCCGAGGACCGGGCCGGGGGCACTCCCGAGCCACTGCGCGGTGACCTGACCGCCCTGCTCGGCGCCGACAAGGTACTGACCGGGATCTCCGACCTCGTGCGGTACGCCTCCGACGCCAGCCCCTACCGCTTCGTGCCGCGGGTCGTCGTGGTCCCCGAGGACATCGACGACATCTCGGCCGTGCTCTCGTACGCGCACGGCAAGGGCCGCGAGGTGGTGTTCCGCGCGGCCGGGACCTCGCTCAACGGCCAGGCGCAGGGCGAGGACATCCTCGTCGACGTACGCCGGCACTGGACGGGGGTCGAGGTCCTCGACGGCGGTGCTCGGGCCCGTATCGCTCCGGGCACGACTGTCGCCCGCGTCAACGCCACGCTCGTCCGGCACGGGCGCGTGCTCGGTCCCGATCCGGCCAGCGCGATCGCCTGCACGGTCGGCGGGGTGGTCGCGAACAACGCCTCCGGCATGACGGCGGGCACCACCCGCAACGCGTACGTCACCCTTGCCTCGCTCACGTTCGTACTGCCGTCCGGCACGGTCGTGGACACGGCCGAGCCGGACGCGGACGAGCGGCTGGCGCACGCGGAACCGGCCCTGTGCGCCGGGCTCATGGAGCTCAAGGCGGAGATCGAGTCGGATGCCGGGCTGGTCGACCGCATCCGCGCCAAGTACGCGATCAAGAACACCAACGGCTACCGCCTGGACGCCTTCCTCGACGGTGCGACACCCGTCGAGATCCTGCGCGGCCTGATGGTCGGCTCGGAGGGCACCTTCGGTTTCATCTCGGAGGTCGTCTTCGACACCCTGCCGCTGGACCGCCGGGTCTCCGCCGCGCTGCTCTTCTTCGGCTCACTTCCGGCCGCGGCCGCCGCCGTACCCCTGTTCACCGCCGTGGGGGCCTCGGCCGTCGAGCTGATGGACGGCAACACACTGCGCGCCTCGGTGAGCGTCGAGGGCGTGCCCGGGGACTGGGCCGGGCTGCCCGGTCCGACGACCGCGCTGCTCGTCGAGTTCCGCGCTCCGGACGAGGCCGCGCAGGAGGCGTACGAGGAGAGGGCCCGCACGGTGCTGGAGGGGCTCCCCCTCGTGTCGCCCGTGCCGTCGGTGACGAACTCCCTCACCCGCGATCAGCGGACCGTCGCCGGCTACTGGAAGGCACGCAAGGCGTTCGTCACGGCGGTCGGCAGTGCCCGTCCGTCCGGCACGACGCTGATCACGGAGGACTTCGCGGTGCCCCCCGAGCGGCTCGCCGAGGCCTGCGAGGCGCTGCTGGAACTCCAGACCCGGCACGGTTTCGACGCCGCCGTCGCGGGCCATGCCGCGCACGGCAATCTGCACTTCCTGCTGGCCTTCGACGCGTCCAGGCCGGCCGACGTGGAGCGGTACGCCGCCTTCATGGACGCGTTCTGCCGGCTCACCGTCGAACGCTTCGACGGCTCGCTGAAGGCCGAACACGCCACCGGACGCAACATCGCGCCCTTCCTCGAGCTCGAATGGGGGCCCAGGGCGACGGAGTTGATGTGGCGCACGAAACGGCTGATCGACCCGGTCGGAGTGCTCGCGCCGCGCATCGTGCTCGATCGTGACCCGCGCGCGCACGTGCGGGGCCTGAAGACGATCCCGCGGGTCGAGGCGATCGCCGACCCCTGCATCGAGTGCGGCTTCTGCGAACCGACCTGCCCCAGCCAGGACGTGACGACCACACCGCGCCAACGGATCGTGCTGCGACGGGAGATGATGCGCCAGCCCGGCGGCTCCCCGGTCGAGGACCGGCTCCTGGAGGCGTACGGATACGACGCCGTTGACACCTGCGCGGGCGACTCGACCTGCAAACTCGCCTGCCCGGTCGGCATCGACACGGGCGCGCTGATGAAGAAGTTCCGGCACGCCCGGCATTCGCCGCGCGAGGAGAAGGCGGCCGCACTGGCCGCGCGGCACTTCCGCGCGCTCGAAGGCTCCGCGCGGCTGGCCGTCGCCGCCCTGGACCGGATCGGCGACCGTCGGGTGAACGCCGTGACGCGGGCTGCACGCAAGGTCGTACGCCCGGATCTCGTACCCGAGTGGCTGCCGCGGATGCCGGGAGCAGCCGCCTCCGCGATGCCCCGTACCGAGCGCGTGGGGGCGGTCGCCGTCTATTACCCGGCCTGCGTCAACCGCATCTTCGGTGGTCCGGGAGACGTGTCGCTCGCCCAGGCCGTCGTCGCGGTCTCCGCACGCGCGGGAAAGCCTGTGTGGATTCCGGACGATGTGTCGGGGACGTGCTGCGCGACGATCTGGCACTCCAAGGGGTACGACGCGGGCAACACGGTGATGGCCAACCGCATCGTCGAGGCGGCATGGGGCTGGACCGCCGGCGGCAGGCTGCCGCTCGTCGTGGACGCCTCGTCCTGCACGCTCGGCATCGCGCGGGAGGTCGTGCCGTATCTGGCCGCCGACAACCGGGAGTTGCACGCCGCGCTGCTGGTCGTCGACTCGCTGGTGTGGGCCGCGGAGGAACTCCTCCCCCACCTCACCGTGCACCGTACCCTCGGCTCCGCGGTGCTCCACCCGACCTGCTCCATGCGGCACTTGGACGACGAGGCACAGTTGCGCGCGGTGGCCGAGGCGTGTGCCGACGAGGTGGTGGTGCCCGACGACGCCGGGTGCTGCGCCTTCGCGGGCGACCGCGGCATGCTCCACCGGGAACTCACCGAGTCGGCCACCCGCAAGGAGGCGGCGTTCGTGGCCTCCCGCGGCTTCGACGCGCATCTGTCGGCCAACCGCATGTGCGAGGTGGGCATGGATCACGCGACGGGCCGCGGCTACTACTCCGCCCTGCTGGCCCTGGAACACGCGACCCGCCCCGGCGTCCGGCGGGCCGACCGGTCCTGACGTGACCCGGTCTGCCCGCCGGGAGCCGTGGCGAGGACCTCCGTCCGCTTCTCGTCCTCGCCCCGGACGGCGGTGATGCGCGCGGCCCGCCGACGCGCAGACGGCCGATGTCCACGATGACCCGTACACCGCGGACGACCGGGCTCAACAGCCTGCGCGGTCCTCCGTGAGCACCCCCTGCACGGTGACCAGGGAGCGGTCGTAGCAGCCGGCGGAGCCGTACAGCCGATAGCGTTCGCTCGTCGTGGCGACCGCGTGGCGCTGGTCGCGCGGCACGTTCGCCGTGTACGTCGCGTCGCCCGTGTAGGTGTCGTCGAGCCGTGACCACGCGGTGCGCCGGCCGCCCGACGTCTCGGCCACGGCGGCCCGGTCGGCGAGCGTCAGCACGGTCCGCATCCTGTCGTCCGCGCCGAGGGTCGTCGTGCCGTCCATCGTGTACGTCCGCCGGGTGCGCGTCGTCGCGGCGAGTCCGCGTCCGTCGACGGTCACCGCCTCGTCGTCGGTCCACGTCGCCCTCAGGCCGTCGGTGTTCTCGCCGTCGGTCCAGCGGTGCACGGAGCTGTGCGCGAGGGTGCGGCTGACGGTGGTCAGCACCCGGCCGTGCGAGGTGTCGAGGTATCCGGCGACCGTCAGCCGGTGCCTTCCCGCGGTGTCGACCCGGTTCTCCGAACCGGGCGTGTACGTGGAGGAGTTGGCGAGGTCGCCCGCCTCGGCCCGGGTGAGGGCACCGCTCACATGGGCGCGCCGCGCGTCCTGCCAGACGAGCACATTGACCGGCAAACTCCAGCCGGTCCGGCCCTCGGGTACGCCCACGACGGAGACGTCGATCCGGTGCGGGCGCCCGTCGTTGAGGAGTCCGGCGAACGGGGTCAGGTCGTACTCGATGGGTCTGACGTCGAAGGCGCGGGGCCCCGGAATCACGTACCAGAGGAAGGGGTTGGACCAGCCGCCGGTCCACACGGTCGGGAACGGCTCGGCGATTCCGGCGAGTTGGCCGTCGACCTTGATCTGCACTTCGCGGTAGGGGCCGTTGTCCGCCTTGCAGGAGTACGGCGCCGTGTCCGGGACCGTCAGATACCAGAACTCCTCGCAGCCGCCGCCGGACCCGGTCGCGTACACCTCGGCGATCACGCGCTCGCTGTTGCGCGGGGTGGTCAGGGTGCCGTTCTGGAGGGTCAGGACACGGTCGGGAGCCGCGGCGGGCCTGCCCGCGTAGAACGTCAGCGTGGCCTTGACGTCGAGAACGCCGGTGTATGTGTCGTCGACGACGTTGCCGATGAGCATCTCGACGTCGCGGCTCCGCCGGAACGTGTCGCTGTAGCGCGTCACATCCTTCTCGACGGACCACGCGATCCCGTCGGGCGACGGCTCCGGGGTGGACGTGCGGAGGATCTCCACGCCTCCGACATGCAGATACCCGAGGCGGTCGAACTGGCGCCCCTCGACCTTGCCTTCGAGCCGGATCACGACCTTGCTCCAGTGGTCGCCGCAGCCCGTCGGCGGGGTGTACGTGCCCGCGTAGGGCGTGAAGTCGCGGAACTGCGCCTCGGCGAGGGTCACTTCGCACGACGGCACGGCGGGCCTGCCGACGGGCGGGGCAGCGGTGACGGGGTCGTGCCAGTCGCTCCCGAACTCGGCGGGCACATCGGTTGATCGAGCGACGGCGGGCGCGGCGGCGGACGCGGGAGCCGCGACGGAAGCGGTGGCCGCGGGAGCCGGGCCCGCTCCGAGGAGGGCGCTCGCCATGAGGATCACTCCGGCGAGCATGGACATGATGACCGGTCTACTCATGTGCGGTGTTCTACGGGGCAGTTGGGCCGACCGCAATGGGGCACCGGGGCGCCGCGCGCGGCGGGACTCGGACTTCGACGGGGCTTGGCGTCGGCGGGGCTTGGGTAGAGCTCGCGGCTGGGCGACGGCAAGGCGCGCGGGACACTGGGCCGGCGGGGCGTCCGGACCGCCGGATGCCCCGCCTCCGGCCGCCGCCGGTTTCCCGAACGGCCCCCGGCCGCTAAGCCTTCAGGTCCGCCTTGTCCCCCATCACCACGACGGGGTGCTGATCCGGGTCGAGTGTGCGCAACAAGTACTCCATGGCGGGCTTGGACATGCTCACGCATGCCGACGTGCCACTGCCGTGGTCCATGTGCAGCCAGATGCCGCCGCCCTTGCCGTTGCCCCACGGGCGGGTCGGGTCGTCCGGCGGATTGCCCTTGAGGCGGTTGTAGTCGATGGCGATGACGTAGTCGAAGTCGTGCCAGTGCGACTTCGCCCAATAATGCGGCGCCTGGAAGCCCTGCGACTGTGTGTACGGGAGCCGGGCGCCCGGGTCCTCGAGCACTCCACCGGCGTCGCTGAGCGTGAACACTCCCACGGGGCTCCGCTTGTCGTCCTCGTGGTGGTCAGTCGTCCAGCCCTTCTTCCCGTTGTGCGCGGCCCAGCTACGGGTCTTCTCCCAGCTCGTGCCGGACTTCGTGTACAGCACGACCGTGGAGTTCGCGGAGTCCTTGCCCTCGCCGTAGACCGCCAGGACCTGGCGGGAATCGGACGGGATCCGCTGCTGGAGCCGGTCACCCACGTCGGGGATGCGTTTCGGGTCGACCGCGGGCGCGCTCGTTCGGGCGACCGCGCCACCGGCTCCCGCGTGTCCCTTCGTGCCGCTCCCGCTTCCGCCCTCCGGGCCACCGCAGGCCGAGAGGGTGACGGCGACGGCCCCGCAGACCATGGCGGCGAGCCCCGTTCGCATCGCACCGTTCTTTCGCATGCCGCCCATCCTCGCATCACGTGTCGGGCGAATCGCTCCGCCCCCGGATCCCGGCCGGTCGCAGTCGCTCCGGGCTGATTCCTTGCCACCGAGCGGAAAATCGTTTGCTTTCGACCACGCTGCGACGCGAACCTTTCACGGTTTGCTACCGGCCCCCGCGGCCGGACGGTTGCCGAAATCCGCGGCTCCCTCCATTCCCTGACACGAGCCACTGGGACGTCATGCAGATCCAAGACCTTCCGTATCCCGACCCCGGTGTGGCCGACGCGCGGTCAGGTTCCCGATTCCTGTGGTGGCTCGGGCGAAATCAGCTCGGCGGACAGTTCAAGGCTCTGGCTTGGGGTCTGCTGCACTTCCTGGCCGTTTCCGCACTGCCGTTCTGCGTCGGTCTGGCCGTCCAGGCCGTCGTCGACCACTCCGGCAGCCGGCTCGCCCTGACCGGCATGCTGATGGTGCTGTGCGGAGTGTGCATCGCCCTGGGCGACACCATGCTGCACCGCACCGCGGTCACCAACTGGATCACCGCGGCCGCGCGCGTGCAGCAACTGCTGGCCCGCAGAACCGCGCTGCTGGGCTCCGCGCTGACGCGGCGCGTCGCGGCGGGCGAGGTGGTGGCGGTCTCCACCGGCGACGTCGAGAAGATCGGCTGGTTCGTGGAGGGCATGTCCCGGTTCACGGCGGCCGCCGTGACGGTGGTCCTGGTCTGCGTGGCCCTGGTCGTCTACCAGCCGGCGCTGGGGGTGATCGTCGCCGTGGGCGTGCCCGTGCTGGCGGTGTCCGTGCTGCCGCTGCTGCCCCGCGCCACCCGGCGCGCCGACTTCCAGCGGGAGAAGGCGGGCCGCGCCACCGAACTGGCCTCCGACACCGTCGCGGGCCTGCGGGTGCTGCGCGGCATCGGCGGCGAGGAGCTCTTCCTCGACCGCTATCGCCGCGCCTCCCAGGAGGTCCGCCGGGCCGCCGTGCGCAGCGCCCGTATGTGGTCGCTGATCTCGGCGATCCAGGTGCTGCTGCCCGGTCTGCTGATGATCGTCGTCGTCTGGCGCGGTGTGCAGCTGGCCCGGGACGGCCGGATCACGGTCGGCGAACTGGTCACCGTGTACAGCGCCGTCATGCTGCTTGCCTACCCTTTGCGGCATTTCGAAGAGATCGCCATGGCTTATTCCTTCTCGCGGCCGTCGGCCAGACGAGCCGCCCGGGTGCTGTCCCTGGAACGGGCCATGGACAGCACCGGATCGCTCGCCGCGGGCGTCCCGAGCGGCGATCTGTACGACCCCGCGACCGGGCTGCTCGCTCCCGCGGGCCGACTCACCGCCGTGGTGTGCGGCGACCCGGACGCGGCAGGGCTGCTGGCCGACCGGCTCGGCGGACATGCCCGCGAGCGGGGCGAGGAAGTGCTCGTCGGGGGCGTGCCGACAAGCAACTCGGTGGTCCTCGGGGGCGTACCGCTGGACGAACTGCCCCTGGAGAGCGCCCGTACCGCCGTCCTCGTCCAGGACAAGGACCCGGTACTGCTGTCCGGCTCCCTGCGCGAGCTGCTCGACGTGCCCGCGTCGGGTCTCGTGAGTGCCGAGGCAGCCCTGTCCGCCGCGCAGTGCGGCGACGTGCTGGACGCGCTCACCCAGGGCTCGCTGGACGCCGAGGATCCGATGGACGCCCGCATCACGGAACGCGGGCGCTCCCTCTCCGGCGGCCAGCGCCAGCGGCTCGCGCTGGCCCGGTCCCTGATCACGGACCCGGAGGTACTCGTCCTGGACGAGCCGACGTCCGCGGTCGACTCGCACACCGAGGCCCGGATCGCCGACGGAGTGCGCTCCCTGCGCGCCGGGCGCACGACCGTGATCTTCACGTCCTCACCGCTGCTCCTGGACCACGCGGACCGGGTCGTCCTGGTCCACGAGGGCGAGGTCGTCGCGGTCGGCGTGCACCGCGAACTGGTCCACAGCGAACCGCGCTACCGGGCCGTGGTGACCCGCGAGACCGAGGAAGAGGCCGCCGTCGAAGCCGCGGAACGGACCGCTCTCGGCGGCGTGACCGCGGACGACGAGGCCGTTCTGGACGGCGTACTGGAAGAAATCGAGGAGACCGCATGATCGGCGTGGCGCCACCGGCGTACGACCCGGCCGCCCCGACGACGGCGAACACGCTGCCCGTCGGCGCGCCCGCGACCGTACGCGCCTACGTGACGGAACTGTTCCAACGGCACCGCAAGGCCTTCCTGCTCCTGGTCGCCGTCAACACCGTGGCCGTCGTGGCCTCGATGGCCGGGCCCTATCTGCTGGGCTCGGTCGTCGAACGCGTCTCGGACCACGCCCGCGAACTCCATCTGGAGGCCACCGCCGCCTTCTTCGTCGTCGCGCTCGTCGTCCAGGCCGTGTTCGTACGGCAGGTGCGGCTGCGCGGTGCCATGCTCGGCGAGCGGATGCTGGCCGATCTGCGCGAGGACTTCCTCGTACGGTCGGTCGGACTCCCGCCCGGCGTCCTTGAACGGGCCGGGACGGGCGACCTGCTGTCCCGCATCACCACCGACATCGACCGGCTCGCCAACGCGATGCGCGAGGCCGTGCCGCAGCTGGCCATCGGTGTGGTGTGGGCGGCACTGCTGCTCGGCGGACTCACCGTGACCGCCCCGGCGCTCGCCCCCGCCGTGCTGGTCGCCGTTCCCGTGCTGGTGGTGGGCTGCCGCTGGTACTTCAAGCGCGCGCCGTCCGCCTACCGCTCCGAGGCGGCCGGATACGCCGCCGTCGCCGCCGTCCTCGCCGAGACGGTCGACGCCGGGCGCACCGTCGAGGCCCACCGCCTGGGCCGGCGCCGCATCGAGCTGTCGGACCGCCGGGTCCAGGAATGGACGGCGTGGGAGCGGTACACGCTCTGGCTGCGCTCGGTTCTCTTCCCGGTCGTCAACGTCACGCATGTGACCGTGCTCTGCTCGGTCCTGATGATCGGCGGGTACTTCGCCCTCCAGGGCTGGATCGGTGTGGGCCAGCTGACGACGGCCGCGTTGATCGCGCAGATGCTCGTCGACCCGGTGGGCCTGATCCTGCGCTGGTACGACGAGCTGCAGGTCGCCCAGGTCTCGCTGGCGCGGCTGGTCGGCGTCCGGGACATCGAGCCGGACGCGGGCGACCCGGCCGTGGCGCCGGACGGACGCGACGTCCACGCGGACCGCGTCCACTTCGGCTACCGCGCGGGCGTGGACGTGCTGCGGGAGGTCTCCCTGGCCGTCGCGCCCGGCACCCGGCTCGCCCTGGTCGGCCCGTCCGGCGCGGGCAAGTCCACCCTGGGCAGGCTGCTCGCCGGAATCTACGCGCCCCGGGACGGCCGGATCACGCTCGGCGGTGCCGAACTGTCCCGCATGCCGGCGGAGGAGGTCCGCTCGCACGTGGCTCTGGTCAACCAGGAGCACCATGTCTTCGTGGGCTCCCTGCGCGACAACCTGCTGCTCGCCGTCCCCCGCTCCCGGCAGCGCACCGCCGAGGAGAATCCGGCCGAGACACAGGCCGCGACTCCGGCCGAAGGCGCCGAAGCCGTCGACGCCCAGCTGTGGGCCGCTCTCGGCGCGGTCGACGCGGACGGCTGGGCGCGGGCGCTGGACCACGGTCTGGACACCGAGGTCGGCTCGGGCGGGTTCGCGCTCACTCCGGCCCAGGCCCAGCAGATCGCGCTGGCCCGGCTGGTCCTGGCCGACCCGCACACGCTGGTCCTGGACGAGGCGACCTCGCTCCTGGATCCGCGGGCGGCCCGCCATCTGGAACGCTCGCTGGCCCGCGTCCTGGACGGCCGAACCGTCGTCGCCATCGCCCACCGCCTCCACACTGCCCATGACGCGGACGTCATCGCCGTCGTCGAGAACGGCCGCATCACCGAGCTCGGCAGCCACGAGCAACTGGTGGCGGCGGACGGCGCGTACGCAGCGCTGTGGAGGTCCTGGCACGGGTGAGCCGGGTGCCCTGCCGAGGCCACCGCCCGCCCCACGTGAGCCGGGTGCCGACCGGGGACACCTGGCCGCCGCGCATGAACGGGGTGCTGGCCGGGACCACGTGCCCGCCCCGCATGAACCGGGTGCCGACCGAGGCCATCCTGGCGCCCGGCATGAGCCGAGTGCCGGTCGGCGCCACCTGACCGCCCCGCATGAACCGGGTGCCGGCCGGGGACACCTGACCGCCCCGCATGAGCCGAGTGCCGGCCGCGGTGTCCAGGCCACGCGGCCGGCGGGCCGGGCGGGTCCGGCCCCACCAGCGGGCCGGACCGGTGCAGAACCGTCCGCTCGGCGTCGAGCGCCGGTGTCATCCCGCAGCTCAGCGGCGTGGGCCGACGGTGACCGGCCCCGGCGGTGAACTCGCCCGGTTCGGTCCCGCTTCTCGCCCGGAGCGGGGTCGTGCCCGCCCTCGGCACACCCCGCAAGAGGCCGCCCGGGCCGGACATCGGCCCTTGTGACGCTGCTGGTCGGCCCCTGTGGCGTTGCGCGGTGCCGAAGGGGGGTGGAAGTCTGGACATGGGCACCCGCTCGGGGGACTCCCGGGAACCACCCGGTTCGCGCGGGGCGACGCCTGTGTCCTCGGGCCCGCGCGCCCGCCGTCGAGTACGGCGGCTCCGGTCCCGTCCGCACCCCCTGGAGGTACCCGTGGACAGCGCCGACGGATGGGGAGACGATGTCTACCAGCCCGACGGATCCGAGGTACAGGACGACGCGGGGCTGCTCGACGCCGAGGACACACTCGTCACCGATGGAGTCACCGACCCCCTGGACCGTGGCTGGTCCCCGCCGGAGCGGCCGTGGGCGGTGGAGCACCGCGGGGTGACCGCCTCGGAACGCCGGGCGGGCGAGACCCTGGACCAACGCCTCGCCGACGAGCTGCCCGACATCGCCGAACCCGACGGAGACGGCATCGGCGACTGCCAGGGCACCGACGGAGAGCCCCTCGACAACGAGGTGGGCGCCCTCCGCTCCGGCCGTCTGGTGGCCCCGAACGAAGGCGCGCACGAGGACGAGGAGAGCGGGCTCATCGCCACGGACATCGGCATCGACGGCGCCGCGGCCTCGGCGGAGGAAGCCGCGATGCACATCGTCGACGAGGACGCCGTGTCCGGCTGACCGACACCCGTCCCGCGCCTGCCCCAAGGAGTTCCCATGCAGCAGGACAAGCAGCCCGACTACCACCCCGTGGTCTTCCGCGACCGCACCGCCGGCTACGCCTTCCTCACACGCTCGACCGCGACGAGCGACCGGACCATCGATTGGGACGACGGCGAGACCTACCCGGTCGTGGATGTCGAGATCTCCTCGGAGAGCCACCCCTTCTACACAGGCAAGGCCCGCACGGTGGACTCGGAGGGCCGCATCGCCCAGTTCGAGCGACGGTTCGGAGGCGGGGAGCAGGGGTCCGGCGCAGGGGAGAACGCCTGAGCGGAACAGGCGCGATCCCCTCACTGACGGACGTCCCACCGCCCGAGCCGGACACCCGGACGGACCGCCGCTCCCGCCATCGCACACCGCCGCTGCGGGCACGAGTCGCCCCGTACCGGCCGACGAGACCGACGAAGCCGGGCGCGGGGGCGGCCAGGGAGGCACCGGGCGCCGGCGTGGCCCGGGAGGAGCCGAGCGCCGGTGCGGCCCAGGAGGAGACGAACTCAGATGAAGTTCAGCGCCGCCGCGCAGCCCACGGCGCCCAGCAGCATGAACACCGGCGTCAGCACCTTGAGCTCGACCCAGCTGCCCGCGCGGAAGCGCATCACCTTGGGCGGGCCTATCGGGTACCAGCGCTTGCGGCCGACCGGGATGGGCCACAGGATCGGGCAGCCGGACACCGTCAGCGCGTCCCCGATGCAGTGCACCAGGGCGCCGAGGACGACCGGCAGGCCGAGCCACAGGTACTCCTGGCCCGGCGCCGTGAACAGCCAGTTCGCGCCGTTGCCCGGCTTGTCCAGGGTTTGCGCGAGGATCCACGAGGTCGTCGCGGCGAGCAGCCAGACCAGGATGTCGCTGCTGGAACCGCGGGCGGCCCGCCACAGCAGACCCTCGATGGCGAGCACCATGTGCACGAAGAGAATGGCCAGGACCGCCCAGCGCCCGCAGGTGATCGCCAGCCCAGCCGTGCCCGCCCCGATCATCACCGCCCACAGCCAGGTGTGGGTCAGCGTGCGGTGACCGCCGTTGCGCCGGGGGTCGCCCGCCTTCCTGGTCCCCTTGTAGGCGGCGTAGGAGAGTTTGTCGACGATCTCGCACAGCCTTCGTGACACCGGTCCGAAGGCGTTCGAGATGGTGGCGGCCTTGTGGTCCAGGTCCGGGGCCAGAGCGGCGCCGGCGCAGATCAGGGCGCCGACGAGCAGGACCGGCCAGGGCATGGTGTGGCCGGCCGCTGCGGCCGCCGCTCCGACGCCCAGCCAGGCCGCAGCCCCCGACAGTGAGTGTGCTGGTCCCATCATGGCCGTTCCCCGCCCTATTCCTCTTGTACCGCTGTCCAGTTGTCCGTGCACGCTGACGCGACGCCGGCGCCACAGCGTAGCGGTCGTGATCTTCCCCTGAGCATCCGATTCCCCCATCACGTGTATCGACAGGCAAGATGGGGGCGTGACCCTTATCGATCAGCTGCCGCCGACCGCAGACCCCGACGCCCTCTACGAAGCCTTCGAGTCGTGGGCCGGGGAACGCGGTCTCACGCTCTACCCCCATCAGGAGGAAGCGCTGATCGAGGTGGTCTCGGGTGCGAACGTGGTTGTCTCGACACCCACAGGCTCGGGCAAGAGCATGATCGCCGCCGGTGCGCACTTCGCCGCGCTCGCCCGGGACGAGGTCACCTTCTACACGGCGCCGATCAAGGCGCTCGTCTCGGAGAAGTTCTTCGAGCTGTGCAAGATGTTCGGCACCGAGAACGTCGGCATGCTCACCGGCGACGCCTCCGTGAACGCCGACGCTCCGGTGATCTGCTGCACAGCCGAGGTCCTGGCGTCCATCGCGCTGCGGGACGGCAAGCACGCCGACGTCGGTCAGGTCGTCATGGACGAGTTCCACTTCTACGCCGAGGGCGACCGGGGCTGGGCCTGGCAGATCCCGATCCTGGAACTTCCCCAGGCGCAGTTCATCCTGATGTCGGCGACCCTCGGCGACGTCTCGATGTTCGAGAAGGACCTCACTCGGCGCACCGGCCGCCCCACCGCGGTGGTCCGCTCGGCGATCCGGCCCGTCCCGCTGTCCTACGAGTACGTGCTCACTCCGCTGACGGAGACGCTCACCGAACTGCTCGCCACCAAGCAGGCCCCGGTCTACATCGTGCACTTCACCCAGGCGCAGGCCGTGGAGCGGGCGCAGGCGCTGATGAGCATCAACATGTGTACGCGTGAGGAGAAGGACCGGATCGCCGAGCTGATCGGCAACTTCCGGTTCACCACCAAGTTCGGCAGCAACCTTTCCCGTTACGTACGCCATGGGATCGGCGTGCACCACGCCGGCATGCTGCCCAAGTACCGCCGGCTGGTGGAGAAGCTGGCCCAGGCCGGTCTCCTGAAGGTCATCTGCGGCACGGACACCCTCGGTGTCGGCGTCAACGTCCCCATCCGCACGGTGCTGTTCACCGCGCTGACGAAGTACGACGGGACGCGGGTGCGCACGCTGCGTGCCCGCGAGTTCCACCAGATCGCCGGCCGGGCCGGGCGCGCGGGGTTCGACACGGCGGGCTACGTCGTGGCTCAGGCGCCGGAGCACGTCATCGAGAACGAGAAGTCGCTGGCCAAGGCGGGCGACGACCCGAAGAAGCGCCGCAAGGTGGTGCGCAAGAAGGCTCCCGAGGGCTTCGTCGGCTGGACGGAGACCACCTTCGAGAAGCTCATCACCTCCGATCCCGAGCCGCTGACCTCGCGCTTCCGCGTGACGCACACGATGCTGCTCTCGGTGATCGCCCGGCCCGGCAACGCCTTCGAGGCGATGCGGCATCTGCTGGAGGACAACCACGAGCCTCGAAAGCAGCAGCTGCGACACATCCGG
Organism: Streptomyces sp. NPDC005784; assembly: GCF_042871525.1. Taxonomy (NCBI): domain Bacteria; kingdom Bacillati; phylum Actinomycetota; class Actinomycetes; order Kitasatosporales; family Streptomycetaceae; genus Streptomyces; species Streptomyces sp. NPDC005784. The sequence goes on from NZ_JBIAIQ010000025.1 coordinate 60,735, forward strand.
CGGGCCATCGCGATCTATCGCTCGCTTCTCGACGGCGGCGTCGTCGAGAAGCTCGACGAGCCCGACCCGACCGGCCGCATCGTGCGGCTCACCGTCGATCTCCAGCAGGACTTCGCACTCAACCAGCCCCTGTCGACGTTCGCGCTCGCCGCGTTCGAGCTGCTGGACCTCGAATCCCCCTCGTACGCCCTGGACATGGTGTCCGTCGTGGAGTCCACGCTGGACGATCCTCGGCAGATCCTCGCGGCCCAGCAGAACAAAGCCCGTGGCGAGGCCGTGGCCGCGATGAAGTCCGACGGCGTCGAGTACGAGGAGCGCATGGAGCGGCTCCAGGACGTGTCGTACCCCAAGCCGCTGGAGGAGCTGCTCTTCCATGCGTACAACACCTACCGCACGAGCCATCCGTGGGTCGGCGACCACCCGCTGTCGCCGAAGTCCGTCATCCGTGACATGTACGAACGGGCAATGACCTTCACCGAGTTCGTCTCCAACTACGAGCTCGCCCGCACCGAGGGCATCGTCCTGCGCTACCTGGCCAGCGCCTACAAGGCCCTTGAGCACACCGTCCCGGACGACCTCAAGTCCGAGGACCTGGAGGACCTGATCGCCTGGCTCGGCGAGATGGTGCGCCAGGTCGACTCCAGCCTCCTCGACGAGTGGGAGCAGCTCGCCAACCCCGAGGTGGTGACGGCCGAAGAGGCCCAGGAGAAGGCCGACCAGGTCAAGCCGGTAACCTCGAACTCCCGTGCCTTCCGGGTCCTCGTCCGCAACGCGATGTTCCGCAGGGTCGAGCTCGCCGCGCTGGACAACGTCCACGAACTCGGCGAGATGGACGGCGATTCCGGCTGGGACGCCGACGCCTGGGGCGAGGCGATGGACAAGTACTGGGACGAGTACGAGGACCTCGGTACGGGTCCCGACGCCCGTGGCCCCAAGCTGCTGTCGATCGTGGAGGAGCCGCAGAACGGACTGTGGCGCGTCCGCCAGACTTTCGCGGACCCGAACGGCGATCACGACTGGGGCGTCAGCGCGGAGGTCGACCTCGCGGCCTCCGACGCCGAAGGCCGTGCCATCGTCAAGGTCACCGACGTCGGACAGCTGTGAGCACAGGAGAATCCCACCGATGACGAACCCTGCCGAGAAGCTTGTCGACCTGCTCGACCTGGAGCAGATCGAGGTCAACATCTTCCGGGGCCGCAGCCCGCAGGAGTCCCTCCAGCGGGTCTTCGGTGGCCAGGTGGCGGGCCAGGCGCTGGTCGCCGCCGGCCGCACCACCGAGGGCGACCGGCCGGTGCACTCGCTGCACGCGTACTTCCTGCGTCCGGGCCGGCCGGGCGTCCCGATCGTGTACCAGGTCGAACGGGTGCGGGACGGACGGTCGTTCACCACGCGCCGCGTCACCGCTGTGCAGCAGGGCCGCACGATCTTCAATCTGACCGCCTCCTTTCACAAGCCTGAGGAAGGGAGCTTCGAGCACCAGCTGCCGCCGGCCCGCGAGGTGCCGGACCCCGAGTCCCTGCCGACGGTGACGCAGGAGATCGAGGAGCATCTGGGCGTTCTTCCGGAAGCGCTGGAGCGCATGGCGCGACGCCAGCCTTTCGACATCCGCTATGTGGACCGGCTGCGGTGGACGCCCGAGGAGACCAAGGGCGCCGAGCCGCGCAGCGCGGTGTGGATGCGTGCCGTCGGACCGCTGGGCGACGACCCGCTCGTGCACACATGTGCTCTCACCTACGCGAGCGACATGACTCTCCTGGACGCTGTCCGCATACCGGTGGAACCGCTGTGGGGTCAGCGCGGTTTCGACATGGCGTCGCTGGACCACGCCATGTGGTTCCACCGGCCGTTCCGCGCGGACGAGTGGTTCCTGTACGACCAGGAGTCGCCGATCGCGACGGGCGGCCGCGGTCTGGCCCGCGGGCGCATCTACGACCGGGAGGGACGCCTGCTCGTCTCGGTCGTGCAGGAGGGCCTTTTCAGGGCGCTGTAGGCGGGCGCGGGTCCGGGTTCCTGCGGCGCAGCCATCCGAGCAGCCTCCGTGACCGCGCGGACTCCGTGGTCCTGAGCGGGTCGTCCACGGCGGCGAACCGTTCTCGCGCGATGCGCTGAGCACTGGCCGGTGACGGCGGGGCCGCTGGCATTGGAGCCCCTGCCGGCCGGCCGACGGGCGCTGCGGGAGCCGACCCCAAAGCTGCGACGGTTGAGGCAACGGGTGTCGGGCGGGGCGCGGGGTGGTCCTCCCTCGCTTCGCAGACGCTCTGACCCAGGTCGGCCCTGAGCCAGCTGATCTCGTCGGGGTCGTCCGCCGTAGTGATGCGCTCGGCGATCCGGGCCCCGGGCGAGTCCGGCGCGGCTTGTGAAACAGGCGCGGGCCGGAGGCGGTTGAGATGGGCGCGCTCGTAGGGATCCTGGACGATCTCGGCCACTTGGACGGGGTCGAGCAGGGACGCCACCACGGCGGCCCGGGCCCAGGAATCCTCGGTCTGCCTCAGCAGGAACCCCATGTGACGGCCACGCCAGTTGCGAGGACGGAGGTCCAGGCCTTCGTCGAGCTGATCGCGGAGACCTTCGGGCGTCCGCCCGCTCAGCAGCGGCGCGTTCTGCTCGTCGGTGGTGAACTGCCGCAGTTCCTCGGCGAGGTAGAGCCATACGACTACCCGGTAGCGGTTGAAATAAAATTTGACCGGCACCACCAGTCCCAGGCGCGCGAGGCGGGTGAACCGTGTGCTCGTGACGCCCATGAGCGCGGCACCATCCGTGGTGCCGACGGCCTTCACCCGCTCGCGCAGCGCCTCCGGGAAACCGGCTTCGGCGCGCACCCGGTCGATCTCCGCGCGTGCGACCCGGCGTCCCCCGCCTCCCTCGTCGGGAACCGAGCGCACGCAGCCGAGGTGCAGGGCGAGGTCGAACTCGCCGCGCCTGAGCTCCAGTTCCCGTGCGGCCCGACTGAGCGAGCAGGTGGCGGACGGCGTGATGGTGTTGCCGGACATGACGGTCTCCCCTGTGGTGTCGAAGGCTCGCGCCGGTGTGCGCTCGCCTCGGGAAAAACCGTATCCGGCTCGTCGGACATCGTGGCGAGCCTGTGGAAAACTTCGGCCGCGACGACATATCGGCAGGTCAGAGGTCTGAAGCGGGCTTGCCTTCCGGCTGTCGCGCATCCACGCCAAGGTGTTCGCCGACGCGGTTCACCAGCAACGTCATCTCATAGGCGACCTGGCCGATGTCCGCCTCCGCCCCGCTGAGGACGGACAGACAACTCCCCGCGCCGGCCGCGGTGACGAAGAGCACCGCTTCGTCGAACTCGACCATCGTCTGCCGTACTTGCCCGGCACCGAAATGGCGGCCGGAGCCCTTGGCCAGGCTGTGCAGTCCCGAAGACACCGCGGCGAGGTGTTCGGCGTCCTCCCGCCGAAGTCCTGTGCTCGCGCCCGTCACCAGCCCGTCGTTGGACAGCACCAGCGCGTGCCGAACGTGCTCGACGCGCTGGGTGAGGTCGTCCAGCAACCAGCCAAGTCCCGTGTTCTGCTCCATGATCCGGTCTCCCCGTGTGTCGTTCCCCCTGGCCGGAGGACTCGACCAGCAAGCCTTCCCCACAGCCGCCGTCCGGGCAAGGCGGATGGGTGGCATGGCAGAGAAGATGGCCGACGAGCAGGCGTGAGCGGTCGCGCAACGGGGAAGTCGAGCGATGGTGCCCGGGGAGGGCCGAGCGGGGCCGGCGCAGATGTCGACGAGCGGCCTCAGCCGACGGAGTCGAGCAGCCGGGCGGTGTGTACCCTCCCGGCGTATTCGACGAGCCGGATCAGTACCTCCTTCCCGGAGTCGCGGTCACGGGCGTCGCAGAGGACGACCGGCGTGCCTCGGTCGAGGTCGAGGGCGCGGGACACGTCCTGGGCCCCGTAAGCGCGTGCGTCCGCGAAGCAGTTGACGGCCACCACGAACGGGATGCGCCGGTGCTCGAAGTAGTCGACCGCGGGGAAGCAGTCCTCCAGCCGGCGGGTGTCCGCGAGAACGACGGCACCGAGAGCGCCCGTCGACAGCTCGTCCCAGAGGAACCAGAAACGGTCCTGGCCGGGTGTTCCGAAGAGGTAGAGCGAGAGGCCGGACCTGATGGTGATGCGTCCGAAGTCCATGGCCACGGTCGTGGTGACCTTCTGGCCCACTCCGCCGGTGTCGTCCACCGACTGACCGGCCTCGCTCAGCAGTTCCTCGGTGCGCAGCGGCCGGATCTCGCTGACCGCGCCCACCAGGGTGGTCTTTCCCACGCCGAACCCACCGGCGACCAATATCTTCAATGCCAGGGCGGTCGAGTCGCCACCCGAGGCATCGGAGTTCTCGGAGACCATCGATCACCTCTCTCGGGAGTGCCGACATCCGCCGGCATCGGTGCGTCTGTACGGGTGCGCGAAGTCAGCATCATGACAACTGCGGTTCCGGCGAACGGGGTTGGACCGCACATTGCCTCTTTCGACCGGAACACACCCATTCAGTGCCCAGGAGTGAAATCGAAGAGCCGCAGTGCCGACCGAAGTGGATCGCCTAGAGCGCCCTCAGCCCCGCGATCACCTCGCGGAGGATGCGCTCGTCGGGCAGTTGGGCGGGCGGCACCGGGCGGCTCACGGTGACACAGCTCCGTTCCAGGAGGTCGCCCAGGAGCACCCTGACCACACCTACGGGAAGATCGGCGCCCGCGGCCAGTTCGGCGACCGACTGCGTCTCGGTGCGGCACAGCTCGATCAGGGTCCGGTGCTCCGGACCGAGCGAGGTGTCCTCGTCGGTCCCTGGTGCGGCGCTGTCGAGCGTGACCAGGGCGATCAGATCGAAGTGCATCCCGGTCGGACCGGCTTTGGTTCGGCCGCCCGTCATGGCGTAGGGACGGACGAGTGGCCCCGCCTCCTGGTCGTACCACTGGCTCCCCGGCTGTGGCGGGGAGCCCGATGTGTCTTCGGTCATCTGCACAGGCCGTCCTCGGTCATCCTGCCGCGGGCGGCTGTACCGCGACGCGCGGCGGGGCGTGGAGATGCTCACCGACGCGCTTGACCAGAAGCGCCATCTCGTACGCCACGAGGCCGATGTCGGCGGTGACGGCGGTCAGGACGGCGAGGCACGAACCGTCCCCCGCCGCGGCGACGAACAGGAACCCCTCGTCCATCTCCACCATCGTCTGGCGTACCCCGCCCGCGCCGAAGTGGCGGCCCGCCCCCTTGGCCAGACTGTGGAATCCGGAAGCGACGGCCGCGAGGTGTTCGGCGTCCTCGCGCCGCAGGGCGGTGGACGCGCCCACTGCCAGTCCGTCGTTCGACAGCACCACGGCGTGTCGTACTTCGGTCACGCGCAGCACCATGTCGTCCAGCAGCCAGTCGAGTTCGCCGGACCGCTGGGCGCTTCCCGTGCTCGGATCCTGGATCATGCGGGGTCTCCTTCGCTGCTGTCGCTGCCCGCTTCGGGGCCGGGGGTGGCGCCGACGCCGGGCGACCGGCCGCCGCCGCGTACCCAGCCGGCCCGGTACGCGGCCATACGCGCCCGTACGAGTTCCGGTGTGCGCTCGTCGTCCGCCGTGGACACCGGGGGCTCCGCCGACTCCTCGGAACGCTGTCCGCGCAGTTGGGGGGCGAGGTTCGCCTGGCGGACACGGCGTGGAAGGTCGTCGGAGCCCTCGGAGTCGTCCCGGGGACGGTGCAGACGGAGCGCCGCGACTGCCGGAGGCGCGGTCTCCTTCGAACCGTTCGCCGCAGACGGGGTCTCCCGTGAACCGTTCGCCGGGGCCTTGGAAGCCTTCGGCCTCGGGGGGACCAGTGCGGGCCGCCCAGTGGCGGCCTGGACGGCGTCGTGCTCCGGAGCGGCCGACACGCGCGCGTACTGCGTTTCCAACGGCCTGTCCGTGTCGGCCTTGCGGAGGGAACGTTCCGCCGGGCCGTCGTGCAGCAGCGCCGTGGGCAGCAGGACGACCGCGGTGGTGCCCCCGTAGGGCGAGGTCCGCAGGTGCACCCTGATGCCGTGCCGGGCCGAGAGCCTGCTGACCACGAAGAGGCCGAGCCGGTCGCTGTCGAACAGGTCGAGCGCCTCGGACTGCTCGATGCGCCGGTTGGCCTCGGCGATCCTCTCCTTGCCCATGCCCAGCCCGCGGTCCTCGACCTCGATCACGTAGCCGTTTCCGACCGGTTCGCCGGTGATCCGCACTCTGGTGTGCGGGGGCGAGAACTGGGCCGCGTTCTCGACGACTTCCGCCAGAAGATGGGTGAGGTCGGCGACCGCTCCGCCGACCACCGCCACCTCGGGGAGTTGCCGTACCTCCACGCGCGCGTAGTCCTCGACTTCGGAGACTGCCGCCCGGACCACGTTCGTCAGCGAGACGGGCCTTCGCCAGGCCCGTCCGGGGGCGGCTCCGGAAAGGATGATCAGGCTCTCCGCGTGACGCCGCATCCGTGTGGTGAGGTGGTCGAGCCGGAAGAGGTCGCTCAGCTCGTCCGGGTCTTCGGACCTGCGCTCCATGGCGTCCAGGAGATTCAGCTGCCGGTGCACGAGTACCTGGCTGCGCCGGGCGAGATTGACGAAGACCCCGGAGATGCCACCGGCCAGCTCCGCGCGCTCGACCGCGGCGCGCAGGGCGGCTCGGTGCACGGTGTTCAGTGCCTGGGCGACCTGTCCGGTCTCGTCCTCCGAAGGCCGCCTCAGCGGGGCCTCGTCGTCCACGTCGACCGTGTCGCCCGCGCGCAGTCTGCGCATGGCCTCGGGGAGTTTCCGGCGGGCGATGTCGAGTGCGCTGTCCCGCAGGCCGCCGAGTTCGACGACGAGGTCGCGTCCGATGCGTACGGAGATGATCAGCGAGGCGACGACGGCGGCGAGGCCGCAGAGGACCGCGGCACCGGCGGGGGTGAGCAGGGCGTGCCCGAGCGGGTCGCTCCCGTCCGCGACACCACGGCCCGCGTCGGCCTCTACCGTGCGCATCCCGTCGCTCACGCGCTCGTGAGCGATGTTCCAGACGGTCTCCGGGGCGGCATCGAGGGCCTTGGCGCCGGGGCGCGAGACGAGCACCTTGTCCTCGACGGCGCGCACGTCGTCGTACGCGCTCCCCTCCACGAGGTCGTTCCAGGCGGCTCGTTCGGGCCCGCCGAGATCCGGCGCGGCGGCGTCCGTCAAGGTGCGGCGGGTTTCGACGGCCCCCGTGAACAGCCTTAGCCGCTCGCCGTCGAGGGTCCCGGCGAGCCGGGCCCCGCCGAGCACGGCGTTCTCCTGGGCGAGCGCCTCCCCCGCCCTGGAGAATTCGAGCAGGACGCGCGCCTCGGAGCGCAGGCCCGCACCGGAGATACCGGTGAGCGCTCCGTCGACACCGAACGCCGTCGAAATGGTCCTGGTGTACTCCCCGTATGCCTCGTCCCATCCGGTACGGCGTTCCAGTACGCCAGTGCGCAACGACCGCAGTCGCTCCGCGTCGGCGACGAAAGCGGTGAGCCGCCCGGCCACTCCGGCAGGCAGGTCGGCGCCGTCGGCGACAGTGTTGCGGTCCCCAAGGCGCAGTTTCGCAACGGCGCGGTCGGTGAGCCGTGAGAGGTCCTTGAAGTCGCTCGGCGGCACCGTGGCGGGGTCCGTCGCATAGCGGACGGCTTCCGCCCGTTCGGCCTGGAGCGCGGCGACCGCGGCGTCGACGGGGGCCCGGACCGTCGAGTCCACGCGTTGCACCTGCCGCAGGCGCGCGACGTCCTGCGCCGTGCTCACCGTGGCGTAGGCCCAGAGGGCGAGCAGGGAGACGATCGGCACCATCAGCAGGCTGACGATCTTGGCCCGGACGGTGCGGGGCCGGATGTGCCACCGCACCGCGCGCGCGAGTGCTTCCGGCGAAGGCCCGGCGACGGGCTCGCCGATGTCCGCGCCCTCGTCGGCCGGCGGGCCCGCGTGCGCACGCCGACCGCGCAACGGCGGCGCTGGCTGGGCGCCGGCTTTGGTGGTCCTACGGGGTGTACGCATGGCCTCCTCGATCGGAGAGGTTCGGGGGTGCCGCACGGGCCGCGGCGGCTCCGGGACCGCTGTCAGCGGGCAACGCTCTCGACCGGCCGCCGGGCCGGCGCGGACGCCTCGGGCCGGCCGGACATCGGGGAGAGCGCGACGAACGCCGCCGTCAAGAAGAGGTAGGACCCGAGACCGACGGCGAGGGGGAAGATGAACTGCATGGCCGTGACCCCGGGCAGTGCGCCGCCGGAGGGGCTCACGCGTACGCTCACCGCCATCATTCCGGTGTAGTGCATGCTGCTCACCGCGCCGCCCATGACGAGGGAGGCGACGGCCACCGCCACGGGGGACCTGATGGAGAGCGCGGCCCACAGCGCGGCGGTCGCTGCGATCACGCCGATCACGACGGAGAGCCCGACGAGTGCCGGGTCGTAGCGCACCTGACCGTGCAGCCGCAGCGCCGCCATGCCCAGGTAGTGCATGCTCGCGACACCGAACCCGGTGGTGAGCCCGCCGATGACGAGTGCGCGGTGCCGGTCGCGGCCGTAGCCGACGGCGAACAGGCCCGCGCCGACGACAGCCATGGCGACCAGCAGGCTGAAGATGGTCAGCGGCACGTTGTAGCGGATCTCCGTGCCGGTGACACCGAAGCCGAGCATCGCCACGAAGTGCATCGTCCAGATGCCGGTGCCGATCGCGGAGGCCGCCGCGAGGAGCCAGTTGCGGCGCGACCGTCCGGTGGCGTCGAGTGCGCGGACCGTGCAGCGCAGCCCCAGCGCGGAGCCTATGCAGGCCATCGCGTACGACAGTACGGGGGTCAGCCAGCCGAAGGCGGCGTGGTCCATGTGTCCCATGACCCAGGGACGCTAGTGCGCGCTGGGGCGCACGACTGGGGCGCATTTCGAAAGCTGTTGCAAAGTGACGAAGAGATGCACCTGAGCGATCGCGCCGGGCTCGAACGTGTGCGCCGCGTCATCCTTCGTGTCGGTGAGAGATCATGCGGCACATGAGCGACGACCACACACACGTCCAGAAGTTCTTCGGCGCGCGCGCCGCCGAATGGGACAGCCGCTTCCCCGACGACGGGCCCGCGTACGCGGCCGCTGTGGCGCGCATGGGGCTGCACGCGGGTGACCGCGTGCTCGACGCGGGCTGCGGCACCGGACGGGCCCTGCCTCCGTTGCGAGCGGCCGTGGGCGGCACCGGGGTGATCGTCGGAGCCGATCTGACGCCGGCCATGCTGGAGGCCGCGGTTCGGGCGGGACGCGACCGCGACGGGCAGCTGCTGCTGGCCGATGTCACCGGACTGCCGCTGCGTTCGGAGTCGCTGGACGCGGTGTTCGCGGCCGGACTCGTCGCCCACCTGCCGAACCCGGGTGAGAATCTGCGGGAGTTGGCCCGGGTGGTACGGCCCGGAGGCAAGCTGGCCCTCTTCCACCCGATCGGCCGGGCGGCTCTCGCGGCCCGCCAGGGACGGCAGATCACTCCGGACGACCTGCGCGCCGAGGCCAACCTGGGTCCCCTGCTGGCCGGTTCCGGCTGGGACATGACCTCGTACGTGGACGAGGACGCCCGCTTCCTCGCGCTGGCCGTACGCCGGGGATGACCGCCGACCGGATCCGGTGATCGGCCGTCAGGCCGTACCGGCGACGGCCGCCGCGAAGACGTCGGGGTTGTCGAACATGATGTTGTGTCCGGCGCCCGGCACGGTCACGACGCGCACCCCTGCCGCCTCCAGGCCTTCCGCTCCCGGCAGTTCACCGCTGAGTTCGCCCTGGAGGTAGACACGCTCCACGGTCAGCCCGACGAGCAGCTGACGCATCGTCGGGCCGGTGCCCTGCCCGAGCCCCTTCGCCGTGCGGTGCAGGGCGCGCGGATCGGCAAGGCGCATCGTCGCGGCCCAGGAGGGGCCGACCTTTTCGAGCACGCGCGCGTGACCGCCGTTCTCGACGTAGTCGTCCTCCTCGTAGGAGGCGATGCCACTGCTGCCCGGGGTGGCCGGAGGGTACGGGTCGAGGTTGGCCTCCACGAGGACGAGCCTCGAGACGAGTTCGGGCCGGTGATGGGCCAGCACGATGGCGACAGCGCCGCCCATGCTGTGTGCGACGAGTTCCGCCCCGGTGACCTCAGCGGCGTCCAGGGCGACCGCCAGCGCCGTGGCGTGGTCCTCCAGGGTGTAGCCGAAGTCCGCGGGCCGGTCACTGATGCCGTGGCCGGGCAGGTCGACGAACAGGGTGCGGCGTCCCGCCAGTTCGGGCCGGGCCGCGATATGCGCGTTGTAGACCGTCGAGGCCGACCCCAGACCGTGCACGTACACGCGCGCGGGTCCCGCGCCCGCCGCCTCGGTCCAGCGGATCTCGCTTCCCCTGCCGTCGAACTCGGCCTGCCGCATAGCGCTCTCCCCTGTCGCCGTTCCTTCGTTCCCACTGCCCCAGGAGCATACATCGGTTCCGATGTATGAAAGAAGCGATGTACAACGCTGGTAGGGCAGAATGTGGGCATGCTGGAGCTGGCCATCCTCGGATTTCTGTACGACGCCCCGCTGCACGGCTATGAGCTGCGCAAACGCATCACCGCGCTGACGGGCCATGTGAAGCCGGTGGCGGAGAGCACGCTGTATCCCGCCATCAAGCGGCTGGAGAACGGGCAGCTGCTGGAGCGGGCCACACAGCCAGGCTCGGTGGCCGCCCCGCGTCACGTCCTGACACTCACCGAGGAGGGCAGGCGCGAACTGCGCCGCAGGCTCGCGGACCCGGCGCTGCGGGACATCACGGACGAGAACCGCTGGTTCACGGTGCTCGCCTTCCTGCGGCATCTGCAGGACCCCGAGGCGCAGGCCACCGTGCTGCGCCGCAGGCTGGCCTTCCTGGAGGAACCCGCGAGCTTCTTCTACGACGGCGACCGGCCGCTGCGTGCCGAGGAGCTGGACGACCCCTTCCGACGCGGCATCCTCACCATCGCGCGGGCCACCACCCAGGCCGAACTGACCTGGCTGCGGACCACCCTCGACTCACTCGACGCGGTCGGCCGCTGAGACGGGGCAGAGCTTCACCGGGCCGTCCCTCTTCTGTCGCCGCGACTCCGTCTCTACGTTGAGTAGCAGCAACTGCACGATCAGCGATCACGCAGGGGGATGGTGACCCGATGCCCGGCATATTCGGCAGACTCCGCACGATGGGACGCAGGAAGACGGCCGAACGGCCCGAGGGGCGCCCGCCGGAGACGGCTCGGAAGGAGAGAAAGCGCACATACAACCTCTTCGAGGCGGCCGCGGCGTACGTGTCCGCGTGCGCGGAGGACAACCAGGAGCAGATCGACGAGGCGGCCGCCTGGGTGTCGCCGGAGGCGCTGTCGTTCGGCGTGAACGAGCTGGCCTGCCGGGCCGTCATCGCCCTCGCCCGTGAGCGGGACGAGTCGCCGCAGGCCGTCGCCCGTACCCTGCTCGGACTGCCCGCGGCCTGACCTGGGCGGGCCCGCGCGGGCGTTTCGCCCCTGTCCAGTCGGATAGCTGCAGCTCCGCATGCGTTTCGGGCCCGTGACAAGCGCCTTCCGGTCGCTTAAGGTGCGCCGACAGATGGAGCGATCGGGAGGCTGGAATGGCCGGGACGGACGAAGACGCCGTCGCCACCGGGGACGACGACGCGCTGTACGTGCTGACGGCGGTGTTGCTGACACCGGCGAAGTTCCCCAGCGTGCTCGGCGACGACTACCCGGAGGCCTGCGCGACGCTCGACCTCGCGCCTCTCGCGGAGGGGTACGGGCTGGTGCTCGGCCAGGACAGTGAGGGCGCGCGGTGGACCGTCATCATCGACGACGTCTCCCTGGTCGCCGTCGCCATCGCGTCCTGGGACTGCGGAATGGAGCACGAACTGTCACCGGACGAGCGGACGGTCGTCGCCGCACTGCCCGGCTGGCCCCTCGATGTAGCCGTCTCGGCCCCCGGGGTGCCGGCTCCGCACGATCCGTCGACGGAGCTCACGGACCGACCTCCGCTCAGCCCGCCGGACACCTCCACCTGGGGACCGGCCCAGCGACGCCACGGCGCCGACGAGATCGCGCTCCAGTGGGCGATGTGGCGCGAGCAGATCGACGACAGTGATTTCGCGCCCTCGGACGGTGCCGGGCAGCCATCGGACGACGCCGAGGACTCTCCGGACAAGGATGGCGAGGGCGGGAACCGCGCCGGTGTCCGCCGCGTTCTCGCGGAGGCACGCTCGTACGTGGACACACCGCCCCCACTGGGCCGTGTCCGCTCGTCCTTCGCCACGGGCGACGCTCGTACCCTGCGCGCCGACGGCCCCGGCTGGTCGCTCGTCGCCAGGACCGACGACATCGCGTTCGTCCTGCTCGACGAGGAACCCGGCGAGGTCCTGCCCGTCGGTCGCGGACCGGAGTTGCCCGGCCTCCTGGAGGCCCTGGACAAGATGGCGGTCCGCCCCAGCTGAGTGGCCGCGTCACACGGAATCCCGGTGACGCGGCCTTGATCAGTCCCCCGTGTCAGTTGTGTCGGTCTCTCCGGCCCTCACCGGCCGCGGTGATCGGAGGGGCTCCCGACGGATGGGCGGTCGCTCCTCAGCGGCCGAGCTCCTTGCGGGTGGCACGGCGCAGCCGGCGCCGCTGCGAGGGGTCCAGCGCCAGATACGCGGCCGCCGGAACTCCCAGCACGATCAGGAAGGCGGCCCACCAGGGCAGCCAGATCAACAGAATCAGGCCGACCGCCACACCTCCTGCGGCGATCTTCGCGTTCTTCGACATGTGTCGCCTCCTCCGCGGCTGCTGCCGCTCTCTGTCCTGAGAACGGGTCCCCGTGTCCCACGGTTCCGGACCGCGACCCTGATACGTCCCTGACGCGTGCCCCCTACTCAACCCTGAGAGGCTCTCCGGTCTCGCGCACAGGGCACAGGGCCTGCCGGTAGGAGTCGGCGAGCCCGGTCTCCGCACAGGGAATACCCAACTCCAGACAGGGCGCACGCACCAGGGGTCGAACACCGCGCAGATGACGGTGGCGCAAGCTGGGCATCAAGTGGTGCTCGGCGGATTCCGGACCGGCCTCCGGCGCGCCGCACGAGGTTCCGCGGCCTCGCCCGGCGGAAACCACCCGCGAACCTGTCAGGATGCGAAATCATGAGGCATGCGTTCGGACGACTGGCACCTCACCGAAGACATTGACGACTTTCTCGCCCGATCGGGAGACTTCCTGCGCTCGCGCCCCGTCCTGCACAACACGCCGCTCAGGGTGTTGGAGAAGTGGCGGACCGTCCCGGGCGCGTTCGAACCCGGGGCCGTCCTCTTCGGCCGACTGGAGTCAAAGGGCGAGACCCAGGCGATCTTCTACCGTCCGCCGACCCGCCGTCTGACTCTCACCGCTCTCTCCCCCGAGCAGGCCGACGCCCTCGCCGCCCAGCTTGCGGCCCTCGGACACCGCTTCGCCGGCGTCACCGCGGACCACGACACCGCCACCGCCTTCGCCGAGGCATGGCAGCGGCGCACCGGCGCGACGCCGACACTCCGCGTCCGGATGCATCTGTACCGCCTCGGCACGCTCACCCTGCCGGAGCCGAACCCGGAGGGCCGCGGCCGGATGGTGGGCGAGCAGGACCACGAGCACCTCATGCGCTGGTGCGGTGAGTTCGCCGCGGACGTCGGGGAAACCGTCTCGATCGACGCCGCTTCCTGGGCCGGCACCCGCTTCGCCGAGAAGCGCTATACCTACTGGGAGACCCCGGACGGCACGCCCGTCTCCATGGCGGGCGTGAACCCGATGGTCGCCGGCCAGGTCCGGGTGGATCCCGTCTACACCCCGTCACACCTCCGGGGCCGCGGCTACGCGGCCGCCGTGAGTGCCGAGGTGAGCAGGGCCGCGCTCGCCGCAGGCGCCAGGGAGGTCGTGCTGTTCACGAACGCGGCCAACCCCACGAGCAACGCCCTCTACCAGCGCCTCGGGTACCGCCGGGTCGCCGACTGGGCCCCGTACGACTTCTCGTGAGCCGCGGATCGGACGCGACGGCACGTGTTGGCCCTACCGGAAGGAGTGCGTCCTACGGGGCTCCCAGGCGGCGGTGAAGACCCGTCAACCGGCCTCGCGGCAAACGAGGAAGACCCGATGATTGGTTGACGCACGGCGTTCATCCTCAGGTCGTGAGCTGTTCGACATCGGGGCCAACTCTGGCCGCTGTCAACGAACTTGTGTCTCAGGAGGCCTGATGTCCCCGCATGCCGTCGGCCGGCGCCACGTCCACCGATCCGTCGTCCTGGGCGTACCCCTCGCCGTGCTGGCCGCCTTCGTGGTGGCCGGCACCGCGAGCGCGACCTCCGGACCCGCGCAACCGCACGTGACGCACACCGCGACGCTCGGAGACCTCCCCCTCGGCGCGTTCAGCAACGCGCTGCTGCCCGGCACGGTGGACAACGACCGCGGTGTCGACCTCGGCGGCATCGGCAGCGACATCTACCCGACCGGACGCAAGGGCGAATACTGGACGATCACCGACCGGGGGCCCAACGGCCAGATCAAGGTTGACGGCAAGAAGCGCCGGACGTTCCCGGTCCCGGGCTTCGACCCGGCGATCGTGAAGATCCGGGTGTGCGGCGACACCGTGAAGGTGCTCGACGCGATCCCGATCACCACGTCCTCGGGGAAGCCGGTCACCGGGCTGTCCAACCGGGCGGGACGCGACGAGGCGCCGTACTCCTACGACGCGCAGACCCCGCTCGCGTACAACCCGAACGGCCTGGACACCGAGGGCATCGTGCGGGCGAAGGACGGTTCGTTCTGGCTCGTCGACGAGTACGGCCCGTCGCTGGTCCATGTCTCCGCGCGCGGGAAGGTACTCACGCGCTATGTGCCCAAGGGTCTCAACCTGACCGGCACTGACTACCCGGTCGTCGAGGCGCTGCCCACCGTCCTGCTCCACCGCAAGATCAACCGTGGACTCGAAGGGCTCGCCCAGCTCCCCGACGGTGACCTGGTGATGGCCCTGCAGAGCCCGCTCTCACTGCCGGACGGGGGCGCGGGAGACGCGTCGCGCACCACACGGCTGCTGCGCTTCTCGCCCAAGAAGCGCGCCGTGACCGCCGAGTACGCGTACCGCTTCGACCCGGTGAACGTGGTCGACCCGAGCGAGGACGACACGTCCGAGCTGAAGATCTCCTCCGTGGTGGCCGTCGGCCGCGACCGACTGCTCGTCGAGGAGCGCACCGACAATGCGGCCCGTCTGCAGTCGGTACGGCTCACGCGCGACGCGGACATCCTCGGCGGTCCCTGGGACAGCGACACCACGTCGCCCTCGCTGGAGCAGTTGGACGACCCCGCGTCGGCCGGCGTTCCGGTGCTGACCAAGCGTCTGGTTGTCGACCTTGGCACCGTGGCGGGGGTACCCGGCAAGATCGAGGGCGTCGCACGCGTGGACCACGGCACTCTCGCCCTCATCAACGACAACGACTTCGGGATGACCGACGGGGCGGGCGCCTTCGACGCACAGGGCCGGCTGGTGGACAGCGGCATCGAGACGACGGTCACCTATGTGCGGCTGCCGCACGGGTTCTGATCCCGGACCCCCTCGAACTCGGCACGCGTGCGTGGAAGATGGACAGCGGCCACGCACGCGTGTCGCTCACTTCAGCGGCCCGGTGAGCTTGTGGGTGCCCTTGCCGACGTCCGCGGCCAGGCTGCAGGCGACCTTGTCGATACCGGTCTTGTAGCCACCGGTGTCCGGGTACTGCACGACGGTGTCGCGCACCGTGCCGGCGGCCTGGCCTGCCGCCTTTCGCTCCAGAGGAGCCTTGCACAACGCGGACGCGGCCTTCTTGAGGGCCGCGTCCGTCGTGTAGGTACCGTTGAGTTCGGAGACCTTCACCACTTCGGCGTCGTGGGGTTGGGTGCACCGCCGCTTGGCGGCCTGTCCGGGCAGACTGTCGTCCGTGTCGAAACAATCGCCCTTCCGGAGCATGTAGTACGGCACCTCGTCGTCCGCGAGGGACGGGAACAACGATTGCAGGTCGCTGGGCACCAGCCCGGTGGGCAGGTCCGTGGGGAGCGACGGCACGACACTGGGCAGGCCCGAGGGAAGTGACGGCAGTTCGGACGGAAGACTCAGCGAGGGACTCGGCGACCGCCCGCTGCTCTCGGTGGGGGACTTCTTGTCCTTCCCGCCGCCCGTGGCCGCCACGGCCACGGCGACAATGACGCCGACGCCGACGATCGCGGCGATGACGAGGAGCAGGGTGTTGCGGCGCCGCCCGCCGCGATGACCACCGGGCCCGTCCGGCGGTCCGGGTGGCGGCGGTGGCGGAGGTGGCGGCCATCCCCCGCCGCCCTGCCCGGGAGGCCAATCGCCCCCTTGTGCCGGTGAACCGTACTCCCCAGGGGAAGGGTCGTTGGCCCCCGGAGGAGCGCCATAGCGACCCGGGGGCGGACCGTAACCGCCGGAGGACGGAGGACCATAGCCGCCGGAAGACGGAGGACCGTAACCGCCGGAGGACGGCGGGCCGGACCCACCGGAACGCGGGCCCTGGACATCACCCCCTGGAGGGTGCAGGTCTCCCTGCGACCGTGGAGGCTGAGGCGGTTCGGGCGGCATGGCCATACCGCCAAGAGTCGTCCCGAACCGGTCATCGCGCGACCCTTATGCGGAAGTTGATGCGGACTCATGCCATGGATCGCGTGATTCCGGGATATTCCACGCGAGGATCAGCGGCCGCGGAGGGCGGGCCGGACCCACCGGAAGGCGGGTCCGTGCCCTTGAGAGCGGCCCGATCGTGCCCTTGGGAGCGGCCCGATCAGCCCCGAGCGCCCAGGAGATGCTCCATCGCCAGCTGGTCCAGCTGCTCGAAGGCCATCCCGCGCGCGGCCGCGGCCTCGACGTCGAAGTCCTCGAAGGCAGCACGGTCGGCGAGCAGCGCCGCCAGGCCGTCCTCCGCGGTGGGCTGCGCCAGCTCGTGCAGACGCGAGGCGCGCAGCGCCGCCTGGACCTCGGGATCGGCGCGGAACGCCGCCGCGCGCTCGCGCAGGATCAGGTAGTTGCGCATGCAGCCCTCCGCCGACGCCCAGACGCCGTCGAAGTCCTCGGTCCGCGGCGGCTTGAAGTCGAAGTGCTTCGGACCCGCGTAACCGGCGCTCTCCAGGAGGTCGACCAGCCAGAACGCGGACCGCAGATCGCCGGCTCCGAACCGCAGGTCCTGGTCGTACTTGATGCCGGACTGACCGTTGAGGTCGATGTGGAAGAGCTTGCCCGCCCACAGGGCCTGCGCGATGCCGTGCGCGAAGTTCAGCCCGGCCATCTGCTCGTGACCGACCTCCGGGTTGACGCCGTACATCTCCGGGCGCTCCAGGCGCTCGATGAACGCGAGGGCGTGGCCGACGGTGGGGAGGAGGATGTCGCCGCGGGGCTCGTTCGGCTTGGGCTCGATCGCGAACTTCAGGTCGTAGCCCTGCGAGATCACGTACTCGCCGAGGAGGTCGAAGGCTTCCTTCATGCGGTCGAGGGCGACGCGTACGTCCTTGGCCGCCCCGGACTCCGCTCCCTCCCGGCCGCCCCAGGCGACGTACGTCTCGGCCCCGAGCTCGACCGCGAGGTCGACGTTGCGGATGGTCTTGCGCAGTGCGTAGCGGCGCACGTCGCGGTCGTTCGAGGTGAACGCGCCGTCCTTGAAGACGGGGTGCGTGAACAGGTTGGTGGTGGCCATCGGCACCTTGAGGCCCGTGGCGTCCAGGGTCTGCCTGAACCGCTTGATGTGCGACTCGCGCTCGCTGTCCGAGGACCCGAAGGGGATCAGGTCGTCGTCGTGGAAGGTCACTCCGTAGGCGCCGAGCTCGGCCAGGCGCTGCACCGTCTCGACCGGGTCCAGGGCGCGCCGCGTGGCGTCGCCGAACGGGTCCCTTCCCTGCCAGCCGACGGTCCACAGGCCGAAGGTGAACCTGTCCTCGGGGGTGGGCTGGTAGTTCATGTCGCGGCTCCTTGCTAGCTCCGACTATTTCGTCATGGCGGTTTACAAATTAGTATGCGGACGCGTCTCTGGGAAGAGACGAAGTAGGAAACCCTGGTCACATGGGTCCAGGGACGAAGCGCGGGACCCGGGCCATGACGGTCCGGGCAACCCTGTGACCAGCACAGATCCCGCAGAGCCGCGAAAAAGGGAGAGCCCGATGTCAGCAGCCGAGGGTCCGCTCGTCGTCGGGGTGGACTCGTCCACCCAGTCCACCAAGGCCCTGGTCGTCGACGCCTCGACCGGACAGGTGGTGGCGAGCGGACAGGCGCCGCACACCGTCTCCACCGGTGCGGGCCGCGAGAGCGACCCCCGCCAGTGGTGGGACGCGCTGTGCGAAGCGCTGCGCCAGTGCGGTGACGCCGCGCACGAAGCGGCGGCGGTGTCGATCGGCGGGCAGCAGCACGGGCTCGTGACGCTCGACGCCCGGGGCGAACCCGTACGACCCGCCCTGCTGTGGAACGACGTGCGCTCGGCGCCGCAGGCACGTCGGCTGGTCGAGGAGCTCGGCGGCCCGAAGTCCTGGGCCGAGCGGACCGGCAGCGTGCCCGCCGCGTCCTTCACGGCCACGAAATGGGCCTGGCTGGCCGAGCACGAGCCCGACGCAGTCCGGGCGACGGCGGCGGTCCGGCTGCCCCACGACTACCTCACCGAACGGCTCACCGGGCAGGGCACCACCGACCGCGGCGATGCCTCCGGCACCGGCTGGTGGGCCTCCGGGAGCGAGGCGTACGACGAGGAGGTCCTCGCTCACATCGGTCTCGACCCCGCTCTGCTCCCCCGCGTCGCCCGGCCGGGCGAGGTGGCCGGAACGGTGCACGCCAGGGGTGAGCTGCCGTTCTCCAGGGGCACCCTGGTGGCGGCCGGAACCGGGGACAACGCGGCCGCCGCGCTCGGCCTCGGGCTCCGCCCCGGCACCCCGGTGGTGAGCCTCGGCACCTCGGGCACGGTGTACGCCGTCTCGACGCACCGCCCCACGGACCCGACCGGCACGGTGGCGGGGTTCGCGGACGCGCGCGGCGACTGGCTCCCGCTGGCCTGCACCCTGAACTGCACGCTGGCCGTCGACCGGATCGCCGCGCTGCTCGGCCTCGACCGCGAGGCCGTCGAGCCGGGCGCCTCGGTGACGCTGCTGCCCTATCTGGACGGCGAGCGCACACCGAACCTGCCGCACTCCTCGGGACTGCTGCACGGACTCCGGCACGACACGACGGGCGGGCAGCTGCTCCAGGCCGCGTACGACGGTGCCGTGCACTCACTGCTGGGCGCCCTCGACCTGGTACTGGACGCGGACGCCGACCCCTCGTCGCCCTTGCTGCTGATCGGCGGCGGCGCGCGCGGCAAGGCCTGGCAGCAGACCGTACGCCGGCTCTCGGGCCGACCCGTTCAGGTGCCCGAGGCAAGAGAACTCGTCGCGCTCGGTGCCGCCGCCCAGGCGGCGGGCCTGCTGACGGGTGAGGACCCGGCGGCGGTCGCGAGGCGCTGGGGCACTGCTCGCGGGCCTGTGCTCGACGCCGTGGAGCGGGACGACGAGACGCTCGCGAGGATCACCGGGGTACTCTCCGACGCGGCCCCGCTCCTCGAACGGGAGCCGACCAGAAACTGAGGACCGACCGGGCCCCGGCGTGACCGGCTCTCACGAGTGACGTCCCGCGTGAGCGGTCCCGGCCGGGGCCGCCCGGTGGGAGCCCGCGCAACGCGGGACCGCCCTGTGGGGACCGGCACCGAGAGAGGCCGACGGAACCCGGCCGGAGGAGGATTGACGGAGGCATGACCGCACCGCTGCACGAAGCCCACCCGACCGGTTCCGGCCGACGACTGCCCGACACCCAGCAGGGCATGCGCCGCCGCAACCTCTCCCGGGTCATGCACACCGTCAGCGACGAGGGACCGTTGTCGCGTGCCGCCGTCGCCTCTCACATAGGTCTGACCCGGGCGGCCGTGTCCACCCTGGTCGACGAGCTGATCCGGGCTGGGCTACTCGAAGAACTGGGGCCCGAGCGACCCGGCAGAGTGGGGCGGCCCGGCTCCGCGCTCGCCGTCAGCGGGCACGGCCCCGCCGGGATCGGCGCGGAGGTGGGCGTCGACCATCTCGCGGTGTGCGCGGTCGATCTGCGCGGCGCGGTGCGAGCCCGCGCCGTACGCCATGGCACGAACCGCGGCCGGCCGGCCGGGCCCGTGATCCGGGAGCTGACGGCACTGGTGCGTGAGGTCGTCGCCGAGGCCGACCGGCAAGGGCTGTGGCCCGCGGGCCTCGCCGTCGCCGTCCCCGGGCTCGTGGCACGCGACGCCCGGACCGTGGTCCGAGCCCCGAACCTCGACTGGCACGACACGGACCTCGGTGAGCTGCTGCCCTCCGAGCTGCCGCTGACCGTGGACAACGAGGCGAACTTCGGCGGTCTCGCGGAACTCTGGCTCGGTGACGCCACCCCACGCGACTTTCTGCACGTGTCCGCGGAGATCGGCATCGGTGCCGCGGTACTCGTGGACGGGCGGCTGCTGCGCGGGACCCGCGGCTTCGCGGGCGAATTGGGACATATACCGGTGCGTCCGGAGGGACCGGCGTGCCCGTGCGGCGGACGTGGGTGCCTCGAACAGTACGCCGGCGAGGAGGCCGTTCTGCGCGCCGCCGGTCTCGAACCCGGCGAGGACCGGGTCGGTCTGCTGTCCCGGCGCGCCGCCGAGGGCGATCCGGACGTGCGCCACGCCCTGCGCGACGCTGGAACCGCGCTCGGCATCGCCCTGACCGGGGCGGTCAACCTTCTGGACCCGGAGACGGTCGTGCTGGGCGGGGCCCTCGCCGGTCTCGCACCCTGGCTGCTCCCTTCGCTGGAAGGCGAGTTGGCGCGACGCACGGCCGGCCCCGCCTGCCCGGTGTCCGTCTCCCGACTGGGATCCGAGGGACCGCTGCTCGGTGCGGCGCATTCGGTGGTGCGAGGGGTGCTCGACGACCCTGCGGCGGTGGCCGGACGGGCGTAGGCGGCAGCGGCCGGACGGTCGCGGTCGGCTGACGGCTGACGGCTGACGGCTGACGGCTGACGGCTGACGGCTGACGGCTGGACAGTCACAGACGGCACGCCGTACGCGGCACGCGGCACGCGGCACGCGGCACGCGGCCGGACAGTCGCGGGCAGTGCCCCGACGTCACGCGTCGAGGCTCGCGCATCGCACGTAGGCCGTTCCCCCTCGCGGGTGATCGCCATGTCCACAATCCGCGGGCCGTCCACGGACTCGCGCCTCGCTCTTCCTGCCCAACCGGCAAGCGCCGTACCGTAATTCACGCGAGGCGCAGCCGTCCTGCCGATGGCTGTGTTCCCAGTCGAATCGGGGGGTTCACATGTCGGAGGGGGCGGTTCCGGGGCTGCGGCGTGAGGCGATCGGCCTGCGCGAGGTCCTGTTCCAGAGCATCACGGCCATGGCGCCGGCCGCGGCGGTCGCCGCGTCCATTCCGTCCGGCGCGGCGTTCGCGGGCGGCAGTCTGCCGCTGTCCGTGCTGATCGCCCTGGTGGCCTGCCTGTTCACCGCGTCGTGCGTGGCCGAGCTGGCGCGGGAAATGCCCGCCGCGGGGTCGGTGGCCACCTACACCGCGCAGGGGCTGCATCCGTCCGTCGGATTCCTCGTGGGCTGGGGCTATGCGTTCGTCGAAGCCCTGGTGCCGCCTCTGCTCCTTCTTCAGCTCGGGTTCACCACGGCGGGCACACTGCACCAGGAATGGTCCTCGTATCCGGACGACCTCTGGTGGCCCTGGTCGCTCGCGGGCGCGGCGGTCATCGCGGTGGCGGGATATCTGGGGGTACGTGCCTCGGCCCGTTTCGGAACCGTCCTCGGCATCTTCGAAGTACTGGTCTTCCTCGTCTTCGCGGTGTGGCTGATCGCCAAGGCCGGCGGGCAGAACACGCTGTCGGTGTTCGGGACATCCCACACCGCCACGGGATACGGCGGGATCAGCGGTGTGTTCGCGGGATCGGTGTACACCGTGCTCGCCTTCGCCGGGTTCGAGGCGGCGGCCCCGCTCGCGGAGGAGACCAAGGACCCACGCCGCACGATGCACCGGGCCGTCCTCGGCGCGGCGCTCGCGATCGGCCTCGTCTACGTGCTGACGACATACGCCATGTCGGTGTACTTCGGGCCAGACCGGTTCGCGTCCTTCGGAGCCTCCGGCGCCGCCTCGTGGGAAGGCGTGGCACGCGCTTCGTTCGGACTGTTCTGGGTGCTGGTGTTCCTCGCGGTGGTCAACTCGACGATCGCCAACGCCAACGCGTGCGCCACCGTCTCCACGCGAACGGCCTTCGCCCTGGCTCGGATTCGGATCTTCCCCGCGCTCTTCGCGCACATGCACCCCAGACACCGCTCCCCCGCGGCCGGGGTGGCGGTGCAGTGCGCCGTGGCCGTGGCGGCCGTGCTGGGACTCGGTCTCTCGTACGACCCCGTGACCGCGTTCCTGCTCCTCGCGACAGTGATCGTCACCGTGGTGATCGGCGTGTACATCGTGGTCAATCTCGCCTGTGCGGGCTACTTCCTGCGCCGCAGACGCGAGTTGCTCAAGCCTGTGCGACATCTGGTGTTCCCGGTTCTCGGCATCATCGCGTTCGTCCCCGCGCTGCTGACGGCCGCGGGTCTGCCGGTCTTCGATTTCGTGACCGAGCTGACCCCGCCCGTGTCGTACGCCGGGCCGGTCGTGGGTGTCTGGATGTCGGCCGGTGTCGTGATATTGATCTTCCTGCTGCGCCGCCACCCCGGGCGCATAGCCGAGACCGCCCGTGTCCACCTCGACGAGACCTCCACCCCCGCCCCTTCGCAGAGCGGAGCCGTGCAGCCATGAGCGACCCCCGGATCCTGACCGTGCGCCCGGCGCCGGGCGAGTTCGCCTGGACGTTCGGCGGCGCACCGCCCGTGGCACGCATCGCGCCGGGCACTGTGCTCGATCTCTACACCGAGGACTGCTTCGCCGGACGAGTGCGCTCCGAGAAGGACCTGGTGTCCGAGGTGTGCGAGTTCCCGTTCCTCAATCCGCAGACCGGTCCCTTCCACGTCGAGGGAGCGGAGCCGGGTGACACGGTCGCGGTCCACTTCGTCGCGATCGAGCCGGCCCGTGACTGGGCGGCGTCGACGACGGTCCCCCTCTTCGGCGCCCTGACCTCCACGCACACCACGGCGTCCCTCCAGCCGCCGCTGCCGGAGACCGTGTGGATCTGGCGGCTCGACCGGGAGCGGCGGACCGCGCTGTTCAGCGCACGGGACAGCGACATCCGGATCGAACTGCCGATGGATCCGATGCACGGCACCGTCGGTGTGGCGCCCGCGAACCTGGAGGTGCGTTCCGCCCTGGTGCCCGACGCGCACGGCGGAAACATGGACACGCCGGAGATGCGGGCCGGAGTGACCTGCTACCTCGGGGTGAACGTCGAGGGTGCCCTGCTCAGCCTCGGCGACGGGCACGCACGGCAGGGTGAGGGCGAGACCTGCGGAGTCGCCGTCGAATGCGCGATGAACACGGTGGTGATCGTCGAACTCCTCAAGGGAGTCGCCACCCCCTGGCCTCGCATCGAGTCCGACACTCACATCATTTCGACCGGCTCGGCACGCCCGCTGGAGGACGCCTTCCGGATATCCCAGCTCGACCTTGTGCAGTGGCTGGTGCGCGACTACGGGTTCAGCGAGCTGGACGCGTACCAGTTCGCGACGCAGACGGTCGAGTCTCCCGTCGCGAACGTCTGCGACACCAACTACACGTGCGTCGCCAAGCTGCGCAAGGAATGGCTGCCCCCGCGTGAGACCCATCGCGGACTGCACGCCCGACTGCGTGAGACGGCCGCGTCACTCCGGCACTGATCGCGCGGCCGGCGCGACAGGCCCTTGACCGACACGCCGCTCCCGACACCCGACTCCGGGTTCCCGACTCCCGGCTCTCAATTCCCGTCGCCCAACCGACAAACCACAGCCTCCGCCCTCGCCCTCAGCCCACCGAAACTCAGCCTCAAGCCCCCCCCCACGACGAAAGGCCAACTCTCCATGGAGCGAGCGCGA
Source organism: Streptomyces sp. NPDC005784 (assembly GCF_042871525.1). Classification (NCBI taxonomy): domain Bacteria; kingdom Bacillati; phylum Actinomycetota; class Actinomycetes; order Kitasatosporales; family Streptomycetaceae; genus Streptomyces; species Streptomyces sp. NPDC005784. Next base: position 84,690 of record NZ_JBIAIQ010000025.1, read on the forward strand.
TCGTTCCCGAGCCGGCGGCGGCTGCTCAAGGGCGCAGTCCTCGCGGCCCTCCCCTACGCGTTACTCCCCGACGTCAAGGCGACGGCGCAGGCGGCGGCCGTCGACTATCCGGGCGCCGAGTGGACTCCGGCGACCAGCTCCAACTACACGGCGTCCGATCGCCCCTACACCTACGAGCTGGACTATGTGATCATCCACGTCACACAGGCGACGTACGCCACCACTCTGTCCATCTTCCAGAATCCGCAGAAGAAGGTGTCCGCGCACTACCTCGTACGCTCGGCCGACGGCCATGTCGCCCAGTGCGTGAGAGAGCACGACGTCGCCTGGCACGCGGGCAACTGGGACTACAACACCAGAAGCATCGGCATCGAGCACGAGGGCTGGGTGGACCAACCCGCCTACTTCACCAACGCTCTCTACGAGGAATCGGCCAAGCTCACGGCCGCGATCTGCGACCAGTACGGGATCCCCAAGGACCGCGCCCACATCCTCGGTCACTACGAGGTGCCGGGCACCGATCACACCGATCCCGGGCCGAACTGGGACTGGACGCGCTACATCAGGCTCGTCAACTTCGCCTGACCAGGGGCGGCCTCGCGGTGGCCCGAGCGGGCACGCCGCGAGGCACCGAGCGGAAGGGGAGCGTCACACGGGTTGTCGGGGCCCGCACCGGGAGTGACGATGGACCCAGTCGCATCGCCTTCCGGGAGGCCGAGTTGACCGATCCTTGGGTGGCCCTGGAACCGGGGACCGACCCCGCCGAGCGGGTTCGGCTGCTGCGCCGCGCGTACGAGTCCTTCACCGAGGCCGGGACGGTGCCGCGACCGGTGCGTGCCGTGGTGGCGGAGTCGTGGCGGCGTTCGGCGCGGGCGGGCGTCGTTCCGGAGGGCACCGCGAGGGTGGAACTCATGGACGGGGAACTGGGTTCCTACCGGGCGGAGCATCCGCTCGCGCGGGTGATGCCGCTGTTCCGGGAGCTCATGGGGACGTTCGCGGCGGACGGGGAGCATCTTCTGGCGGTGTGCGACGCGCAGGGCAGGCTCTTGTGGGTCGAGGGCCATCCGGGGACGCGGCGGCAGGCCGGACGGATGAATTTCGTGCCGGGCGCGCGGTGGTCGGAGACGGCGGTCGGTACGAACGCGCCGGGCACGGCGGTCGCCGTCGACCGTCCGGTGCAGGTGTTCGCGGCCGAGCACTTCATCCGGCGGGTGCAGCCCTGGACCTGCGCGGCGGCCCCCGTGCACGATCCGCGCACCGGACGGGTGCTCGGCGCTGTCGACATCACCGGCGGGGATGGGCTCGCGCATCCGCACAGCCTCGGCTTCGTGCAGGCGGTGGCACGGGCCGCCGAGGCCCATCTGGCGCTGCTCGCACCGCCGCAGACCATGGAGGGCGCCCTTGAACTGACCGCGCTGGGGCGCGACGAGGCTCAACTCGTCGCGGCCGGACGGAAGATCAGGCTCAGCCGCAGGCACAGCGAGATCCTGGTCCTGCTGGCGCGGCATCCGGAAGGTCTGACGGGCGACGAGTTGCAGTGCGCGCTGTACGAGGACGAGTCGGTGACGCCGGTGACCCTGCGGGCCGAGTTGGCGCGGCTGCGCAGAATCCTCGGTCCGGGCCTGCTGGGTTCGCGTCCCTACCGGCTCACCCGGCCGGTCGAGTCCGATGTGGCGGTGGTGGAGCGGCGGCTCGGTACCGGCGCGGTGACGGCTGCCGCGGCGGTGTACGCCGGTCCGCTGCTGCCGGGTTCGACGGCGCCGGCGGTGGTGCGGCTGCGGCGAAGGCTCGCCGACGGGCTGCGGACGGCGATCGTCGCCCGGCGGGACCCCGACCTGTTGGCCGACTGGGCCCGTGCGCCGTGGGGCGAGGACGATCTCGACGTCTGGCGGGCGCTGTCCGCCGTACGCCCGGCCGCGGCGGTGCACGCGCGTCTGGTAGAGCTGGAGTCCGAGCAGGCCGCACCGGCCGGATGGGCCCACTCCGCAAGCGCCGGCCGTATGCGACCGCCGCCGCGCTGAACGGAACGGGCGCGGCCCCACCCTGCGGAACGGGCACGGCCCGCCTGCGGATTGGGCGCGGCCCCGCCCGCGGAGCGGGGAGGGCGGTTCCGGGGACACGCAACGTCCTTGCAACGTACGGGTTCCTAGCCTCGCGGCGAGAGCTGCCCAACGGCGGGCGGCGCTTCTCCGGGAGGCAACCAGCATGACCCGTTACGCGGCGCCCGGCAGTGAAGGCGCGATCGTCTCCTACCAGGCGCGTTACGACCACTTCATCGGCGGGGAGTACGTTGCCCCGGCTCGCGGACAGTACTTCGAGAACCCGAGCCCGTTGAACGGGCAGCCGTTCACCGAGGTCGCGCGAGGCACCGCCGAGGACGTGGAACGCGCGCTGGACGCGGCACACGCGGCGGCGCCCGCCTGGGGGCGCACCTCCGTGACCGCGCGCGCCGACATCCTGCTCAAGATCGCCGACCGGATGGAGGCGAACCTGGAGAAGCTGGCGGTCGCCGAGAGCTGGGAGAACGGCAAGCCGGTACGCGAGACGCTGGCGGCCGACATCCCGCTCGCGATCGACCACTTCCGCTACTTCGCGGGCGCGATCCGCGCTCAGGAGGGTTCGCTGGGCGAGGTCGACGACGACACCGTCGCGTACCACTTCCACGAGCCGCTCGGCGTGGTCGCGCAGATCATCCCGTGGAACTTCCCCATTCTGATGGCGGTGTGGAAGCTCGCTCCGGCGCTGGCGGCGGGCAACGCGGTCGTCATCAAACCGGCCGAGCAGACACCGGCGTCCATCCACTACTGGATGAGCCTGATCTCGGATCTGATCCCGCCGGGTGTGGTGAACATCGTCAACGGCTTCGGCGTCGAGGCGGGCAAGCCCCTGGCGTCCAGCCCGCGGGTGGCGAAGGTCGCGTTCACGGGTGAGACCACCACGGGGCGGCTGATCATGCAGTACGCCTCGGAGAACATCAAGCCGGTCACGCTGGAGCTCGGTGGCAAGTCCCCGAACATCTTCTTCGACGACGTGTGGGCGCAGAACGACGACTTCCGCGACAAGGCGCTCGAAGGCTTCACGATGTTCGCGCTCAACCAGGGCGAGGTGTGCACCTGCCCCTCGCGCGCTCTCGTCCAGCGCGGCCACTACGGCGAGTTCATGGAGGCGGCGGTCGCCCGCACCGAGCTCATCAAGCCCGGCAACCCGCTCGACACCGACACGATGATCGGCGCCCAGGCGTCCAACGACCAGCTGGAGAAGATCCTCTCCTATCTGGACATCGGCCGGCAGGAGGGCGCCAAGGTGCTCACTGGCGGTGAACGCATCGAGCACGACGGGGAGTTGAAGGGCGGTTACTACGTCCAGCCGACGATCTTCGAGGGCGACAACCGGATGCGGATCTTCCAGGAGGAGATCTTCGGCCCGGTCGTCTCGGTGACGTCGTTCGACGACTTCGACGACGCCATCAAGATCGCGAACGACACGCTGTACGGGCTCGGCGCCGGCGTGTGGACGCGGGACATCAACACCGCCTACCGGGCGGGCCGTGCCATCCAGGCCGGGCGGGTCTGGACGAACTGCTACCACGCATATCCGGCACATGCCGCGTTCGGTGGATACAAGCAGTCCGGCATCGGCCGCGAGAACCACAAGATGATGCTGGAGCACTACCAGCAGACGAAGAATCTTCTGGTGTCGTACTCGCCGAAGAAGCTGGGCTTCTTCTAGGCGCACGAAAAAAGGCGCCTGACCTGGTCTTTCACCCGTCAGGCGCCTTTCCCTCAGCTTACTCTCGGCCGAGCCCGGCTTGCGTGCTAACTCCCAGTTCCTCCCACACCTGTACCGCTCCTGACCAGTACTTCCGGACCAGTCACGGACCAAACCCACGCTTCAGCCCTCGGTTGCTTCGCCTTGGCTGACACGCCCCCACTCCTGCATCGACTGCTCGATGAGGCGGTTCGCCTGTTCTCGAACGCCGTCGAGGAACTTGGCGTAGTGACGGAAGAGAACCTCGATGCTTTGGCCGGCGCGGCGGGCGCATTCGGCCGGGTCTACTCCGGAGTAGAGCCAGAACGAGATCCCCGCGTGCCGGAGATCGTAAGGTCGCTTAGCCAGGCCAGAGGTGCGCTCCAGGCGAGTCAGGGCGTGTTCCCGGGCCCGCGCCCACGTCTTGCCGTATGCGGCAGCGTCGACGTAGTTGCCAGCCTCGTTCCGGAAGAGTCGGCCATCAGGTGCCACGTCGAAGCGTTCCACGTGGGCACGCAGCATGCGTACGAACTGCGGTGGGATGGGCACAGGCCGCGTCGCGCTTGCCGCGCGACGCTTGAGCGAGTGCACCTCGTGCACCTCACCGTCGTCAGTCCACTCCTTGCCGGACGTGACGACCCCGCCCGAAAGGTTGAGCATTCCCCATCCGGTCTTCGGCAAGTGGCATTGCTCGATCCGAAGATGGATGACCTCAGCGGGCCGCATGGCCGCGAAGTACATGCAGCCGAAGAACGCCTCAAGATGACGCCCCCGCCCCGACTGGCCGGCAACAGCCTCGAGTAGCCGAAGCACCTGGGCCGGATTCGGAACGGCAGCCGGATCCACCTCCTCATTGACCGCCAGCGCATTCCACCGGATCCCGTTGAGGGGGTTCTCCGCGAAGTACCTCTTCTCCACCGCAGTGTTGAGAGCTTCGTTGAACGCAGCCCTCTTGCGTCGGGCTGTCTTGGCCGCAGCCGCCTTGCCGTCCAGCCTGCGGCACATAGCATCGAGGGCCCTGCGCAGAACATCCGCATCCGCAAGGGCGCTGACAGGCAGAGAGTTCCGCTTCATCCAGTCCAGCGCGTGGAGCCACTCCTCGTCGGGTTCGCGCTGCCAGGCGTTCTTGTTGAATGCCCAGGAGTACAGGGCACGCCTCAGTACCCGCGGATCGGAATACGTTGCGCCGGGGTGCACCAGGGCGGGCGTGATGGTAGCGAAGGCATCGGCCAGGGTGCGGCGGGTGTTCCCTGGCGTACGCTCCCATCTTTGCTCGATGTATTCGTGCGCCAGGTCGTACCACGTAGTCCGCTGCTTGATGGCCCGCAACTCAGATGCGGGCAGACCGGTGTGCTCATCAAAAGGCTCACCCTCGCGCGCCGCTGTCATCAGCTTCGCGCGCCGGCTATCAGCAAGCGCGAATGTGATGAAGGACGCGGACTTCTCGCACCCGTTGACCGTCCACCGGATCTGGAAAGGCTTGCGCCGATCAGAACGCTCGCGTATGTCCCAGAAGCGGACGTTATAACTCATAGCCATCCAGGCGTATCCCTTTCACACGCCTCCCACCACGCATCCAGATCAGCGCGGCGGCAGCGCAGTTCACCATTCGGTAGCTTGATCATTCGGGGAGCCTGACCGCGAGCGCGTAGGCGGTAGAAGGCCGATGCGCTCATGCGGATTTCCGCTAGGACTTCGGCAAGCTTGAGCGCAGGTGGACGAGCCATTGATGCCTTCCTCGGGCATTCCGGATTTGTCGGCCACCCAAGCGGCAGCGCGACTTGTACCCACTCCGCCACAGCTGATGGGCAGGCGCTGTCAGTTACAGGGGCTGCAGGGCGCCGACATGAAGGGCCATAGTGTCCGAACGACTCCACCGCCAAGCACAGCCGCTGCGAACACCCTCAATGGTCTTCATGATCGCCGGTTTGGCCAACCGGCGATCGTGGTCTATGTTGTGCGCCCCACAGGGAAATTCACGGACGATCGCCAGCGGACGAAACTCAGGGACCAGCCGGTGCGATCGGACAACGGGGTCGCGCCGTCCGTCACGAGCACCCGGAGCCCGCCGTCAATTAGCCAGTCCAAATCGTGCGCAACGATGCGCTCGGGAGCGCCGACGGCTCGGGCTATGTACCAGGGTGGGGCTCCAGACGTGTCGCGATGCGCGCGAGGACCACTCGGTCCCGGCGATAGCTACGTTGCAGCAAGTCCTCGCCGACCAACCCGATCGCACAGACGCAAAGAAACAGCACCGTGGATGAGCGTCGTAATCCTCTCGCTCCGATGTGGTCCATACGTTCAGGGCGTCAAGTGCCAAGCGGATGGGGGCGTTGAATCGGACGGATCGGAGAGCGGCATTCGACAGGGGGTACTCCTTGGGTCGGGCCTCTGCGATGAGGCCGAGCAGCACGAGGTACCGGCCTCCGGCATGGCCGACCTGCAGGTCGGCCCGGAATCCTGAATCCCATCACTGACCTGGTGTTTTTCGGGGACGTTGTACGTTGACATAGTCCCAGAGAAGGTTCCAGTCCTTCGGGGCTATCTCTCGTCTGCCGTGGGCGAATGCCGGGCCGAGGGAAGTCCAACCGGAAAACGTCAGGGGCTTACCGTCGGAGAAGAGCGGCAGGGCATGCTCCGCCTTCGCCTGGCTCGGGCGCACCGTGAAACCGGTGCGCACGGCGCCGGCGGCCAGCCCGGACGAGAAGCCGACAGCCTCCGAGAAAGAGGCGGCGCGGAAGTCGCTGGCTGTACTGCGGACAGACCTGCGGGTGGCGCAGATCGCTGGGAATCGGGGCCCGGAGTGAAACGGAAGGGCTACAACGCCTGAGTGTCGCGGCGTTCGCGAGGGCTACATGATCCCTTTCCAGTGCCAGGGTCACTGCTCTGCACGGCCACGCAGGCAGTCGACACGGTACTGAGCCTCTGCCTGCGAGTCAGGTCGCATGGACGCGTGCTGGGCTGTGTAGGTCGTCATGCGTAACTCGCAAGTAATTGTCAAGAGTTGTGGATCAGCAGCGGCTCACCATGATTCGCGGCCCAGGTGCACGAGACCTTGGATGGTGCCCAGGCGGGTGTGCAGGGTGGGCTCTGGGGCCGGGGTGTTGGTGAGCAAGAGGATCCGGACCGCCGGGTGTTCCGGGGTGTAGAGGTCGTCCTGGCCGTCATCTCCGGGAATGGCGTTCGGCTGGATCTCGATGCGTCCGTAGGTGCCCTGGGCAAGGTGGTAGACACCCCGGTAGTCACTTTCACGCTCGGTGAAGACCACATCGAGGTGGCCGGTGACGAGGCGGACCAGTTCACTCGCGGTGTGTCTGCTGGTGCCGTAGGTGTCGTAGTCGGTCATGGTGGCTGACCTTATGCCGCGAGCGTTTCGGGGCGTTCGAGGAGCTCGCCGCATTCGAAGCGGGCTCCGGCCCTCACCAGGGCGACGAGGTGGGGTGCGTTGACGGCCCGCCATCGTGCCTGGGCGGACTCGACGAGCTTGAACACCATCGCCAGGGCGGCCGCGCGGGAGCCGGCACCCTTGGTGACCTTCGTCCGCAGCCGCACGGTCGCGAAGGTCGACTCGATCGGGTTCGTGGTCCGCAGATGGATCCAGTGCTCGGCGGGGAAGTCGTAGAAGGCCAGCAGCTCGGCCTCATCGTCCGTGATCTTCTTGACAGCCTTGGGGAACTTCGCCTTGTACTGCTTCTCGAACGCCTTGACCGCCCTGGCCGCATGCTCCTTGTCCTCGGCGTTGTAGATGTCCTGGATGGCCTTCTTCGCGGCGGGCTGGGCCGACTTGGGCAGGCAGTCGAGGACGTTGGCCGTCTTGTGAACCCAGCACCTCTGGTGACGGGTTTCGGGAAAGACCTCGTGAAGCGCATTCCAGAACCCGAGGGCGCCGTCGCCGACGGCGAGGACGGGAGCACGCATGCCCAGCCGGGCGGCGTCCCGCATCAGGCTCGCCCAGGACTCCGCGGATTCCCGGTAGCCGTCGGCCATGGCGATCAGTTCCTTGGTGCCGTCCGCGCGTACGCCCATCACGACCAAGACGGCGGCCTTGGCCTCCTCCAGGCGTATGCGCAGGTGGATGCCGTCGGCCCAGACGTAGACGTAGTCCGCGGCGGACAGGTCGCGCTCGCCGAACGCCTTGTGGTCGGCCTGCCACTGGGTGGTCAGCCGGGTCACGGTAGCCGGGGAAAGGCCGGCAGAGGAGCCGAGGAACTGCTCGAGCGCGGGCACGAAGTCGCCGCTGGACAGGCCGTGCAGGTAGAGAAGCGGCAGCACCTCGCTGATCTTCGGGGACTTCCTTGCCCAGGGCGGCAGGATCGCCGAGGAGAACCGCTTGCGCTCGCCCGTCTCCTCGTCGATGCGCTTGTCGTTGACGCGTGGAGCCTTGACCTCGACCGTCCCGGCCGCAGTGGTCAAGTTCCGGGGCTGGTGGTGTCCGTTGCGGACCACGAGCCGCCGCCCGCGCTCGTCCTTCTCCTCGGCCAACTCGGCTATGTAGGCGTCAACTTCGGCCTCCAGTGCGGCGGCCAGCATCCGTCTGGCGCCCTCCCGGACGATCTCGTCGATCAGAGACCCGCCTCGCGTCGAGCCGTCCTCGGTGACTACCGTGAGCATGGGCGTACCTTCCCAGCCGACGGGCCAACGTCGGCCTACTCGATTCCAGTCAATCGATCACCCGGGAAGGTACGCCCTTCGCGTCCAACCCGGGGCCGATCCACAGACATCCGAGCTTGCTAAGAAGTCAAGCCGCGAGCGTCACCAGCGGCGTGGACGTGGTGGGGAACGCCTTGCCGGGATCGAACTTCTGCCCGGTCTGCAGGCAGTGGTGGAGGCATCCCAGGAGGCGGTTGAAGACGTTGCGCATGGCGGCGGTGTGACGGTCCCCGAGATCGCGGCGTCGGTCGTATTCGGCCTTGACCGGTGGAGAGGGCAGTGCGCCGAAGATCCAAACGTAGCCTGCGGCGGCCAGTCGCTGGTTTTTGACCCGGCGGTGGCGCACGAGGTGGCTCTTGCCGCTGGCGATGGTGACCGGCGCCGAGCCGGCATATGCCTTCAGGGCGCGGGCGTCGGCGAAGCGGGTGCGGTCGTCGCCGATCTCGGCCAGGACGCGTGCGCCCGTGAGCGGACCGATACCAGGGAAGCTGCCCAGGATTTCGGCGTCCGGATGGCCGGCGAACGCTTCGGCCGCGGCTGCGGCGAGGTCGTCGGCTGCCCGGCAGGCGGCATCCAACTGGGAGACCAGCGCGAGGGTTTGGCGTCCCATGGCCTGCTCGACGAGCGGCGGCTGGTGCAGGTAGTCGCCGGTGAAAAGGGTGCGCAGCCGCTCCACCCAGACCTCGATGTTCCGCTGCCGTCCGGATCTGCGCAGTGCGGCCCGCAGCTGGGCACGGGTCAAGCGGGCGGCGGTATGCGGGTCGGGTGCCGCGGCGAGGACCGCACGTGCTTCCCGGGAGTCCAGGCCCACGCCGCGGACGGCGAACGCCGCGAGGGCGGCCGGGTAGTACTGCTTGAGGTGCGAGCGCAGCTGGTTGTTGAGCTGGGCTCGGTTCCACACCGTGTCTGCTGGGCGCGGGCCAGGACGGCGATCGCACGGACCAGTTCGGAGTCGGCGGGCAGCGGCCGGTGCACGTCGGCATCGGTCCGCAGGATGTTGGCCAGTGTCATCGCGTCGGCGTGGTCGGACTTCGCGCGGGCACTGCGGTGCCGCTCGCGGTAGCGGGCCACCGCCATCGGGTTAATCGAGTACACCTTGCGGCCGGTGGTGCGCAGGCAGGCGAACACCAGGCCGCGGGCGGTCTCCACCGCGACCGGTATCGGCGCCTCAGCGCAGTCACCAGCTTCTGCGAGCAGGGCAAGCAGTTGGCGGAAGCCGTCCGCGTCATCTTTGATGCGCTGCTTGGCGACCAGCTTTCCTGTCTCGTCGACCAGCGCCACGTCGTGGTGGTCTTCCGCCCAGTCGATCCCGCACATGATCGTCAACTTCAAGCTCCCTGCTCTTCGTGCTCGTCCTGGTGTGTGAACCCGCGCAGGGCGCGCCGCGACCTAATAGGAGGGCTCGATGGCCCGACATCCGATGAGCAGTTCGCAGCCCCAGCTCCCCGCACGGTCCCCGGTCTCTGGAAGGAGCTCGGCGGCTCGCGTGGTGAGGGAGGGGTGGCCGTACGGACGGCTCAGGTCACGATCATGACTTCATCGTGGAGATATGCGACGTACCCCGGCAGATGCACGGTGACGGGGCCCTCTGCCTGTGGAGAGGAGTCCGGCTCCGGGTATTGAGTAGGGGTCACCCGTCACCGTGCACTGCTATTAGGTATTGAGCATTGCTCGTAACTCGCGAGCCCCAGCGAGAAGCTCGTATCCCTCCCACTCGGTGACGTCCGTTCCGTACGGACTCTGCTGCGCATTTCGCTGGGGCGTGCGGGGTGACCCTGTCGGGGGCCGGCAGCTGCGAGGTGACGTGGGGGCGTCAGGTCTCCCGGTGCTCGCTCAGAACAGTGCTGGGCCCTCGCCGCTGGTGTCCACGATGACTGGCCGGAACTGGGCAGGGAGGCCGTCCAGGCGGTCAGGACCGGCCGCGGCGGCCACGGCAGGGGCCGTCTCGGCCAGCCAGGTGCGAAACCGCTCGGCGGCTTCGCGGTAGGGGACTCGCGCCAGGACACGGTGCTCGCCGGAGGGGCAGAAGTCGACGGCGACCGTGAGCAGGCAGGAACGGGGCGCCTGGTGACTGCCCGTCCAGGACACGCGCAGGACACCGCAGGGCTTGCGCCCGCGGGGAGCGGGGTGGGTCGGGCGCAGTGATCGGCAGGCTGTGTGGGCGGTCCATGCGGCGAGGTGCGGCAGGGGCAGGGTGGTGCGTGCGCGGCAGCCGGGGCAGCGGTGCCAGTGGCGGAGCCAGTCGCCGGTGGCGGTGTTGAAGAGGCGTGTGTAGCGGTTCGCTACGCGGATGTCGTTGCTGTACAGGTGGTCGGGGCGTTCCAGTGTGTTGCAGGACTGGCAGAGGGGGGCGCGGACGTAGCCGTGTTCGTGGCAGTGGTCGAGGACTGTGGCGGGCGCAGTGCGGCAGACAGCGCACGCCCACCCAGCCACCCTGCGGGAGGTACCGGGCTTCCTGCTGAGCACCGAGTACAGCTGGCCTTCCAGCTCTGCGTTGTACGGGCGCAGGGAGGCGGTGGGGCCCTCGGGGCTCGTCGTCTGCCGACCGCCGGCGTCTCGGGCCTGCCGGGGGTAGGAGGGCGGCTCGGTGACGGCTGCGCCTGTCTGGCGGGTCCGCGCGGCTTTCACCCACTGCGTTTCGGTGTGCTCGGCCGCATCCAGCAGCCTGACCACAGCACGCGGCAGCCACCACGTCCGCTGCGTCCCGTCGCGGGTCTGCTCCACGAGTATCTGTCGCCAGTCGATCCCCGCCAGATGGTACGGCCGGCCGACTTCACGTCGTGCTGCCCGCGCGGGGCCGCCCGGCTCCTGCAGTTCCCGCGTGATGCGCCGGCGCCAACGCAGCGGCGTTTCCTCGTTGTACTCCTGCCTCGGCGCCCCACGAAACGGACCGATGCGGACCAGGTCCTGCCGGTCCATTCCCACCGCGTTCAGTTCCGCGGCCGCCCGGCGCACCTCAGCCTCCGGAACACTCCACTGACCGCCGCTCGCCCTCACCGTCGCCACCACATGGCCGCCGAGCAGGACGTAGCCCGCCCGAGCATGGGCAGGAGAGCAGGTGAATGCCCCAGAAGCCGTCGGCACAGCACTGTCGGCCGTCAAGTCGACCCACAGAGCGTCCGCGGCACCCAGGGTGATCAGGCCATCCGTGCGACCGGGCATGACACGCTCTGACATACCGACAGGCTAACGGCCTGCAACGCGGCAACGGGTCTCCAAGCTCCTCGGTCAGCCGGGCCGCCGCCCCCAACTCCATATTCCTGAGCATCTGGTTCGTCAGCACCTCCCGTGCCCGCAGCGTCACCACCAGAACGTCAAGAACCGGGCAAGTCACCCTCGCGCATCAGCGGTCCCCGAGCCCAGACGAATTGAGCAACAGAGTCCGTACGTCTCACAAAACTCGGCGTACTCGGCCTCGGTGACCGCGCCGGTCGTCGTCATCTTGACCGCCGTAGAGACGAGATCCCACTCCGAGGGCCCGGCAGAGACCAGCTTGAAGTCCATCAGCAGCGGCCGGGCCGCCGTGCGGTCGACGTTGCCGACCCACGCGCCGTGCACGACGCATTCGGGCGTGCCCGCGGGCCTGTGCTCCCGCCACTCGCGGAGTTCCGCATGTCGTTGCCGCAACCACCCGCGATCACCCTCAGACAGGGACGTCGCCGCCTCGATCACTCGGCGACCCGTATGACTGTTCGGGTCTGTCGAGCGGAAAGCCCGGCACGGGCAAGGGGCGGAGCTGTTTCAGCAGCGTGACGTGTGCCCTTGACGGCTGGGTAGAGTCGCGGTATACGAGCTGGAGAGGTAGTTGTATGGCCAACGATATTGTGATTGCGCAGACGACCAGCGACGACGAGGATCAGGCGAAGGCGCTGGCCCGGGGCGCGGTCGAGAGCAAGCTGGCAGCGGGCGTTCACGTTGATGCGCCGATCACCGCCTTCTATCGGTGGAAGGGGAAGGTCGAGACGGCGCAGGAGTGGCGGATCTCGTACATGACTACGACGGACCGTCTCCCGGCACTGGAGGCGTGGCTGCACGAGCAGCACCCGTACGACGTTCCCCAGTGGATCACGCTGCCCGTGAGTGGTGGGTCGGAGGCGTACCTGTCCTGGGTTGTCGAGGAGACGGCACGCGACTGACGGCCGACAGGTCATACGACGGCGTTCGCATCCTGAGCTTGCCCGTGTGCCGCGCGGGGGGGGTCAGGAAGCGAACTGCCGCAGGTGAAGGCCAAGTTCCTGCTCGCTGTCGGGGAGGGACGCTGCGATAGTCGCGGCGCGCTCCTTGCCCATCGTGTTGGGCTTGGCCTGAGCCGCTGCGGCGAACTGGCGTGACACGTAGACCCCTTGGTCGACGTCACCTCCACGCAGCAGGGCCGAAGCGAGATCACCGAGGACCACAACGCCTCCGTCCGGGAGTTCGTCTCCGAGGCGATCGACTGCGGTGTCTGCTGTAGCGGTGAGTTCGGGACGCCCCAACTGCCCGTATACAGAGAGGGCCAGCGAGTCCATGCGGTACGGGGTCACGAACCGGACCCACGCCTGCTCGCTGGTGTGATCCGCGAAGTCGTAGGCGAAGCGCGCTCGCTCCAACGCCCGGAGCGCCCCCATCTCGTCGCCGGCCGCCGCAGCCTCCTCCGCGTACCTGCCAAGGACCCAGGCGGCAGCAGTAGCGTTGCCGTGGCCTCGCACATCGCTAGCCGCTTGGAAAAGGAAGTCCAACTTCGCCTTCGGCGTCGAGGCGCCGTAGCTGCTGTAGGTCAGGGCCAGGGCTCGGAGCGGAGGGTGCCCGGCGGTCGTCGCGCACTGCGACGTGACCTTGTAGTAGGCGTCAGCTTTGTCGTGCTCACCCAGATCCCAGGCCACCCAACCGGCCAGGGCGGCAGTTTCTCCGGCGGCGATAGTGAGAGCCCGCTCGTGTTCGCCAGCACGGGGCAGAGCCGCGGTGATCGCGTCAAGATGTGACTCGACCGTGCTTTGTAGCCGCCGGGCGCTGAGGCTGAGTTCCTGGACGTGCAGTTCAGCAGCCCAGTCGATGAGCGCGCCGGCGGAGGGCGAATCAATCTTGGACCCCTTGCTGAGGGCAATGGCTAGGCGCCCCCAGGGCTCGGCAGCCGCGCTCACGCCAGCAGCGGCGCCACCCAGCAGCGTGCGACGCTTCACGGCGTCCTGGTTCTCCCCCGCATTGGTATGCCCCTTTCTCTTCCGAGCGCGGGCAGCCTTGGCCTCCCGCTGTAGTTCCTCGAAGGGGACACCGCAGGCCGCCGCGATGTGGCCGATTGTGTGATTGGTAGGGATGTTCTCGAAGTTCTCATAGCGGCTGATCTCTCGGCGGGTCATGGTGTCCCGGCCGGAGACAGCGTTGATCGCCTCTGCCTGCTCCTCCTGCGTCCGGCCCGCATCCTGCCGAAGCCGCAGGAGCAGGTCGGCGAACGGATCTGGCATGAGTGTGACCTCTGTCGGTGGGCGGAATCCCATCATGGCCTTAATTCCCCCTCCAGCTTTCCCCCTTGACAGATTTTCCCCCCTCTGGATTCCCCTGGTCGACAGTGTCGCCACGCGATGCGATAGCCCCCATGACCAGGCTCCAAGAGGAGACCCCGCCCAGCGGGGGCATCCGTAGCTTTGCCGACGTGGCAGGCGTGTCATGCGCGAGGTCGGTTCACGAAGACCGGCACAGCACATCGGCGAGGCCAGGCGTACCGACGGCATCCCATGGCTGTCAGGCGGCCTTTCCCCCTGATCTCGCGAGAGTTGGGGAGATGCGGCAGACAGTTGGGGCGTTCCTGCGGCGGTGCCGTGTTTCGGAGCCGGTGGCGGGAGCCGTCGTACTGGCCGTCTCGGAGCTGGTCACCAATGCCGTGGTTCACGGTGAGGGAGAAGTCGTGCTCCGGATCACGGTGGCCCTCGACGTGGTGCGCGTCTCGGTCACCGATCACAATCCGGCCCCAGCTGTACTCAAGGAAGCCGGACTCGACGGTGAATCCGGTCGCGGGATCCGGCTTGTCGATGCGATCTCAGACGCGTGGGAGAGCAGCGGCAAGGAGACGTGGTGTGAGTTCCGGTACGCGAGGGCTGCGGGTTGAGCCAGACTTCTAACTGGTTTCCGGCCATGCGGTTGACGAGTCGGGCAGCTCAGTCACTTCCACTACAAGGGACGCTCCGAGGGCCGTTCACTTGCCTTCGCCCAGTAGTTCGGTTCAAGCATCTCGCCAGGCCATGCGGGCTGACGGATCGGGCCCTGAGGCCCCATCTGTTCGAAGTACGGTGCCAGGTCGATCACGGGCGTCCCGTCGACGGCGTCGAGATCGGTGACCATGAGGTCCCTGCCTTCGACCTTGAGCAACCGCGGGTAACTGAACGCCAGTTGGTTGGGGCGCCGATGGTTGCGGTGGACAAACGTACCGGTCGCCGGCCAGTTCTGGTTTCCCCTTGGACTGCGTGCGTGGAGCTGGACATCTTCGGGTCGGGCCAGATGGAAGCGCCAGGTCACGGTCAGGTGGGAGAACTCCTCGATTCCTTGCAGCGTTTCGAGGGGGTACGCGTCGTCGAGCCTGATGATCGATTCGACCCCGCCTTGGTAGTCATCCTGCACGAGGGTGTGGCCGCCGACGACCGTTGCGATCGACTTGACCTCGTAGGTCGGCATCAGCGCTCGTTCCTCTCCCTGTACGTAGCGTGTACGGCGACCTCCGGTCGGCGCCGCGGATCTTTTCTGTGGTCAGCCTATGGCGCGCAGCATGCCTCGCGCGCGACGGTCCAGTTCGGCAACGTGACGACCGCCGCGTTGCCGGACGGGCGAGAGGTCGCTCTGCATGCGGACGATGACGTCGCGGGCGCGGCCGGACTGGACGCCAGCCATCGCGTCGAGGGCTTGGTTCCAGGTGGCGCACGCCTCATCGAGGCGTCCCTGCTGGACCTGGACGGCGCCGAGGTAGCCAAGGGTCACGCTGTGGGTGCGGGCGTATTGCTGGCGGCGGCGGGTGGCGACGCTGCGCCGGAAGTGGATCTCCGCGTCCAGCGGCTGACCCATGTCGCGCAGGGCGCAGGCGGTCTCGTGGGCCAGGGAGGCTTCCTGGAAGAAGCCCACGCGGCTTGGGGCGCCGTTGTTGTCGGCGCGGGAGAGATCCCGCTCTGCGCGGCTGATGGCCGTGAGTGTGCCGGTGCGGTCGCCGTCTGCCGCAAGGGCTCGGGCGTGAACGATTGCGAGCAGAGCCTTCTCGCGATGGCTGGCCTGGCCGTAGCGGTCGCGGGACATGGATGCGTCGGCCAGGGCAAGCGCTCGGCGAGGATGTCCGAGGTCCACAGCTTGGTGGGCGAGGGCGCGCAGGATGTGGCCACCGAGCGGCCCGTCGCCCGCTTCGGCTGCGATGCGGGCGGCAAGGGTGAGGTAGCGCTGGGCGGTTCGGTGCTCGGAGGCGTCGAAGGCCATCCAGCCTGCGAGGTAGGTCATCTCCGCCACGGCCGAGCATGTGTCGCGGCGGAGCTGCTCCGTGCGGAACCTGCTGCCGAGCAGTGGCACCGCTTCGTCGCGAAGGTGGCCAGCAAGCGCCGAGCGGCCGGAGGCCCCACCGCGCTGCTGGTCGCGTGCGGAGTAGAAGGTCGTCAGGTCACGGACATCATCGATATCGGTCTGCGTCACCAGCCTAGGGGAGACTGCTGGGCGCTTCGCCGCCGCGGCCGGAGCAACTGCCCACCACGAGGCGGCGGGCAAGACGAGGCCGGCGGCCGAGTACGCGGTGGTCGCCAACATCTTGCGTCGGTGCATATCGAGGTCGTCGCTTCCCAACTCGGCCAGCACGGTCAGAGGGTCGACGCTCCAGTCGGAACCACTGTCGGTTTGGCCTGTGGCTTCACCGTCCAGCCCAAGGTCGGCCAAGGTGAGGCGGCGGCCGAGTCTGCGGGACAGCGTCTCGCGAAGGATATGGGGCGCCTGACCGCTCGGCTGCGTGCCCTGCACCCACATGGCGATGTGCGAGCGAGAGATGGCCTCCAGCTCACGCACCCCGTTCTCTGCGGCTACCCGGGCGACTGCTGCGGCTGCTTGCGGCTGGGACCAGCCCGCTTCGCGCAGGAATGCGGCAAGGGCGACGTTTCGCGCACGGGCCATGGGCTGCCCCTCGGTTCCGAAATGATCTTTGACGCCTTTGACGGCCCCGGGGGCCGCGCAGGCATACCCCTCGGCAGGGATTCACGGTTCGCTCAACGTAGCGGCCGGATCACTCA
Organism: Streptomyces sp. NPDC005784; assembly: GCF_042871525.1. Taxonomy (NCBI): domain Bacteria; kingdom Bacillati; phylum Actinomycetota; class Actinomycetes; order Kitasatosporales; family Streptomycetaceae; genus Streptomyces; species Streptomyces sp. NPDC005784. The sequence continues at coordinate 101,309 of NZ_JBIAIQ010000025.1, forward strand.
CTTTGCACGACAGTCGTCGTCCCGGTACGGCCGTTCCCACTCAACTTGGCTCGATCTGAACAGGAGTTGTGTCATGCGCCTATCGCTGGCTTCACGGCAAAAGGACGGCCAGCGCGCAGCGCCCATCAGGAAGTCTGGCGGCACTGAGGAGTCGGCCCGGCGGCGTGATCAAGTGACAGCTACGGCAGAGACGGTGGCACTTGTGCTGGATGAGGACTCGCCGCTGGCGGAGACCGCGGCTGATGTGAAAGACCTCGTGAGACGTCTGCGCGGTCACATCCAGCAGCTCGGCGTCAGGGTGCCGAATGAGGAGCTGGCGCTGCGTCAGGCGCAGCAGCTCGCCTCGGCGGGGGTTCCCGACGGCTACATGCCCAGCAGGGTGTACCTGGTCCGACTGGCCGAGGCGACCCAAGAACTCGCTGCGGCAGTGGAGACCTGCAGCAGCGGCCGCGAAATTCAGCTGCCAGGACGACGTGGGTGGACGCCCCCGATCAGCATCCTACGAGGCGCGATCTTCATCTTTTGCGCTCGCCTGTCTGGTCTTTGCCGCCTCCGTGCCACGGACATGACCGTCACTGCAGCCGTTCTGATCGTCCAGATCCTCGGCCGCGTGGCGTGGCTGGTGCTCCGTGGTAACCGCCGGTACCCGCCAATCGGCGACCGCACCGGGATGGACGACCTGCTTGGGCTCCTGGCCGAGGAGTACGACCCCGTTCGGCATCACGCAGGCCGCGCCAGACCTGCAAAGACCTGACGTCGCAGCACGCTTAGCAGCCCCTCCCACTGACAAGGATTCCCATGCCTGACAGCGCGTTCCCGACACGGTCGGCCGCCACTGGCCATCGCAGACGGCGGCTTCCAAGGATCGACGCATTCACGCTGCACTGTGTCCGCCGTGCCGTGGCGCTGCCGCTTCTGCTACTTGTAACGCTGCTGGGTACCGCCTTCACCATCTGGTCGATGTCCGCGGTAGCTCCCAGCTGGCTGCTGACCACCGTTGTCTGCGGGCTGGCCGCAGTCGTACTGGGGGCGGCCCGGGGAGCACGAACGGTCGCAGCGGCCGTGCAGACAGCCGGGGAGGAAGCCCGGGTAGCGGAGCTGACAAGGGTCGCGGGAGTTGCGGCGGCCGTCGAGAAGTCGGTGCAGTGGTCGGCGGACGAGCTGTGCCGTGGGGCGCGCCCGCCGCTGCCGGACCTGCAGATGCCGCTGCCGGCCAGTGCGACCGCGGAGATCGACAAGGCGTTGAGGGCACTCCAGGTTCAGGCCGTCGCATCGTTGATACGCGTGCACGACGAGTCCCAGTCCGTCGTCCTTCTGGAAGTGCTGCGCCGTCTGGCCATGCGGGAGCACACCTTGGTCGGGAAGGCGCTGGAGGCACTGAGTCGGCTGGAGATGCTGACCGACGACCCGGAGCTGCTGTCGAATATCTTCGAGATCGATCACCTCGTGACGCGGATGCGTCGTCAGGTGGAGAGCACGGCGGTCTTGGGCGGGCAGTCCCTGCGCAGTGTGCGTCTGCCCGTTCCGGTCACGACCGCGCTACGCGGTGCGGTCTCCGAGGTGGTGCAGTACCCGCGTGTGGCGGTCGCGCCCGGTTCAGTAGGAGCGGAGCTGGGCTTTCCGGGACACGTGGGTCCGGACCTGACGCATCTGTTGGCCGAGCTGATCGAGAACGCCTGTGAGTGCTCCGATCCAGCAACGAGGGTGACCGTGCGCGCGCAGCGGGTGCCGAACGGGCTGGCGGTCGAGGTCGAGGACCGGGCCATCCGGATGCATCCACAGACCCGCGAGCAGATGAACCGGCTGCTCGCGGCGCCCGACGCGGTCGACGTCAGCGGTCAGGTACGAGCGGGACAGCTCGGCTTGCTGGTCGCCGCGAAGATCGCTCAGACACACGGGCTGTCCGTTGTCCTGCAGGAGAATGTCACGGGCGGCACCACTGCCCTGGTCGTCATTCCGGCACGGCTCCTCGTAGCGATTGATCCCGTCGGTGACGCGGGCGCCCGCCACCGGGATATGCGCCCCTCCGCGTCCCCGCCGCGGCGGCAGGCTGCGGCGACGGCCGCCCCACCGGCAGGCCGGGCCGCACGCCCGATCGCCGCGCAGGAGCGGCGAGTCGGAGAAGCAGATCACTCTGTGACCGCGCCCGACCTTCCCCGGCGTACGCGTCAGGCCGCCTCGTTCCGTCCACCACGTGAAGGGGAGCAGCCCCCTGCGACCGCGGCGACGCCAGGGCTCGCAGCCGCCTTCCGTAACGGCATCGAGGCCGGCAGGACCACCGGTTCTCACCCCGCCTCGGCCGAGCAGCCCAGGAACTGACCCTCGCCCCCTCCCCGGTGGCCCGGATGTATCCGCCAGTCCTTCCCCCTTCTGGAGCGATTCCTATGAGCACCCACCCTGAGATGAACAACGTGACCGGCGTCGTGCCCGCGTCCGAGACGACAGCGACCGGTTCACGGGAGGACATGGCCTGGCTGTTACGGAGCTTCGCCTCCGAGGTTCCGGGCGTCACGCACGCCGTCCTGCTGTCGCGGGACGGGCTGCGGCTGCTGGACAGCGAGGTCGAAAAGGACTGGGCGGACGAGCTGTCGGCCGCAATCAGCGGAGTAGCCTCGCTCGCGGCGAACATCACCGGCCCCACCCACAAGAAGAGGCCGGCCAGGCAGGTCATCATCGAGCGAGACGACTGCCTGTTTTTCGTCCAGAGCGCCGGCCGTAGCGCGGCCTTCGAACACCACCCCGGCAACGAACGCGGTGCGGTGGACACGGTCCTCGCCGTCATCGCCACCAGGGAAGCCGACGCAGGCACTGTCGGGTTCGAGACGGGTCGGCTGGTACAGAAGTTCGCCCCCCCACATGCAGATCCCCGTCCGCGTCGGCACGGGTGCTGAGGTCCGGTGACCGCACACGGTCGCGCGGCCGGGGACTCAACGTTCGTGCGGACCTACACCCTGACGCGCGGGCGCACCAAGCCGCGGCACCTGCTCGGCCTGGAAACCGTGCTGGACGCCGGGCCGGGGCGCCCCGGCCCGGGCCAGGCCGAGGAATGCGCAGACATCCTCACCCTGTGCCGCGAGCGCCGACGTTCGGTGACCGAGCTGGCGGGCCGACTCGGCCGCCCCGTCACTGCCGTCAAGATCCTCGTCTCGGACCTCCTGGACGCCGACGCCCTGGTCGTCCCCGTCACCTCCCCCTATGCCGCATCCGACGCGGATGCAGGTCCCTCCACACAACTGCTGGCGGCCCTCTCAGCGGGCCTGAAAAGGAAGTGGCCCAATGCCATCGCCTACCCCCAGGCCGGATGACCCAGCCCTGGTGCTGCGGACTCCGCCGGGCCCGCAGGCCGGTGCACCTACCGTGCTGAAGATCGTGATCGCCGGAGGCTTCGGAACGGGCAAGACCACCGCCGTGGGCGCCGTCAGCGAGATCACGCCGCTGAGCACGGAGGAGTACCTGACCGAGGCAAGCGCGGACGTGGACAGCCTGGAAGGCGTCGAGGCCAAGCGGACCACCACGGTCGCCTTCGACTTCGGCCGCCTCAGCCTGCCCGACGCGCCCGTGCCCCTGGAACTGTTCCTGTTCGGCACGCCAGGCCAGGACCGGTTCGTCGACCTCTGGTACGACCTTGCCCGCGGAGCCGTCGGCGCGGTCGTCCTGGTCGACACCCGCCGCCTGGAAAGCAGCTTCACCCCCCCCGTCAGCTTCTTCGAAGACATCGGCCTGCCCTTCGTCGTCGCCGTCAACCAGTTCGGCGGAGCACACCGCTACCACCCCGAACAGGTCCGCACCGCTCTCGAACTACCGGCCTTCGTACCGGTGCTCACCTGCGATGCCCGCGACCCGAACCACGTCGCCGGCGTCCTCCTGACCCTCGTCGGCCACGCCGTGAGAAACGCAGCAGCAGGCCCCGACCTCCCCACACCCACTTCCACCCTCCAGGACGCCTGATGACATACCAGCCCACCAACCCCTACCTCGTACCGCAGACCGCCCCGCCCACGCCAGCACTGCCGCGGCGCGGCATGCGGGACACCGCCCAAGGGCTGTCCGTCCCGGCAGGCGGCGGCCCCGACGCCAGCGGCCCGCAGGTTCAGCAGGCGACAGAACTGGCGCGGCGGTACGAGCTGATCAAGCGCCTGGGCGTGTCCACCGCTGCCAGCGAGGACTTCGACGAGCTGGCCCGCGACATGGCCGAGCGTGCCGGATTCCGGTACGGGTTCGTCAATCTCTTCCTGGAGGAGCAGACCTTCGTCGGACTGCACCAGCCGCCCTCGGACAGCGGGTACGTCATCGTCGGCCGCACCATGAGCGGCGACCACGGCTGGTGCCCGGAGGTCGTGGCCCGCAAGAAGGCCCTCCCGCTGCACGACGTGCACGCCAGCCCGCGCTTCAGCAGCAACCACGTGGTCGACGCGGTGGGAATCCGCTCCTACTTCGGCGCTCCGCTCATCCACGCCAGCGGCACCGTGCTGGGCACGGTGTGCGTCATCGACCCCGAGCGGCGGCCCCTGAGCCAGGCCCGACGGATCAGAGACATCACCATCAGCACCGGCGCCCAGGTGATGGACCTCATCGACCGGGCCCCCGTCCGCTAGATCCGTCAGATCCGTTCCGCCACCCCCCACCCGGGAGCCGCAGGCGATCCCTGGCCGCTCCACCACGCGACCTTCACCCAGGGAGAGAGACAACCATGCCCGCCACACCCACCGCGCCACCTCCAGCGCTGCGCCCCTACCTCACCGCTTTCCACGAGCTGTTGTGGCAGGAGGCCGACGCCTTCGCGGCCGAGCACGTCGAGCCCCGCGTCGCACGCATGGAATCCGCGCCCCGGCGGGTGGAACGCAGGATCGCCGAACTCATGGCACGGCGCGGGTGGTTCACGGTGGCCGTTCCCACCGTATTCGGCGGGATGGGGGCCGGGCACGTCGCCAGGACCGTCCTGGTCCACCGCATCGCCCGTGTGTCGGCTGCCGCAGCGGCCATTCTGCAGGCCACTTTGATCCCCGTGGGCGCTCTGGTGCACTTCGCGACCCGCGAGCAGAAGGCTTGCTGGCTCCCGCAGGTCGCGGACGGGTCACTGCTGCTGACGATCGCCTCCACCGAGCCGGATGCCGGCGGGCACATCGGCGGCATCGAAACCACCGCCGAACGTACCGGCCAGGAGTGGGTGATCACCGGCAGCAAGGCCCACATAGGAAACAGCCACCTCGCAGGGGCCCACCTCGTCATCGCCCGGACCGCCGAAGCGGGCACGAGCGCATCCAAGGCGCTGACCGCGTTCCTGGTCGAGTCCGGCCGCAAAGGACTCACGGTCGTCAAGCACCGGGCCGGGCTCGGGCTGCACGGATTCTCCGCCGGCCGCCTCGACCTCGACCGCGTCCGCGTTCCCGAGGACAACATGGTCGGAGAGATCGGACAAGGGCTGAGCGTAGCCCAGAGCAGCAGCATCCCGTACGGCCGGCCCAACCTAGCCGCAGTCAGCCTCGGCATTCACGAAGCAGTCGTGGCCACCACAACTGCTCGTCTCAAGACCCGCTCCCGCTACCAGGGCACCCTGTCCGATCTACCCGTACTGCGGGACCGCATCGGCGACATGGAGGCCCGCCTGCGCGCAGGCCGAATACTCGCCTACCAGTCCGTGCACCTCCTCGACCTGGGCCTGCCCTGCGACGCCGACCTGATCAACGCCAAGTACCTCGGCCACCAGTGGGCCGCGCAGTCCGCCCAGGACGCCATGGAACTGCACGGCGCCCACGCCCTCGACCACGACTACATCCTCCAGCGCCTGTGGCGCGACATCCAGCACACCTACCCACCAGCCGGAACCGGCGAAGTCCAGCGCATACGCCTCGCCGACGCCGCCCTCGGCGAGGACCACATCCAGTGGTCCGAACGCCTTGCCGCCGAAACCGCCTGGGCACGCCCCGACCCCACTGCCGCATAAGCCCCCGTGCGCGGCACCCCCGTGAATCCAGACGCCGCGCACGGGTCCTGGCCGCCGGCCCCGTCCCCCGCGGGGACCGGCGGCACCCTCCCGCTGAGCGTCCACCCAGCCGAGAAAAGGACACCCGTGACCATGGCCCAGGGCTGCAGCAGCCATGCCAGGCCGGCTGCCGTGGTCGGGGGAGGCGTTGTCGATCCGGGCGGTCCAGCGTGGCGGCCCGTGCGGGTGGGGCGGTCGGCGGTGCCGGTGCGCGCCGTACAGCACCAGCGCGAGGCCGATGGCGAGTTTCGCGGCGATCGTCGCGGTCGAGGGCAGGCTGTGACGGGCCGGGGGCTGACCGCCCGTCAGCAACACCACACAGGCGATCACCACAATCAGGTTGGCCAGCCACGACAGCAGGAACGCCAGGCCCTGGCGAACGCCGCGCCGCGAGGAGAGCAGCAGGATGAAGGCGCTGTTGTGCAAAGGCCCCAAGGTGATGGCCGTACCGATCACGAGCAGGTCGAGGACCATCGGATCAGTCGCTCCTGAAGATCAGGACCGTCTACCGCCTGCGGACGGGCCGGCCGGCAGAGTCAGGCAGCGCACTCGTGGCGCCGCATCCCGACCCTGCAGGGGGTGGCCCGGCCAATCAAGCAGGCCACGCCCACGTCCTCGTATGCACCAGGCCTCGGTCGTCTTAAGAGCCCAGTGGCAGCAGCCCGCTCAAGACCCTCTCTCGGCCAACAGGGCAGGTCGGCCAGCACAAGATTCTTTAAGGAGCACCTGATAGTAGGACTCCGTTCCATCAAGCCGAAATCACCTCTGGGCCGCGGAAACCAACCGGCTAGCAGACTGACGAGTCCATTGGTTCGCCCAACGCGAGTTAGAAACCTCGCGCAGAAGCTCCACATGGTCTTCGCGAAGTACCCTCCCGACCAACCAACGCGTCGCGCATTCTGCCCAATGACCGCTTTGGCTCCTTAGCCCCATGGACAGGACATCATCGATGGGCAGCAATGCGCACAGATCTTCCGCAGTCAACCCATATTCCGTGGCTGCACTGCCGAGTTTGTCTTGAAAGTCAGACTCACTCATATCCAGGAGAGTCAGCCACGGTTGAGGCAAAGACAGGCCGTGCGCAGAAGAAACAACTTTCCCCTGCAATCTCCCAAGGATCCATTCAGCTTGCCGATCGACACCCAACCAAAGGCCAGATTCACTGATGGAGACTAGCGGCAGCCAGTCGATGCTTCTGCCATCACATCTTGAAGTGCGCCAAAAACCCTCGCCGACCTCTGCAAGCTCTGCTTGCAACGCCTCACGGGCCATACCTACCTCCCTCGTTCCGGTCAGCCTCAATACGCGGCATGCGTCCATACGCCGCACGCTCCCCTCGACTATACGCCTGGCCATCTACTATTCACCCCATGATGTATGAATGGCATCCAATCCATTTTCATGCATGAAATTGGCGAATTGCGTTCTAATCCCAGGCGTCCATTGGTGACCATAGTGCCCGGACCACTCATCGGTAATGAACTCACCGTTCGAACTTCGGGAAATCCGCCCCCCGACGATGTTCGCAGGATCTCCACCGATCGCCGCTCTGAGCCCATCATGACCCAGAACCCCCTGACTACTACCGGTCGCAAACCTACCCGTGGTGGGGTCGAAAACGAAGTCACGTGGTATCGACGGGAAGAAGCCATTCTTAAGAGCTCCAACCGACTTAGCGCGATTACCGACTTCAATAACACCTGGCATGGGTCCGCTACCGTGATGCAAACCACCCGATTTGAAATTATCATTTGCCACATCTGGTGCAGGTTCACCTTCAACTTCGGGAGCAGCACCTTCACCCAACCACGGACCTTCGGCAATGGGAACGACATCACAGAGAACGTCAGGGTCACACGGAGGAGCTAGAAATTGACTGATAACCTCGCGCCAGTCTCCACCGGCCAGCGCTTTAAAGAGAGAAGGCTTTTCCGGGGCGTCCCAGCCTTTTAGCATCCCCACGGGCTTCGTTACACTGTTCGACACATAAAGGGGCGTGTCAGACTCGTCACTGTCGTAGTAGGTATAGCCATTCGTTCCATTGATCGGCTTACCAGTAATGTCATCGATGCCGTCATACTTCGCTGGATTGCGGTTCTTTACCTTCCCTGCCGCTTCCTGGACGGATTTGACACCACCGCAGCCGACTTCGGGCATGCACACTCCGAGTCCAGAAGGGTCGCTATTGGTGATGGGGTTGTCGGCGGCGTAGGTGTAACCGCCAAGTTCCTGCGGGCTGGTCGGATCGAAGAGTGGGTCGACGCTGATGAAGCGGCCCAGGGTGGGGTCGTACTTGCGTGCACCAACGTCGGTGTAGCCGGTGGTGGTGTCCTGGGGTTTGCCGAGGTAGGAGTGGGTGGGGTCGGGCCAGGTGGTGGTGTTGGCGCTGTTGCGTGGTTGGCCGTAGGGGGTGTACTCCTGGCGGGCGATCTGCTGGGTGGTGGTATCCATCGCCAGGGTCGCCGTACCGTGTGCGTCGTTGAACAGGTACTTCGCTCCACCGCCCGTGAGGCTGGAGCGGACGGCCACGGGGGTCCCGGAGCCGCCGTGGGAGTAGGTGCGGACGGCGCCGAGGAGGACGTTGGGGGTGACGCTGGTGTTGACGACGATCTGGGTGTCGCCGGCAAAAAGGGTGGTCTGGCTGGGGTCGCGGCGGATGAGCTGGTTGCCGTCGGCGTCGTACAGGTACTTGATGGTCGTGGGGCTGGATCCGCTGGTGTCCACCTGCGCGAGATGGCCCTCGTCGTCCCAGGTCAGGGTCTGGCCGGGGCCGGTGGTGGGGGCGCGGGTGTGCAGGTTGCCGTTTTCGTCGTAGCCGAAGGTCGTGGGGTTGGTGCCGCCTGTGGTGGCGGTCAGGGTGTGGGGCTGGGCTCCGGTGGAGTTGCAGTTGGCGGTGCAACCGTTGGCGTAGGTGGTAGTGACGGTGGTACCGGAACTGCCGACCGCGTGGTCGACGCTCTGGTGGCGGTTGCCGATGGCGTCGTAGCTGAAGGACTGCCAGTAGGAGCCGGGCGTTGTGGTGAGCGTGCCGGCCGTGGGCGGGTTGGCGGCGCAGTTGTCTTTACCGGTCCATGCGTCGGTGAGCCGGTCCAGGGCGTCGTAGTTGTAGCACTGCTGGTCGGTGACGGTGTTGCCGGTCTCCGACTGCTGGTCGGTGACGGAGGTCGGATTGCCGGAGGCGTCGTAGGCGTACTTGGTGTCATCGACCGTCGGGCCGGGTGCCTGGGTCCGGCTGATGAGGCGTTCGGTCGGCCGGAGTGTCTGGTCGTCGTAGTGGTAGGTGGTCGTGGCCGGGTTGGTCGAGGCGCCCTGGGTGATCTGGGACGGCGCCCCGTAGTCCGTGTAGACGGTCGAGGCGACGTAGATGTTGGCGCTACTGCTGGTTTCCGCCGGGTTGCCCAGTGCGTCGTGCTCGTAGGCGATGGTCTCGCTGTTCAGCCCTTGGGCGCGCGGGTCACTCTGCGTCGCCGGCAGCTGGTCCCTGACGGTGTAGGTGTACGTCGTCGTGTAGGTCGACGGCAGCGGCGTCTCGGACGCCGGCAGGGTGATCTTGGTACCGGTCGGCTTGCCAAGGACGGTGTAGCCGGTAGCGGCGACCGTGTATCCGCCCGTCACACCCTGGACATAGCGGGTGGAGGAGGTCGGCAGGCCGACGCGCAGCGTGTCGTACGTCCAGGAGGCGAACTGGAAGTTGGAATTCGACTTGTCGCTACCGGTGAGTTTGCGGCCCAGGAGGTCGTAGGTGTAGTCGAGTTCGATTTGCTTCGCGTCGTCGGTGGTGGACACGAGGTTGCCGGCGTCGTCGTAGCCGTAGCTGCTCTTGCCCGCGTCCGGGTCGTTCTGGGTCTTCTTGCGTCCGAGCAGGTCGTAGTCGGATGTCCACACCGTGTGGTCGGCGCCGGTGACCTGGTGCTGCTGGCCCGACGCCGTGTAGGCGTATGTCGTGGGTGAGGTGGTGCCGCCGGTGGTAATGAAGCCGGTGGCCGCGGTACCGGAGACGGTGGGAGCCGCCGTGTACTGGTCGAGCTCGGTGGTCTGGCCGCGTGCGTTGACGACTGTTGTGGTGGCGACACCGCCCTTGGGAGGCAGGACGGTAGTCTTGTCGCCTGTATAGGCGGTGGTCGTGGTCCAGGTCTTTGAGCCGTTGTGCTCTTCGGTGACCAGGTCGGCGCGGCCGAGTCCGTCGTGGTCGGTGACGGTGGTGTCGGGGATGGTCACCTGGGAGACGGGGACGAGAGTGCTGACGGGGTTGCCCGCGACGCTGTAGGCGTTGTTGGTGTCAACGGTCCAGCCGTGCGAGTCGTACTCGATGTCGCTGACCGTGGTGCTCGTGTTCTCCGCGGTCGCCTGCGTCTGCAGGGGGCGCAGCATGGCGTCGTACAGCGTTTCGCTGGTCGCGTAGCTGCTGTTGTCCAGCAGGGTGTTGGTGGCGACGACCGAGGGGCCTGTCTGGGACAGGTTGTAGGTGTAGGTGGTGTTCGCCGGTGCGCTGTTGGCCTTGATCTCGTTTGGCAGCCATACGGCCGTGCGACGGCCGAGCGCGTCGTAGGTGAGTGAGGTGAGCAGGCCGGCCGGGCTGGTGTTGGCTGTGGGAAGAGCTCGGGCCGGGTCCATGGTGCTGGTCGTGACGTGGCAGTCCTTGGAGCTGGCCGTACTGGTGGTGCAGGCGGCTCCGGGGGTGACCTGGGTGGCGGTGACGACGCTGGTCGGGAGTTCTCCCGTCGCGGGGGTATAGCCGGTAGCGGTGCTCTGGGACAGGCTGGTGCCGTTGGGGGCGGTGGAGTGGGGCGTACGGGTGATCAGCGTGCTGCGGCCGTAGCCGTCATAGGTGGTTGCCGCCTCGTCGACGAACGCGGTCGCCGTGGCGCCGGTGGCGGCGGACGCCTTCTGGACGAGGGTGACGTCTCCGGTCTTGGGGAGCGCCGGGCTCTGCTGGCCGTCGCCGTCGTAGGCGAAGGCGTTCTTGTCGTAAGAGGTACGGACGTCGGAGATCAGGGTGCCGCCGGGCGTCGCTCCGGCCGCGGAACAGTCCTGGTCAGTGGCAATGATCTCGGCCGGCACAACCACGGTGTCCAACGCACCGGTGAGGTAGCGGGTGTAGGCACACTTGGCCGCGTTGTCGCTGCCAGCGGTCTCGCCGCGGTCGTCGATCTGCTCGGGCATCCCGGTCGTCGACTTGCCCAGGGTGGTGTTGTAGAAGGTGTCGGTCTCGGTCTTGCGCCAACCGTAGGAGACCTTCTGCCGACTGAGGCTCTTGGCGGTGCGGACCATCTGCGTCGTCAGGTCCGGGAGACCGTTGCGGGATCGGGAGGCCGTGGGCCCGATGATCGTGGGCACCGTGACGGTGGCCTTGTCCAGGCTTCCGGTGGGACTGGTGTAGGTGTCGGTCTCGAAGACCTGTCCGGCCAGTGCGTTGTCATCGGCGACGGAGTTGGCACCGTCCTGGCTGGTGAGCGCGGGCACCGAGCGGGTTTTGCTGCCCGGCAGTGTGTCGCCGTTCATGCCCAGGAAGTAGTACGTCTTGCTCAGCGTCTTCTGGTCATAGACCTTGGCGCCGTCGGTCAGGTGGAAAACACTGGGATCACCGGTGGTGACGTCCACCTCCGGGTAGCCACGGAACTGCCCCCAGGTCCGATTTTTGGCCTTGACGACCTCGTTGTCGTCATGGTGCCAGCCGGGGTTGCCCTTGTAGGTGTAGTCCGTTTCGAGCTTCGGCTCGGTGCCGTCCTGGTAGGAGTTGTGCGGGTCATCGGTGACGATCGAGGTGACCTTGTACTTGTAGAACCAGTCCATCATCGGTGCTGGCTGCCCGTACGGGGTCCAGTACACCGGGAAGCACGACAGGGTGTTGGTCGACGCGAAGGTCTGGGCGGCTGCGTCCGTCGGGTCTGTGGGGTCGCTGGCCGGGGCGCTGGAGCAGTTGGGCCGGTCGTAGGTGACGGTGGTCTGGGCGCCGGTCTCGCTGGTGACCGTCTGGATGCGGTCGTGGTACATCAGCGGCATCTGCGGGATGGTGCCCACTCGGTTGGGGAGTTGCAGGGGCGGGTCGAAGCTCACTGCCGGTGTGGAGGTGCTGCCCGTGGCGCCGCCCAGGGTGTCAAGGCCGGTGCGCTTGATGGAGTCCAGCCACAGGGTGGGGGCGTGGTCGCCGCCGTCGGGGAAGGACTGGGTGAAGGTGTACTTGTCGACCTGCTGGGTCGCGCCGCCCGTCTGGATCTGCGTGGTGATCGACGTCAGGCGCTTGCGCGACCAGAAGCTCGGACCGTGGTTCGTACAGCTCGCCCCGGAGGTGCAGTTCAAGTCGATCGGCACATCCGGCCAGTACGCGGCGTTGGCGGTCGTGAACTGGCTGTCCGCACAGGTGTTGCCCGACGGAGTGCCGGGGATGCACCGCTCTCCCATGGTGTCGAAGAGGATCTGCTCCGGCGCCGTACTCGCGTAGATGCTCGTGGAGGTCATGCCGTAGTCGATGCGGGACAGGGTGCCGCTGCGGGTGTAGGGCACCGCGGTGTCCTTCAGGTCCGCGCCGTAGTAGCCGATCTCCGGCGCGTAGTACCAGGCGGTGGCATTGCCGTGCAGGTCCACCGCGTAGTCCAGGTTGAACCGGTACCCGAGCGTGCAGGAGGTGGCGGCGAAGTCCGTGCTGTCCGGGCAGTCGGATACACCGGCGTGCGCGTGGTAGACCGGCTCAGTCCAGACGGATTTGGTCTCGCCCTTGCCGCTGGTCCAGCCGGGCAGGCGGTTGAGGCCGAAGAAGTACTGCACGCCTCCTTCGGTGACCTTGAAGTACTCCCCGTTCTTGGTGCCGTTCGTACCGCCCGACAGGTCCTCGATCTTGATAGTGGAGTTGTCGTCGGCGGGACGGAAGCTCTTGGTGGCGTCGTCATAGACGATGTCGGTGGACGTACCGTTCAGCGACAGGGTCAGGAGCTGTCCCGCCCAGCACTGATCGCCGTCGCCTTTCGGAGCGCCGGACGAAGAGTCGTCGCTGCACGACTTGTAGGTGCGCTCGACGTAGTTCTCAGTCGAACTCCAACCGTCACCCAACCACGACGACTGATTGTTCGTCCCCTCGGTGCGCGCGTCCTGACCTGCGGAGCTGTACGACAGGCCCACTTGAGGCGCTGCCCCACCGATCGCCGACGGCACCGTGATCGGGTAACTGTAGGTGAACGCGCCCGTGTTCCCGGAGGTCGACCAGGAGCCACCCGGCGACAGAGCGGTCGCCGAGTAGTCACCGGATGAGCCGGAAGCCCCTGCGGTCGCGGCCATGACAACCATCGCGCTGGATGCCTTCATTGCCGAGCGCGAAAAAACAGCCGTGCCCGAGGTCGTGGGCAAGCCTGGCAGCGAGACTTGGGCAGACAGCGGCGCGCCCGGGGCCGCGCGTACGGCAGTCTGTGTCTGGCACTTGGCCAGCTTCGGCGTGGTCAGCGCGCAGGCGGGCAGCTGGACGAGGTGCAGGCGAGAGGCGAAATCGCCACCGAAGGCGTAGCGGAACGAGGAGTCGTCCACCTGCAGCGGGATCTTTCCGCTACCGGGGCTGGTGCGATGCAGCGTGAAGAGGACACCGTGGACACCGGCGGCTCGCGCGGCTTTCTGGTCCAGCATCGTCACCCGCACTCGCTGCGATCCGGTGACTGGCTGGGGGTGCGAGCCTGCGACAGCACCGAGCAGGACGGGGGTGTCTCCGGCCCGTACCTGAGTCGTCTTGGCGATCAGGCTCGCGAAGGCGGTCGCGTTGGGCAGGGTCACCACGGCACTGCCCGGTGCGGGCAGTTTCGTCTGCCCACGGGGATCGAAGTGTTTGAACTTTTTGGGAGATAAGCCCCGCTTGGGCCATGGGCGAGTCACGGGGACCCGTTTGTTGTGCGGAGCGGCATGAGCCGACATGTTCCGTTTCACCGGTGTGGCCGCCGCGGCCACACCGGCGGGCAGCAGGCTCACCACCAAGGCGCCGGCCATCACCACCGCCGTGCGACGAACCCTCCGGGCAGCCCAAGCCGCCCGACCGCGTCTCCATCCCGAAATCCGCGCCATGCTGCGTGCCCCCTCCTCGGCCCTCGAATTCGCCCAAGTCCCTTTCGGCTTCAGCGATTTGAGTGCACGTCAAAACGGAGGCATACGTCGATCAAGCCCCCCGCAGAGACCCACGCTAGGGCCAGAGGCCACACCGCTAGGCAAAGGATCTTCCGGGGGAAAGCAAAGGAAACGCACAGACTGGAACGCAAGTGGCCTTCTATGTGTCAAAAGTGGACCTCGCGTGGGTACTTGGCGATCAGCTGGTGATGGACCCGGCTCCCACCGGCCCCAGAGAATGCACAGCGGCGCGGGGCCCACGGGGGGAACCGCATGAACCCGCGAAGGACCCCAACTTCGATGTCCGCTTCTCGCATACCCGTGCGCGCGTCCAGACGCCCCGCGTCGAAACCGATCGCCGCCGCCGTCGTCGCGGCCCTGACTGCCGGTTCACTGGCCGCTACGGCCCCGGCTCACGCTTTATCGAGTGCACCGACCCCATCACGCCAGGCCGCATCCGCGAGCAACCGCCCCCAGTCCGCCACCGGACGCCTCAACCCCACCGAGTTGGCGTCCGCGCAGGCGAAAGCGACTGGCAAGCCAGTGACCGTCGACTCGCTCACCGGCAGCGGAACCGAGGTGGTGGCCAACCCGGACGGCACTTTCACCCGGACCGATTCCTCGATGCCGCAGCGCGTGCAGCAGCAAGGGAAATGGGTCCCCATCGACACCACTCTGGTGCGACAGACGGACGGGACCTGGGCACCCAAAGCCGCCGTCACGCACGTGGTCTTCTCCGCTGGTGGCTCCGGCGCACTGGTCACGATGCATGACGGAGCCGACACGCTGGGCTTCTCCTGGCCGGGCGCACTCCCCAGACCCGTGATCTCCAAAGACACCGCCACCTACCCCGAAGTGCTGCCTGGAATCGACCTCCAGCTGACGGCGGACGCCTCTGGATACTCCTCGATCCTTGTGGTGAAGACCCCCAAGGCCGCAGCTGATCCGCGGCTGCAGGGTCTTGCCTGGAACACCACCTCGACGAACCTCAAGCTGGCCACCACCTCAGACGGGGGCGCGCAGGCCACCGACAAGCACACCGGAAAGACGGTGTTCCACAGCGACACCGCGCTGATGTGGGACAGCGCCGGCCAGAAGACGGGTAGCGCTGCCCGCGCCCGGACGGCAACCGTCGCCGCCGCGCGGGCCGAGCACACCGCGGCGGCAAGGGTCGGCCGGCACCGTGCCCGCGTCCGTGTGACCCTCAAGCACGGCAAGCAGCTGCTCGGCCTGGACAAGTCCCTGCTCACTGCCAAGACCACCACCTACCCGGTCTATGTGGACCCGGAGTGGAGCGGCAGGCCCTCCCAGCTGGACTGGGCCCGGATCTCCGACAACGGGTGGAACGTCTACAACTCGACCTCCACCTCCGGAGCGACCAACGCCCGGGAAGGGTGGGACAACAGCGCCCCGGGCAACGGTGAACGGGCCCGCACCTACTACCAGATCAACACCAGCGGCATCAAAGGCGCCGTGGTCAGCCACGCCTCGCTGTACGTGAAGCAGCTCTCCGCCGCCTCCTGCTCGGACACCCCCGCCGCCGTCTACGGCACCGACCGCCCCGCAGGCTGGAACTCCTCCTCGCTGTACTGGGGACATGAGCCCGGCGGGCGCACCGCCGCACTCGGCACCAACCCGAAGAGCCACGAGGCCGGCACCTGCCCGGTCACCGACGGCGCCAACTCCTGGGTCAGCCCACCATCGCTCGAGTTCGACGTCACCTCCCGGGCACAGAGCGCGGCAGGCGGCAGCTGGAGCAGCATGACGCTGATGGTCCAGTCCCCCGACATGAACGACGCCACCCAGTGGAAACAGCTCGCCTACGGCGGCGGCGCCACCCTGTCGGTCACCTACAGCTACCGCCCCAAGCTCAAGAACGGCACTGGCACCCCCGCCATCAAGCCGTCCATCGTCAGCTCGGGCAAGACAATGACCACCACCCACACCCCGACGCTGTCCGCCCGCGCGGTCGACCCGGACCTGGCCGGCGGCAGCGAACTGGTGCGCGTCGACTACAACGTCTACAACTCCTCAGGCACCCTCGTGGGCCAGGGCTTCGGTCCCAACCTGGACTCCAAGAAGCGCGCACGGTACAACACCAACGGCAGCGACTGGACGACACCGAGCCTGCCGGACGGCACCTACACCTGGAAGGCCACCGCGCAGAACGCGGCAGGCTATTGGGCCGGCACCGGCTCGGGCCTGTGGACCAAGACCCAGACCTTCACGGTCGACACCAGCGCACCGCCCTCCCCCACGGTGACCTCCAGCCAGTTCCCCGCCAAGCAGATCGGCGCCGCCTTCGGCGACCAGGGCACCTTCGTCCTGGGCAACAACCACACCAACAACATCACCGGCTACCTGTTCTCCCTGGACGCCACCCTCGGCAGCACGGTGTACAGCAGCAGCGGCGTCATCCACTTGACACCAGGCGCAAAGATCACACAAGGCCAGATCTACTACGCCACGTCCGACAACGGCCACGGAACCGGGACTTCGGCGATCAACGGCAGCGCCTCGCCCGTGTTCGCCCCGGGCGTGGTGGGACCTCACACGCTGTATGCCAAGGCGGTGGACCAGGCCGGCTCTACGTCCATCTCTCAGACTGCCTACGCCTTCTACGCCGGGACCAGCGCCCCGACGTACGCCTACGGCGACAAGATGATCAGCGGCTGGACCGCGACCAACACCGATGGCACCACCACCGCCGTGCCCAAGGCGACGACCACCAGCACCGGCGGCCAGCTGATCAGCCAAGCGGCCTTCAGCGGCTACGAGTTCGCCGACGGCTACCAGGCCATGCTCAGCAACAAGAGCACCACCTCGAAGGTCGTCAGCGGTGACAGCGCCACCTTCAGCTTCGACATCCCCAAGGACGGCCCCTGGAGCTTCGGCGCAAATCTCACCAAGGCCAAGGACTACGGCATCTACCACCTGATCCTGGACGCGGGGAAGAGCACCCAGTCCACCCTGATCAGCGGCTTCGACGCCTACAACTCCTACACCACCACCCAGTTCCTCAACCTGGGCATCCCCAAGGACGCCAATGGCCAGTTGCTCACCCTCAATCAAGGCGTGCACACCCTTACCCTCACCGTCAGCGGCAAGAACCCTGGTTCGACGGGCTACCAGGCCGGAATTGACGTGCTGCGCCTCGGGCCCGCGCTGGCCTGTGCGGTCAACGCCACGAGCAGTTGCCTGAACAACACGGCCACCAGCACCTTCACCACCACGACCAGTACGGCTGACGCCGACGGATCCGGCAACAGCATCAACTCCGCCGACCTGACGAGCACGGCGGGCTGGCAGAGCAACAAGACGGTGACCGTCGACGGCGCGACCGTCGCACTGCCGAAGTTCGGCACCGGCACCTACGACAACATGCTGGCTTCCGGCCAGACCATCACCCTGCCGGGCAGCGGAGTGGTGAACACCGGTGACGCCGTCGTCTTCCTCGCCTTCGCAACCGGTGGCGCCGCCAGGGGCGCCACCGGCACCATCACGTACGCCAAGAACAACTGTGTCGACCAGAACAACGCGGTCGACCAGGCATACCGGCTGGACACCGTGCCGGACTGGCTGTCCGGTCCGGCCTCCGCGGCCTCGATCACGCTGGTCCACGAGAACCACAGCAACAACACCCAGACCAGTCCGAGCTCAGGCCCGAAGGTTTACGCCGTCAGCGTCCCGCTGGAATGTCCCGGCTCGGTCATCAGCAGCGTCTCCCTGCCGTTGTTCACCAACGGCGTCCAGGCAGGACAGCCCACTCTGCACGTCCTCGGGCTGGGTGTGCGGCCGATGACCGTGACCGGCAGCGGATCGAGCGCCAAACACTGGGTCGGCACCTGGTCCTCGGTCCAGGACACCGCCAAGGTGCAGCTGTCCAGCGGCAGCACCGCCAGTGTCAACGGGCAGACACTGCGCATCCCTGCCCATGTCAGCATCGGCACCGATGACGACGGCAGGGGGGTACGCATCCACCTGTCCAACGCCATGGGGACCACCCCGGTGACCTTCGACGCGGCCTCTGTCGCTCTGCAGGACACCACTGCGGGCGGTGCCACCGCGGCCGTGACACCGACGACCGTGACATTCGGCGGCTCCGGTGCCATAACCATCCCCGCAGGCGCTGACGCCACCAGCGATTCCGTGTCCCTGCCCGTCGCACAGCAGACAACACTCCTGGTCAGCCTGCAGGTGCACGGCTCGGTGTCCGCCATGCCCGGCCACGCCGTGGCGCAGACGCCCGTATGGACCAGCGACGCCGCCAACCGCACCGGTGACACAACCGCCGGCAACTACACGCAGACCACCTACACCGGTCTGCCCTACCTCGCCGGCATCGACGTCACCACCCCCAACTCCGCCCCCACCGGCTCACTGGTCCTCTACGGAGACCAGACCATCAACGGAGACACCGCAAGCGGCGACGGCCAGCACCACCTCAGCGACGCGATCACCAACGCCCTGGTCGGTGACACCAACGGGGACAACTCCGTCGACTACGGCATCCTCAACGCGGGCACCAACAGCACCAGCCTGAGCAACAACCTGCTGCCGCAGATCACCAACAGCACCACCCCGGAAAGCGCACTCAACCCCCTGGACCGCAACGTGCTGACCCAGGGCAACGTGCGCACCGTCCTCCTCTCCACCGGGGCCGCCGACCTACTCAACTGCACCGGCAGCGCTGACACCTGCGCAACCAACGTCGAGAACGGACTGGCCGCGCTCAACAGCCAGGTGACCTGGTACAACACCGATGACAGTCAGACCATGGTCAACGGCCAGTACATCACCCAAAACGCCAACATCACCGCGTACTTCGCCACCATCCCACCCTTTACCGCTGCCCACCCAGGCACGGCAACCCAGGAAGCCGCGCGCGAGCAAGTCAACGACTTCCTCCTCAACAACTTCCCCAGTCAGGTCATCGATTTCGCCGCGGCGGTATCCACAGACGGCACGGCTCAGTCATCCAGCGTGAAAGCTGCCGATCTCACAAACGGCAATCCGTCCAACGCCTACTACGCCGACCTCGCCAGCCGATACGTCAGCGACACGAACACCGTGGTCAGCATCGCGCCAAACCTGATCGTCCCACTCGCCACGGGCAGCGACACCCCCGAGGACGACTGGGAACTGGCCACCGACGGCACCGACAGCAACGGAGACAACCCGTCCACCGCAGTCGGCGGCACGACGTTCAGCACCGACGGCCCGGACGCGGTCAACGCCGGAGCCGGCGCAGCATCCTTCGACGGCAGCACCGGATTCCTGGAGAGCGACCACACCGCCGTCGACACCTCCGGTGACTACACCATCTCCGCCTGGGTGAAGATCAACTCGAATGTCGGCGCCACCGCCATCTGCCAGGGAACCAGTCAGCACCAGGCGTTCTACATCGGCTACGACAGCGGCAACAAGGGCTGGATGTTCCAGACCACGACCACCAACGACGCCGGCGCCGCATTCCCCACTGCGGAGGGCGACAGCAACACCGGCGCCGTCGGCACCTGGGCGCACCTGCTGGTCACCTACACGGCCCCGGTCGACGGAGACTCCAACACCGGGGTGATGTCGATCTACCAGAACGGCACCCTGATGGGGACGGCCAGCAACCTCACCCCGCAGTACGACTCGGCCATGCCTCTGACCATCGGCGGCTGCGTCAACAGCCCCGATGCGACCACGCCGTACGCCGCCTTCCCCGGCTCCGTGGCAGACGTCCACACCTACCCGTACGCGATGCAGGCGAGCCAGGCCAGCGCAGGCAGCGTGATCGTTCCCATGGGCTGGGGCAACGGCATGCCCGAGGACGAGTGGAAGCTCGCAGCCAACGGCAACGACACCGCCGCCCTCAACCTGTTCACCGCTTCCGGCAGCGCCGCCTTCGGAACCGACGCGCCGAGCGGGGCCACCGGCAGCGTCGCCTTCGACGGGAACACCGGCTTCCTCAAGAGCAAGCAGAGCGCGGTGAACACGCTCGGCGACTACACCGTCTCCACCTGGGTGAAGATCAACTCGGCGCTCGGCACCACCGCTGTCTGCCAGGGCACCACCCAGCACCAGGCGTTCTATCTCTCGTACGACAAGGCCAGTAAGGCCTGGATGTTCCAGACCACCACCACCAACGACGAGAACTCCGACTTCCCCACCGCAGAGGGAGACGCCAACACCGCCCCGGTCGGAACCTGGACCCACCTCGTCGCCGCCTACCGGGCACCCGTCGCCGGGAACTCCAGCTCCGGCTCGATGGCCCTGTATCAGAACGGGACCCTGATGGGGACCGCCACCAACCTCAGCCCCCAGTACGACTCCTCCATGCCCCTGACCATCGGCGGCTGCGTCAACAGCGCATCAGCCACCAGCCCGTACCTGGCCTTCCCCGGATCCGTAGCCGACGTCCACGTCTTCCCACGGACGCTCTCGGCAACCGAGGTCGGCGCACTGCACTGACTCCCCACCTTCGGCAGGGCCCTACCGCTCCCGCCAGGAGCGGTAGGGTCCTCCCGACGGGCCGGGAGGACCCTGCGTCCCGCAGCAGGCGCAAGCCCGCACCCTCGTGGACACTTCGCGGTCCCCACGTCCTGCCAGCGTCCCGAATTCACCGCTCCGGCCGCCAGACCAGCGACCTGCGGTGGCTCGCGCCACCAGCGGATCGATACATCTGCGCAAGCCAGCGCAGCGCCAACCGCCACAGACCACTCCGGCACCAACTCGCGAGCAGCCCATTCAGTCCGCTGCTCTACGACGAGATTCATCTCCCTCGCCGCACGCACCGAGCCTTGCCATCAAACGACAGGGTGTGTCGGCAAGCGTGTTGACCAGCTGCTGGACGCCCGGTAGCTGGTCTGGGCCTCGTGTCCGCGGCCAAGATCCGGGCCATTCCCGGACCAAGTCGCCAACCGCTGCCGACAAAGCTCCCTTTTCCGCAGGTCAGAGCAGGCGCCTCGCGTGTACCACCAGCAGCCGAAGAACTTGCTAGTGAGCTACTCGCCGAAGAAGCTGGGCTTCTTCTAGGCGCAGAAAAAGGGCGCCTGACCAGGCGAAATGTCCGTCAGGCGCCCTCCTTAACGAGGTCGAGCAAGAATGTGACGTCGTCAGCGGGAGCTGCTGTCGTGGTCATCGGTCCGGCAGCAACTCCAAGGCGGTCTCGGCGACGGCGTCGGGAGCCGGCCTCGTGTCCACCGCGCCTCCGCGCTCGTCCGGTTCCAGCGGTTCCAGTGTCGCCTCCTGCGAATCCAGCAGTGCTCTCGGCATGAAATGACCGGTGCGCTTACTCAGGCGCCGCTCCAGCAGATCGTGGTCGGCCGTCAGATGCACGAAGAAGGCGGCCGGGCATGCCGCGCGCAAGATGTCCCGGTAGCGACGCCGCAGCGCGGAGCAGGTCACCACGCCTCCGGTGCCCGCCACGTCGCCGTGGTGCAGCCAGCGGCCGATGGACTCCAGCCAGGACTCGCGGTCGGCGTCATCGAGTGGGACACCAGACGACATCTTGGCGATGTTGGCAGGCGAATGAAAATGGTCCGCCTCGGCGAACGGGATGTCCAGCCGCTGGGCAAGGATCCGGGCCACCGTGGTCTTGCCCACTCCGGACACGCCTATCACCACAACACACGGTGGGCGATGCCCGGCACAACCGGCATCGGGGAGCTCTCTTTCCATGGCTGACATCTTTCGGGTCATCACATCAGGCGTTGCCCGGCAGAGCCGTTTCCTCGTGCAGCAGGTCGTCCCGACGTACCGGGCCGGGACCGTACGGTTGCCGACTGGGCGGTCCGTCCGAGCCTGCCGGGTAGTCCTGCAGCGGAACGAGATCCCTCTCCCACGCCGAGATGACGGGTTCGAGCACGCGCCATGCTTCCTCTGCCTCGTCGCCGCGGATCGACAAGGCCGGGTCTCCGTTGAGGATGTCCAGCAGCAGCCTGCCGTAGGCGGGCAGGTCGGGCGGTTCCATCCCAGCAGCGAGCTCGAGTTGAGTGAGGTGGCCGGTGCGGGAGCCCGTGCCCATCAGATCCAGGGACAGGCCCTCCGGTTCGAGTCCGAAGCGCAGCACATTGGGCAGGACTTCCCCGCTGTGCCCGAAGGGCAGGTGGGGAACGGAACGGAAACGGACCGCGACCTCCTTGCGGTCGGCCCCGAGTGCCTTGCCGCTGCGGAGCCGGAATGTCGTTCCCGCCCAGCGCCAGCTGTCCAGCTCCAGTTCCACCTCGGCGAAGGTCTCGGTGCGGCGCTGCGGGTTCACGCCCTCCTCGTCGACGTAGGGCGGGACGTCGTGCTCGCCGCTCCGGCCGGACGAGTAGCGGGCGCGGCGCGTACGGTGCCCCACGTCGTAGTCGGTGAGCAGGCGCACGGATCGCAGCACGTCGACCTTCCGGTCGCGCAGATCCCGCTCCCCCAGCGTGATGGGCGGTTCCATGGCAACGAGGCAGAGTACCTGCAGCAGATGGTTCTGCACCATGTCCTTCAGCGCGCCCACGTGGTCGTAGTAGCCGGCCCTGCCCTCCAGCGCGAGGGTCTCCTCCCAGACGATCTCCACCTCGGCGATGTGGGTGCTGTTCCACAGGGGTTCGAGCACGCGGTTGGCCAGGCGGCTGCCGAGCACGTTCTGGACGGTCGTCATGGCCAGGAAATGGTCGACCCGGAACACCGCCTGCTCCGGCACCAGATCGGCGAGCAGCCGGTTCAGCTCCTGTGCGCTGTCCAGGTCTTCGCCGAATGGTTTTTCCAGCACGATCCGGCTGCCTGGTGGCAGGCCCGCCTGGTGCAGTGCGCCAACCACACGGGGGAAGAGTGAGGGGGGCAGCGCAAGGTAGACCGCGACGGGTTCGTCACCGGCGACGGCCGCTCTGACGTCGGCGGCGTCGGTGACATCCGCCCTTTGGTAGCGGGCCGAGGCTGCGATCGCCTGGTGGGCGTCTGCCGGGCAGGATCCGCCGTGTCGGCCGAGTTGACGGGTGATCCACTCCTGATACTGCTCGGTGCTCCAGTCCTCCCGGCTCGCGCCGGTCATCCGGAACCGGTCGCCGAGGTGTCCTGCCGCCCGCAGGGCAGCCACGGCCGGCAGGAGGTATCGCGCGCTGAGGTCGCCTGTCGCGCCGAAAACGACGAGTCGGTTGATCATGTGTTGGCGTCTGCTTTCGCTCGGGCGAGGTTCACGCCGCTGGCGATGATTCCGATGTGGCTGAATGCCTGAGGAAAGTTGCCCATGAACTCTCCCGTGGATGGGGCGATCTGCTCAGACAGCAGCCCCAGCGGGCTCGCGCGGGCACACAGCGAGGCGTACAGCTCCTCGGCCACCTCGATGCGTCCTTGGCCGATGAGGTTGTCGACCAGCCAGAAGCTGCACAGCACGAAGGCGCCCTCGTCGCCGGCCAGGCCATCGGGGGACTCGTCGTGCAGGTAGCGGTAGAGCAGTCCATCACCGGCCGACAGGCGCTCGGCGATGGCCGCGGTGGTGGCCACCATCCGTGGGTGATCGGCCGGGACGACCTGGCGCAGCGGAAGCGCGAGCAGGCTGGCGTCCACAGCGCCGCCGCCGTCGAGATGTGCGCTCAGGGTCTGCGCCTTCTCGTCCCAGGACTCTTCCAGGATGAGCCGGTGCAACTGGTCGGCCGAGGTTCGCCACTCGGCGATCCGTCCGGGGAGGCTGAGCCGTTCACCGATGGCTGCAGCCCGGTCCAGAGCCACCTGGCACATCCCGGCCGAGTACGTGAACACCCGGCCTTCGTTGCGGACCTCCCAGATGCCCTGGTCCGGCTGGCGCCACGCATGCCCTGCGGCGTCGGCCAGCCCGGCCAGGCTGGCCCACAGCGCGGGCTGGATCTGTCCGCCGGAGCGCAGCCACTGGTCGGCGCAGTCCAGGATCTCCCCGTAGACGTCGTGCTGGCGCTGGTCCGCCGCGCCGTTGCCCCATCGCACCGGGGCGGAGCGCCGGTAGCCTTCCAGTTCGCTGTCCTCGACCTCGTCCGGTACCGGGCTGCCGCCCAGGGTGTACATGATCCGGGGTCGCTCGCCGTACTCGAAGGCGTCCAGGACCCAGCCGAGGAAGGCGTCGGCCTCGCCGGCGAAGCCGATACGGCGCTGGGCGAAGACGGCATAGGCCGCGTCCCGGATCCAGGCGTAGCGGTAATCCCAGTTGCGGATCCCGCCGACCGGTGCGGGCAGGGAGGAGGTGGGGGCCGCGACCAGCGAGCCGTTGGCCCAGTCGTCGCACATTTTCAGCGTGATCGCGGCGCGCCGTACCAGGGGTTCCTCGGGGCCGCTGTAGGCGAAGTGCTTCATCCAGCGGCGCCACGCGTCGGCGGTTGCCTGCAGCATCGCGTCGGCGTCGAAGCGGTGGTGGCGGTGGAAGCGGCCCCAGGACAGCACGAGATCGAGACGATCGCCTTGCTGCAGGTCGTGTGTGCTGTGCAGGCCGGTGAGGGGGCGGGTGGAGCGTAGGTGCAGCCGCAGGTCGGACCGTCGGGACGGTCGTACTTCCAGCCCGCTGAACAGCGGCTGCGCCTGGCCGCCGCCGCGGGGCTCCAGGTCCATCCGCAGGCGAACGTTGCCGTCCAGGACCAGGGCTGAACGCACGAGTTCGGCCCGGTCCGCCGGGGCGTCATCGGTGAGGTCGGTGCCGGAGCGCACAACGAGGGCGTCGGTGACGCGGACCACGCCGGTGGGGCTGCGCATTTCGGTGATCAGTACGCCGGTGTCGGGTTCATAGCGCTGTCGCGCCTCGACCAGGTCTTCCGGGGCCAGCGTGAAGTGCCCTCCGCGTGCGTGATCCAGCAGGCCGCAGAACAGCGGTTCGGAGTCGAACCGGGGCAGGCACATCCAGGGAATGGAACCGTCCAGGCCGACCAGCGCGGCCGTCGCACCGTCACCGATGAGGCCGAGATCCTCCAGCGGCAGGTAACCCTCCCTTTGGCGAATCGGCCGGAAGGGGGGATCGGGATCGTGCATGCCGCCTCACTTCCACATATCCGAACAATCGCGCGACCAAATGGGGGCATCTAGAAGGTGATCATTACCTTGACGACGTCCTCGAGTTTCTTGTCCGACACCTCGAAGGCGCGCTCCATGTCGTCGAAGCGGAACTCATGGGTCGTCATGTGCGCGGGATCGACGCGCTTGGTCTGCAGGACCCGCAGCAGTCGCTCCATGCGCAGCCGGCCTCCGGGGCAGAGGCCCGTGGCGATCGTCTGGTCGGCCATACCGACGCCCCATTCGACGCGGGGAATGCGTACGAACTCCCCTTCACCGAAATAGCCGATGTTGGAGACGGTGCCTCCGGGTTTGGTGATTTTGACCGCCGTCTGGAACGTCACGTCCGCGCCGAGTGCCTCAATGGCGGTGTCGACGCCCTGGCCCTGCGTCAGTTCATGGATCCGCTCGACGACATCCTCGCTGGTGAAATCCACGATCTCGTCCGCGCCGTAGGTGCGCGCGAGTTTCTGCCGACCGGGAACCGATTCGACCCCGATAACGAGGCCGGCGCCGCGGAGCCGGGCCCCTACGGTCGCCATCAGGCCCACCGGCCCCTGAGCGAGCACGGCCACGGTCCCGCCGATGGGAATGTCGCCCTTCTCCGCACCCATGAATCCGGTCGACAGCATGTCGGCGCAGTAGACCGCCGCCGCGTCGGAGATGCCATCAGGGATCTTCGCGAGATTGGCGTCGGCGTCATTCACATGGAAGTACTCCGCGAAGACACCGTCCTTGGAATTCGCGAACTTGAAGCCGCCGAGCGGGCCACCGGACTGCGACGGGTACCCGTTCTGAGAGGCCAGGTCGCCCCAGTCAGGGGTGATGGCGCCGACCAGCACGCGGTCGCCGGGCCGGAAGTCCTTCACCTCGCTTCCCACGGCGTGCACGACGCCCACCGCCTCGTGGCCCAGCGTCAGGTTCTCCCGCGGACCAATGCCGCCCTGGACGGTGTGGGAGTCCGAGGTGCAGATCAGGGCCCTGGTCGTCTGCACGACCGCGTCACCCGGACCCGGCTGCGGAACGGGCTTCTCCATGAAGCCCACCCGCCCGATCTCCTTCATCACAAATGTCTTCAACTGCTCCGTCCCTTCTGCCGGGCTCCACCGCCATCGAAAGGGCGGCAAGGGCCCACCACACGGGCCGTGCTCCACACTCCCAGGGGCCGAGCCGGATCGCGATCCGGCCGCTTCGGCGGTGCGCCGTTTCAGTGAAACCGCGTCACTCCTTGCCCCGGACGACGGCGACCGGGCAGTGAGCGTGATGCAGCAGAGCCTGACTGACGGATCCCAGGAGCAACCCGGTGAAACCGCCCCGCCCCCTGGCACCGACGACCACGAGCTGGGCGGTCCTGCTCGCCTCGATCAATGCCTCGTGGGTCACACCGTGCACCAGTTCGTGCCGGACCGAGACGTCCGGATACTTCTCCTGACGACCCGCGAGCGCCTGGGCCAGCAGACGCTCCTCGCCCTCGGCGACCGTGCCCGGCCCGCGCACGTCCGGCACCTGCGGCGGAGACACGGGCACATTGTCCGGGGTCCACACGTGCAGGGCGACGATGTCAGCCCCACGCAGCGCAGCCTCGGCGAACGTGAAATCGACCGCTTTCTCGCCCGCCCGGGACCCGTCGACGCCCAGCACGATCGGCCCAGCGGCCTCCCGTTGCTCCCGCACGACCATCACAGGACACCGACTGTGGGCAGCCAGGTACACCGCCGTCGATCCCAGCAGCATCCCGACGAAGCCTCCCCTGCCCCGGGATCCGATGACCACCAGGTCCGCATCACGCGACTGAAGCTCCAGCACCGTCAACGCCTCGCCAGCTACCACCTCATGGGTGACCTCCACCTCAGGCGCCACGTCGCCGGCACGGTGCAGCGCCTCAGTCACCAGACGCTCGGCCGCGGCCGGCAACACGCCCTCGGCTGGACCGAAGGGCGCGGCTCCCATCGGCACAGGCCCGGGCACGATCACTGGCCAGATGGCGTGCACCACTCGCAGCTCCGCACGACGCCATCGGGCTTCCCGAGCCGCCGCCTCCACCGCTGCAAGACTGGACGACGAGCCATCCACTCCTACCACAACCCGGTTGCCCACCACGCCTCCCATGATCGACTCGGCCCTTACTCCCAGCTTGACCCCGGCGATACGTCACTGCCACAGGACCAGGCAGTCAGCACAGGGCACCTACCGCCACACTGCTGAACTCACGACTGCACCCGCGTCGCCGGGCACCGCAGCCACGAGACCGGCTGCTAGCGTCGCCACGCGTGCGAGCAGGGATGAGGCGACGGGCTCAGCTCAGGGGCACGTCGAAGAGGGACTTGCGGTGGCTGAAAGCCTCGATGGAGTAGATGCCGTGGTAATGGCCCATGCCGCTCTCGCCGACGCCGCCGAAGGGCACGTCGATGATGCCCAGTTGCATCATCGGCAGGCCGAAGCCCAGGGCGCCGGAGGAGGTCTCGGTCGCGAGACGCTGCCGGGTGGTGTCGTTGTCGGTGAACGAGTACAGGGCGAGCGGCTTGTCGCGGTCGTTGATGAAGGCGATCGCCTCGTCCAGGTCCGCCACCGTGAGGATGGGCAGGATCGGGCCGAAGATCTCCTCCTGCATGACCGGCGCGTCGGCCGGGACGTCCGTCAGGACAGTGGGGGCGAGGTACTTGTCGTCACGGTCGATCTGCCCGCCGGCGACAGTGCGGCCGGAGTCCAGGAGCGCGGTGAGGCGGTCGAAGTGCCGCTCGTCGACGATCCTGCCGTAGGTGTCGGAGTTCTGCGGGTCGCTTCCGTACAGGTTCTTGATCACCGCGGGGAGTGCGGTTTCCAGCGCGCGGGCGGTGTCCCGGTCGGTCAGGACGTAGTCGGGGGCGACGCAGGTCTGGCCGGCGTTGGTGAACTTGGTGGAGGCCAGTCGGCCGGCGGCGGCCTCGATGTCGACGTCGCGGTCGATGAACACCGGGGACTTGCCACCCAGTTCCAGGAGGACGGGGGTGAGGTTCTTGGCCGCGGCGGCCATCACGATGCGGCCGACGCTGCCGTTGCCGGTGTAGCAGATCTGGTCGAAGCGCTGGTCGAGCAGGGCGGTGGTCGCCTCCCTGCCGCCTTCGACAACGGCCACCGCGTCGGGGTCCAGGTACTGCGGCACGAGGCGGGCAATGAGCGCGGAGGTGGCGGGGGCCTGATCGGCGGGCTTGAGGACGACGGTATTGCCCGCGGCGATCGCTCCGGCCACGGGCACCATCAGCAGGGTGACCGGGTAGTTCCAGGGTGCGATGACCTGGACCGTGCCGAGAGGGTCGAGGCGGGTGCCGGCGGTGGTTCCGCTGGGCAGGAACGCGAGGCGGTCCGGGGCGACGGTGGTCGGGCTCAGCCACTCCTCCAGGTGTTCCAGCGTGTGGTCGATGTCCCGGACCGGGAAGTCGATCTCCATCTGGTACGCCTCGGCGCGCGGCTTGCGCATGTCGGCTACATGGCGTCGGCGAGGGCTTCCCGGTTCTCCGTGAACAGACTGCGCAGTTGGGTGAGTTGCGTGCGGCGCCAGGCGATCGGCTTGGTACGGCCGGTGCGGAAGGTGGCCTGGAGCCGGGCGACGAGGTCGGCGGCGGTTTCGGTGGGGGCTTCGGTGGTGGACATCAGGGGCGCCGATCGCACGATGCGAGAGATGGATGAACAGGGAGATGGTTCAGTGGGGTACGGCAGTTCGAGCGCGCAGCTCAGTGCCGTAGTGGAGATGGCCTCCGGTCGGAAAGCTGTTGGGCCCGTTCCGGGCCCCCGATCTGGCACGCCTTGCGGGCTCATCCGCGGAAGAGCTGGGCGGGAGCGGGACGGTGCGCGGTGTTGACTGTCAGGCGTCGAGGTCGACGGCGTGGCGACCTGGGGCCGGGGTGGACGTCAGCCGGCCGTGACGAACTCGAGCTGGATGTTGTCGAGGTCGCGGAAGACCACGGTGGAGATGGGGAACGGCTGCGTGACATGCCGGACGCCGGTGTGCTCGATGCCAAGCTCGTCGAGCCATGCCGCCCACGCCTGCAGTTCCTCGCGTGAGGCGACCGAGAAGGACAGGTGATCAAGGCCCGTACGGACCTCGTCGAATGCCTCCCCCTGGTTACCGGTGTTGGTGTGGAACGCGATCACCACTCCCGAGCGCGGCTCGGCGAGCAGCGTGCCGTAACCGGTCTCCTCCTTCTCCAAGTGCGGGAACGTACCCAACACCTGGTCCGTGCGGAACAGCCGCTGGTACCAGGCCATGCTGGCGTCGATGTCGGTGACCGTCAGAGCGACGTGATTTCAAGCCCGCGATGGTGGGGCCGGTGTCTCCTTGAAGGGAATGCGGTGACCGAATTGTTGGCATCACCGCATGGTGGGGGTGTTTCTCCACCGGGCCCTTGCTCTGACCGTGTGCGGCGCGGTCGACCCGGGCTCCGGTCGTGGGCCGACGCCCCGGGCAGTCGCGGGTCCGACACCCGGGCAGGGGGCGAGTGCTCGGCGTGCCCGGTGGTGTCAGCCCGGCAGCTTGTTGAACTTGCGGATCTGCTGGTCGAAGAACCGGGCGGGGGCGAGGCGACGCGCCAGGTGCATGCGCTTGGCGAACGGTCCCGCGGGGGAGCGCAGCTTCGGCTTGCCGGTGGTGGCCGCGGTGACGACGGCCTCGGCGACGACGGAAGGGGCGTCTCCGCCCCTGACCGCCTGCGCGACGGCCTGATCGACGGTCCGCCGCCGGCTCTCGTAGACAGACAGCGGCGTGTCCGGCTGCACGAGGTTGCCCTCGAAGGCGGTGTTGGTCCCGCCGGGCTCGACGAGCAGGACCCGGACCCCGTACTCGCGTACCTCGTGGTCCACGGACTCGGAATACCCCTCGACCGCGTGCTTGGACGCGATGTAGGCGGACATGAACGGCTGGGGCGCGAACCCGTAGAACGACGACATGTTGATGATGCGGCCACGACCCTGGGCCCGCATGAGGGGCAGGACGGCCTTCGTCATGCGGATCACGCCGAAGACGTTGATGTCGAAGACGCGCTGGTGCTGCGCCACGGAGCTTTCCTCGGTGGCGCCCGACGAGCCGATGCCGGCGTTGTTGACCAGGACATCGATCCGGCCGAACCGGTCGATGACCTGCTGAACCAGCGTGGCGACCGAGTCATCGCTGCTCACATCGAGGTCGAGGAAGGTCACGCCCTCGCGCGGGGCGACCTTCGCGGTGTTCCGGCTGGTGCCGACCACCTCGAAACCCGCCCTGCCGAGGGCAAGGGCGGTTGCCTCTCCGATGCCGGAGGACGCGCCCGTCACCAGCGCTACCGGTCGTTTCGTGGCCATGGGTAACTCCTTGGAATCGGATCACTTTCGGGGTGATGTGCAGCTGTTCGTGGCGACCGCCGCAAGATCAGCTTCACCCATGCTCACCTCCGCCGCACGAGGGGTACCTGCAACTCCAATGTAGCCGCTTCCACGATAATTGCAACTTTACTGTCCCAGTTAAGCGATGATGTGCTGCTTGGATGTAGCCTCTGTGGTAACAAAACCCGATGACGGGAGGGGAGAAGCGATGGGCCGAGTACTGCGGGCCGATGCCGAACGTAGTGTGCGCGCGATCCTGGAGGCAGCCGAACGGGTGCTCGCCGAGGATCCCGGCGCACCGATGGAGAAGATCGCCGAGGCCGCCGGTCTGGCCAGGACGACGGTGCACCGCCGGTTCGCGAACCGGCAGGCCCTCATCGAAGCGCTGGCCGCCTCCGCGAAGCAGCAGCTCACCGACGCCATCGACGACGCCCACCTGGACACCGCACCGCCGCTGGTCGCGCTGCACCGCGCCACCGCGAACACGCTGCGGGTCAAGGGCGCCTGGCGCTTCACACTCGGCAACCCCATGGCCCAGGACGGTGTCACCGAGGACGTCTGGGGCGAGATCAACTCGCGGTCCCTCGCCTTCCTCGCCCGGGCGCAGCACGAAGGGCTCCTCGATCCGGCCGCGGACCTGGAGTGGACACGACGGGTCTACTACGCCCTCATCAGCGAGGCACTGCACGGGCCCGGCGCCGGCGAGGACCCGGATACGCAGAACCCCGAGGCGCAGGCCACCCGCATCGTCGACACGCTGCTGCACGGCGCGGGACGACACCACTGAGCCGCACTCACCCAGTCGCCGGACGCTCGGGAGCAGGCGCTCACACCACCCTCACAGACCCCATGGACACTCCCCCGCCACAGAGTCTCCGACCTGGACTTACGCGATCATCCTGGACCAGCTGGACCCGCTGGGACGGTTTCTACGACATGTGCCATGTCGTACCGCAGGACTCGCACGCCAACACCACAGATCACGGACCAAGATCCGGACTAGGTGCGGACCAACTCGGCTCAGCAGCAGACGATTCCACCGTTTTCCGCAGGTCAGAGGTGATGCTGAGCGTGTACCTCGTACTCGCCGAAGAAGCTCGGCTTCTTCTAGACACAGAAGAAGGGCGCCTGACCAGGCAAGATGCCCGTCAGGCGCCCTCCGCGTCGCCCATCGGCGCCTCCTACCCCTGCATGGACTCCTCGATCAGCCCGTTGGCATGGTTCCGCGCTGCGACCGGGAACTTGGCGTAGTAGCGGAAGAGGACCTGGATGCTTTGTCCGGCTCGGCGCGTGCACTCGGCGGGTCGACTCCGGAGGCCAGCCAGAACGAGATGCCGGCGTGGCGCAGGTCGTAGGGGCGCTTCGCCAGCTCACGGGCGTGCTCGTCAGGGGCAGGAGCGGCCTCACGCGCCATCCGCGGCCCACGAGTACAGCGCGCGTCTCCGTATGCGAGGCGCCCGGTAGACGGCCCCTGGCTCAACGAAGGTCGGAGTGACCTGAGGGCGTCCGCCGAGCTGATCGGGCTGTGTCTGCGCGACCGTCCGTCAGCGGTCCTTGTCGGCGGCGACGGACGAGCAGTTCACGCACACGGCAAGGAGGCGGGGGTTCGACTCGCCCGTGGCGCCGATCGGCTCAGCTGTCCGCTGTCTCCGTGGTGCCGGTCGACTACGAGGACGGGGGCTTCGCCGTCTGCCGCACTGCGCGCAGCGCGAGGGAGAGTTCGGTGATGCCGCGGGGATCGGCCAGGGAGCGGCCGGTACGCTCGGCGATCCGGCGCAGGCGCATGCGCACTGTGTTGGGGTGAACGTAAAGACGCTTGGCTGCCTCCTCGGCCGATCCGCCGCAGCCGAACCAGACGTCCAGCGTGTCCAGCAGCAATTCGCGTTCGCCCTCTCCCATCTGGTGGACCGCACGCGGGAGCACGGCTGGGTAGAGCGCGCGCCGGATCCTGTCGACCGTCGTATCGTCCTCGCCCGGCTGACCGGCGCGGGAAAAGTTGCCTTGCAAACGGCAGCTCCGCTCCACCTTGCCTGTGTGCGCTCTCGCTTCCTCGATCGTCTCACCCCTGCCCAGGTGGAGCAGCTGCGCGAGATCAGCGAGGCACTCATCGGGTCGGTCGACCAACAGAATGAAGGCGGCAACGCAGGGTAGGAATCGGCGCCTCCACCGTGGGTCCGCCGGTTGCTGCCCATTCTCGGGCGCCGGATGGTCGGTGGCCAGGGGATGGATCTCTCGATCTTCCAGCGTGGCGTCCGAGCCGTTCGGAGGACTCGATACCGGGCGGGCGATACGGGCGTGCTTCTACCGTGCGGCGGACAAGTCACTGGGTTGGTGGCGGTGTTGAGTGGTCGTGAGTCAGGTGGCGCGGAAGGTGACGCGGACGGTCAGCCCTCCGTCCCGGCCGGGGTGGGCGGTGATGTTCGCGCGGTGGGCGTCGGCGATGGATCTGGCGATGGACAGGCCCAGGCCGTGACCGGTGGTGCCGATACGGTCCTGGCCGAGGCGGCGGAAGGGCTCGAAGAGGTCGGCGACCTGGTCCGGTTCGATGGTGCTGCCGGTGTTGGCGACGGTCAGGGCACGGTCGGCGAGATGGACGGTGACGGTGCCACCGGGCCGGTTGTACTGCAGGGCGTTGTCGAGCAGGTTCGTCTGCAGGTGACGCAGCAGAGTGGGATCGCCCTCGACCCGGAGCGGCTGGTCCGCCGTCAGGGTGAGCGAGAGGTCCTTCGCCCGGGCGGCGGGCTGCAGTGCGCCGGTCAACTGGCGTGCCATCGCGGCGAGGTCGACCTCTTCGGTCTCCTGCAGGCCGCTGTCGCTGCGGGCCAGAACGAGCAGTGAGTCGATCAGTCTCTCCGCCTCGCGGTTGACGGCCAGCAGGTCCTCTCGTACGTCCGCCAAGCCGTCGGGCAGGGGGTCGGCCAGTCCGACCTGCAGGCTTGTCCGCTGCACGGCAAGCGGGGTGCGCAGTTCGTGCGAGGCGTTGGTGACGAAGCGGCGCTGGCCGGCGAACGCCTTCTCCAGGCGTTCGAGCATGATGTCGAAGGTGTCGGCGAGTTTGTGGAGCTCGTCGTCCGGTCCGGTGAGAGCGAGACGCTCATGCAGGTTCTCCTGACTGATCCTGCGCGCCGCGTCCGTCACCGCCGCCACCGGCCGCAGCGCACGCCCGGCGATCCACCACCCCACCACAGAAGCGAGCAGGGTGATCAGTACCAGCCCGACGCCGGACCACAGGAGCATCTGCTGCAGCGCCGCGCCCTGTACGGCGGCCACCGTCCGGTCGACCAGCTTGAGGGCGATGCCGTCGGAGTCGGTGCCGTGCGGGAGGGGGAAGCTCGTCCCACCCGGGGTCGTCAGGCTCACCGGCGTGGTCGTGCCCGTCGGACTCGCCACGCTGAACGGCCCCACCGGGCCGACGCCGGAGACCACATCGATGTCCCGCACCTGCTGGGTGGTTCCGTAGCGAGCCAGCACCACCACGAAGGCCAACAGCCCGGCCCCCGACAGTACGAACAAGACGGCGAAGGCAGCGGCGATCCTGCCCCGAAAAGGCATCTTGCGCAGGGGGCGGCGCATACGGGCCGACCAGGTCAACGGCACAGCCGATACCCCTCACCGGCGTCCGCCACGATCACGTCCGGCAGGCCGAGTTTGCCCCGCAAGCGGCTGACGGTGGCGCGGACCGCGCTCGTGCGCGGGTCCAGGTGCTCGTCCCAGACGGAACGCACCAGCTCCCGGTGTGTGACGGCCTCGCCGCGCGCCTCGACCAGCATCAGGAGCACGGCGAACTCCTTGGGCGTGAGATCGACCGCCCGGCCGTCCACGCGCACTTCGTGCCGGGACAGGTCCAGAGAGATCCCCTGGTAGTGGTGGACGACCGGCGACGCCGTGGGCGTACGCCGGCTCAGTGCCCGCACCCGGGCGACCAGTTCGGTGAAGTCGAAGGGCTTGGTGAGATAGTCGTCGGCTCCCAGGCGCTCCAGGCCGTAGACCCGGTCCTCGAGTGTGCCCGCCGCGGTCAGCATCAGGATCATCGGCGGATCCGCCCGTCCGCGGAGCCGGAGACAGACCGCGTCGCCCGTCATCACCGGCAGATCGCGGTCGAGGACCAGCACGTCGTAGTCGGCAAGCAGGCACATCCGTTCGGCCTCGTCGCCCGATGCGGCGATGTCGACCGCCATGGACTGTCTGCGCAGGCCGGTGGCGATGGTCCGCGCCAGGATCGCGTGATCCTCGGCTACCAGAACTCTCATGGGATCAGAAGACCACGCCCGCGTTTACAGCGAGATAAACGCCGTCCGGTGCGTTCGGCCCACTAACCGTCCGGACCCGGCGCCCGATCGGCCCATCCCGGTGGGCGGACCCGGGAACCGCGACTTTATGCGGCCGTAACAGCCTTTATGTCGCTGTGCGGGTCCGGCTGTTGTCCTGCGTCCATGAACTTCGTCAAGCGGGCTGCCTTCAGCCTGGGGGCCAGAAGAGGAAAGACCAGCCTTCTGCTCGGCATTTTCCTGGTGGTCTGCACACTGCTGCTGGGCGGCTTCCTGCTCCGGGACGCGACCACCCGCCAGGAGGCCGAGGCCCAGCGGCGTATCGGCGTGGACGTCACTGTGCGCGGCCCCAAGCTGACCTCACACACGGTCGACACGCTCGGTTCCTCCCCGGTGGTGCAGCGGTACAACCCGGTGCTGCGCGGAGTGAGCAAGCCTCCGGGGCTGCCTCTCGTGACCTCGAACCTGCCGAAACCCGGCCGGCCGGAAGGAGGCAGCGACCGGGGCCATGACGGACTGGCGGTGAACGGCATCCGTGACTCGGGGATGCTCCTCGACTTCTCCACCGGCCGTTCCACGATCGTTGCCGGTCGCGGGCTCACCTCGCAGGACAACGCCCGCAAGATCGTTCTGGTCAACCAGCGCCTGGCCACGAAGAATCGTCTGAAGGTCGGCGACACCATCCCCCTGGCCTCCCCCGACGGCAAGCACACGGACTCCTTCACCGTCGCCGGCGTGTACGAGGACTCCCGCCAGGACCCGCCCCAATGGGTGGCGCCCAGCGAGCTGTCCGCGAACCAGGTGTACGCCCCGGCCGCCGCCCTGTCCGCGCTCGGCTTCGGAACCAAGCCCGACGAAGCCGTCTTCAAGATCCGCTCTCCTGAGCAGGCCCGGCAACTGCACACGGAAGCCGCCCGGTTGCTCGGCACCGACGGCTTCCGCTTCGACATCAACGACAAGGCGTACCGCGACCAGGTCCTGCCACTGCAGCGGGTCGGGACGTTCACCACCGCCCTGGTCTGGCTGATCACCCTGTCCGGAGCGGTGATCCTCACCCTGATCGTGACCATGA
This sequence comes from Streptomyces sp. NPDC005784, assembly GCF_042871525.1. Taxonomy (NCBI): domain Bacteria; kingdom Bacillati; phylum Actinomycetota; class Actinomycetes; order Kitasatosporales; family Streptomycetaceae; genus Streptomyces; species Streptomyces sp. NPDC005784. Next base: position 137,019 of record NZ_JBIAIQ010000025.1, read on the forward strand.
CGATCAGGGACCGCCGCGACGAACTGGGCATGCTGCTCGCCCTGGGCGAGAAGAAGTGGAAACTCATCGGCCAGCACACCGTGGAGGTCGCGGCCGTCCTGCTGCCCGCCCTCGCTCTGGCAGCCCTGGCCGGCCAGTCCCTGGCCCACCACGCGGGCACCCTGCTGCTGGTTCGCGATCAGCACAGCGTTACCGCCGGCCAGAACCCCGCCGACCAGAACCCCACGGTGTCGGACATCCGCATGGAAATCGGCGACCTCGGCAAGGTCGCCGCCATCGGCCTGGGCATCGCCCTGGTCGCCACCGCCGTCCCCGGCATCGGGATTCTCCGACTGCACCCGCGCTCCATCCTCACCGACACCGAATAGGCCCACTTCCTCATGAACTTCATCAAACGCGCCGGCCTGAGCCTGTGGTCACGCAAAGCCAGAACCCTGATCGCCCTGGGCACCTTTCTGGTCATCTGCACCATGGTGCTCGCCGGGTTCCTCATCGGAACCGCCACCGGACGCGCCGCCGACAGCGCCGAACGCCGCCTCGGCGCCGCCGTCACCCTTGAGATGGATCTCACCGGCGCGGGGGGCGGCATGCCGGGCCAGGCCCCGCAGATCGGCTCGGACGTCGTCGACAGGATCGGCGGATCCCCGCTGGTGGCCAAGTACAACTACACGTACAACGACGGAACCACGCTGCTCGGCGGCCTCAAACTCACCAGCAGCAAACGTTTCGCGTCCGATGCGCCCGCCACCTACACCCTGGCCGCCGGCGTCCGGGACTCCTCCCTGCTCCCCGATTTCGCCAGCGGCAACTGGAAGCTGCTGTCCGGCGGGCATGTCACCGCCGCCGATCAGGACCGCAACGAGGTCCTGATCGAGGAACGGCTGGCGAGCAAGAACCACCTCAAGGTCGGCGACAAGATGACGCTGTCCGAGAACGACCCCACCGGCAAGGGCAAGGCCGTCTTCACCGTCAAGGGCATCTACCACAACCCCTCCGACCAGCCCGACCCCGACTATCAGCAGGCCCCGGGCGACAAGCTGATCGTCCCGGCCGGCGCACTGGGCAAGCTCAACTCCGGCGGCAAGCAGGGCCCGACTCCCCTGCAGGGCGCGACCTTCCAGCTGAAGGACGCCGCCGCGTTCGACGCCTTCCACGCACAGGCCGACCGTACGGCCGGGAACGCGCTGAAGGGATTCAAGCTCAGCATCAACGACAAGGCCCTGAAGCAGATGACCGGTCCCCTGGACAGTGTCACCACCTCCGCGACCGCGGCCACGTGGCTGATCGGCATCGCCGGGGGCCTCGTCCTGGGTCTGCTTGCCACTCTCGCGGTCAAGCAGCGCCGCACGGAGTTCGGCATCCTGCTGTCCTTGGGCGAGACGAAGTGGAAGCTGGTCGCCCAGCAGTGCGTCGAGATGGTCGTCGTCGTGGTCCTCGCCATCGGTCTGAGCTCGGTGTTCGCCCAGAACTTGACTCAGAAGGCAAGCGACACGTTGCTGCACGACCAGGCCGCCTCGGCCCAGCGGAAGATCAACGCCTGGCAGCCGCCGCCCCCCGGCTCCACCGGACTGGAACAGGGCATCGACCCGAACTCCGCGCCGGTCAAGGGCGCCGACCCCATAGACAAGATCACTGTCCGGCTGCAGCCGTCGGACGTCGCCACCGTCGCCGGTGTGAGTCTGGGCATCGGTCTGCTGGCCACCGCGATTCCCGCCGCCTCCGCGCTGCGCCTCAACCCCCGCCGCATCCTCACCAAGGGCAAGTGACCGCCATGAACGAGACCGCACCCGCCATCACGCCGCCCGCCCTGCAGTTCACGGATGTCAGCCACATCTACCAGAACCAGCGACGCCGGACCACCGTGCTCAAGCAGATCGACCTGGCTTTCGAACGCGGCACCTTCTACACCGTCCTCGGCCCCTCGGGCAGTGGCAAGACCACGCTCCTCAGCCTGGCCAGCGGGCTGGACAGCCCCACCAAGGGAATCATTCGTTTCGACGGACAGGACCTGGCCGAACTCGGTCTGGGCCGCTACCGCAACAACCACGCAGCCACCGTCTTCCAGCAGTACAACCTGCTCACCTATATGACGGCGCTGCAGAATGTCATCACCGCCATGGAGATCACCGGCGCCAAGCCGGCCACGGGACGGCGCAAAGCTCGTGCGCTGGAACTGCTCGCCAAAGTCGGCCTCGACCCCGACATGGCCGACCGTAACGTCCTCAAACTCTCCGGCGGGCAGCAACAACGCGTCGCCATCGCCCGGGCCCTCGCCTGCGACGTGGACATCCTCTTCGCCGACGAACCAACCGGAAACCTCGACGAGGACACGGCCGACGGCATCATCGGCATCTTCCAGGAGCTGGCGCACACGCAGAACAAGTGCGTCATCGTGGTCACCCACAGCCAGACCCTCGCCGCCCGGTCCGACCGAACGCTGACCCTGCGCAAGGGCAAGGTCGCCATGGGAGCCGCCTGAGCTTCGGCTCCTCCCCACCCCGGCCACGTTGCGCCTCCGCCCGCAGGAGGGGCGGGGGCGCCGACCGGCGCCTCACGAGACATGCCCTCAGGTAATTCCGGGCGACTCTGCCGCGCATGCGGCGCAGGCCGACCAGTGTGTAGTGGCCGACCGCGCCGGTTCGGGGCTAGCCAATATCGAGGGTGATGGTGTGTTCGGCCTCGAACGACTCGTCCTCCTCACCCCATAGGACACGGTTTGGAGTTCTTGGCCGTGGCCCGTCGCGCGATCCCGGGCGTGCGGCGAGGTCACCGGGCCGTGCCGGTGGGGTGGTTGCCCAGGGCGGCACCAAGGAGGGTGCGGAGGTGGTCGGCCTCCGGGAGCAGGGTGGCCTCGATCTGGTCGTCGGTGCGGCCGGCCAGGGTGAGTTCCTGGATGCGCCGGAACAGCAGGCGGTCCGCGGCGGCGATCAGGGCGGCGGCGGCCCGGGGTGTGATGGCCGGGGTGGGGTCCGGGGCGGCGGCGGTCAGTGCTGCGGCGAGTGCCGCTTCCCGCTGGTCGTGCAGTTCGCGCAGCCGGGCTGTGAGGGTGGGGCTGTCGGCGACCATGCGGGCGAAAGCGGGGCCGGTGAAGCCGACCACGGGGTTGTGTTCCAGCAGGGTGGCGCGGAAGGTCCGGCCCAGGGCGGCGAGCGGCTCCTCGTCGGGCCCGCGCTCTGCGACGGTCCGGGCCAGGCCCTGGGTGAACGCCTCGTGGTGGTCGAGGGCCAGGTCTTCCTTGCGGGGGAAGTAGTTGGTCACCGTCTTCTTGGCCACCCGGGCCGCGGCTGCGATCTCGGCGATGGTGGTCTGCTCGAAGCCCTGCTCGATGAAGAGCCTGGTCGCGCAGTCGGAGATCAGCTGCCTGGTCTCCTGCTTCTTGGACTCACGGAGTCCCATCTCGGTCACCATGGAGCAATCTTACGTCCGTCGCAAAATTATGCTTGACCTATCAGCTGGCTCGTAGCTAAAGTTATGCCCGTAGTAAACTTAGCCCGAGCCAATGGAACTGGATGCGAAAGCTCACCTACTTCGTCGGCACCACCATCGACGGCTTCATCGCCGCCCCCGACGGTGACTTCGACTTCTTCACCCCGCACCTCACCGAGGACTACCTCCCGCACCTGGCCGGCGAGTACGCGGACTGCCTCCCGAGCCCAGGCCGCGCGGCCCTCGGCGTCGCGGACGTACCCAATACCCGCTTCGACACCGTGCTCATGGGTCGCGGCACGTACGCCCCGGGTCTGGCCGTCGGCCTCACCAGCCCCTACGCCCACCTGCGGCAGATCGTGTTCTCCCGCTCGCTCACCACCAGCCCGGACCCGACCGTCGAGGTCACCGGCGAGGACCCGGCCGCCCTGGTCCGCAAGCTCAAGCAGCAGGACGGGCTCGGCATCTGGCTCTGCGGCGGCGCCGACCTGGCCGGCCGGCTGCTCCCCGAGATCGACGAGTTGATCGTCAAGCAGTACCCGGTCGTGACCGGCACCGGCATCCCGCTGTTCCGCGCCGGCTTCTCGCCGCGCGCCTTCCGGCTCACCGACAGCCGCGTGTTCGAGAACGGCACCCTCGTCCTCACCTACACGAAGGCCGCCGGCTAGACCGGCATCCTTCGCCCGCCACGCCACGCCCGAACCAGCCAGGAGCTGCCTTGAACGTCACCACCGCCACCCTGTCCCTCAGCGTCGCTGACGTGGACGCCTCACGCGACTTCTTCTGTACGCACCTCGGTTACCAGGTCACCATGGCCGCCGACGGCTTCGCGTCCCTGACCCGCGGCGACGCCGCCGCCGACATCGTGCTGCTCCGCCGCGGCACCGAGGTGCTCCCGCCCGAACAGCGGAACCGGCAGGCCGGCGGCCTGATCCTCGCGCTCACCGTCATCGGCCTCGACGCCGAGGAGCGCCGCCTGCGCGAGGCCGGCGCCCCGATCACCATGCCGCTGCGCGAAGAGCCTTGGGGCGAGCGGCTGTTCCAGCTGACCGACCCGAACGGAGTCGTCGTCCAGCTCGTCGAATGGGCCACCCCCGACGAGCCCGCACGGACCGAGGAGCCCGCCATACACGTGATCAGCCCCGACGCCAAGAACGTCACCCAGTCCCCGAACGCCCGGATGACCGGTCTGGCCGCTCCCAGCCGGGGCAGCTCCGAACTCAGCACCTGGACCGTCGCGATGGAGGCCGGCCAGACCGGCCCCGAGCACTCCATCAGCCGCGAGCAGGTCTGGACGGTGACCACCGGCGTCCTCCAGGTCACCTGCGCCGGCCGCACCGAGAAGATCACGGCCGAGCAGACCTTCGTCCTCCCGCCGGACGTGCTCCGCCAGGTCCACGCCCCACAGGCGGCCGAGGCACACGTCGCCATGCGTGCGGATGGCATGGCCTCCGTGCCCGGCACCGAGGGCACCCGCACCCTGCCCTGGGCCCAGTGACGGCCCGTCACCCCTCGATCATCCTTCCTGCGATCCGCAACGGAGCCCGCCTGTCCATCCGCATCACCGCCCTGACCGAGCCTCAGCAGACCTCCACCGCCCGCCGCCTCGCCTGGCTGGCCGCCGCCCCTGACGGCCACCCCGTCGGGTCCGCCTTCCTGCGCCTGTTCACCAAGGACGGTCAGCGCCACCTCGCCGAACTGGACGTCCAGGTCGACCCGGCCGAACGGCGCCGACGGGCAGGATCCCTCCTGCTCGGCGCGGCCGTCGCCGCCGCCCGACAGGGCGGCCGACGATCCGTCATCTCCCAGGCCGAAGCCGGCACCCCCGGTGCGGACTTCCTCACCGCCGACGGCTTCCGCGCGGTGCCGACCCTGACCTACGCCCGGCTGCCGCCGGCCGACGCGGACCTTCCTGCGCTCACCGCCGACGCCGAAAGCCCGCACGCCGGTTACCAGTCTCGTCGCGGCCGCCTCCGGCGCGTAGTGCCGGGCATGAAGCAGATCAGCAGTCGTTGGCCATGGCTTGCGTGTCGTATCTGCCGGTTCAGTTCCCGAGGACTGTCGTCGTTGCACTGCTCAGGACATTTGTGAGGCTCATTGTGTGACATCTGTACTGCAGAATGTGTGCCTCTTGACCGTGCCCCACGCCTGTCGACCTTCGTAGGCTTGGGGCATGTTCAAATCCCACAAACCAGGACCAGACGACGCCTGGGAAGGCATCGTCGAGGACAAATCGCGGGGCATGCTCGACGGCGCGAACATGTACCACTTCGTCAAGGTGAGGCGTGCGGACGGCCAGTCCACAAAGGTGCGCATCGACCGTGGGCTGTGGAAGTCGATCGCGGTCGGCGATCGCATCGTAAAGGAGCCGGGCGGCGGCCCGGTCAAGGCATAACCTCCCAGGACGCGGGACGGAGAACACCTCGCAACGACACCCGCCGGCACCACAGGCCTACGGGCGTTGTCCAACAACGCACCCAGTTTGATCTGCTCGCCAGCGACGTACTCCACCGCTTTCCTCCCAACGCGCAGATGGCCTTCGGGTTCAGGCACGGATTCCGTGAAGTCGATGCCGAGGCCGCTACGGGCTGCTGCCAGCCCGCGTCTTGCTCGCGGTGGTTCGCGGTGAGAGAGAACGCTCGGCATGACGACTTGAAGAGCACCGGCCGGGCACCAGCACTGGTTGAAGGTCGGGGCCTGGGACACGGTCTCGGGAGGGGAGCGACGGATCTGTGCCGCTTGCGGGACGTCCGTCCGCTCGTATCAGTACCGCTTCCATCCGCCCGGGTCCTCCTGAGCTTGTTCCGCTTTGACGGCCACCATCGGTGGTGGTCTGCGAGTGCGGTCTCGTATTCGAGGGACTGCGGTAGCCGAGGCTGCTGTGCAGACGGTGCAAGTTGCACCAGCCCTCGATGACCAGTTCCTGGCACGGACCGGCGTTCGTCTCTGCCGGAACAACCGACTGCAGCACTTCGCGCCTCGCCGGGCTGCGGTCAGTGACGACGGCGCTCCGTGGGGAGAATTCGGGGAGTGTCCGAGCCCCCGGGAGCGCGAGGGGAGGAACGACCCTCGTCGTCCGGGTCGCCGCTCACGGTCACTGCGGGTTCGCGAGCGCTCCCGCCCCGTTGCTCGATCGTCGCTTTCAGGACGGAAGCCGTAGTCCCGATGATGCTGAGGAAGAGAGGCAACCGCATGTCCAAGCCGACCGGGGAACCGGCGAGAGTTGTGCCTGCGAAGTCCGGCGTTCGGTCGGCATGTCTCGCAATGTGCCGACAGCCGTCTGCACCTCGACTCGTTCTGGCGATTACCGCGTGACCTGTGCGTGCCGGTCGCGTTCGTCGGCTGCGCGAAAGATCATCACGTGTGGCCGCTGGATCTGGTGTGCTCCGGGGGCCGGCATTGTCGGTAGCGTGACCATCTGCTGCATGGAGTGTCCATGTGTCCGGCTGGTCCGTGCGACGGTCTCCGACGCAACCTGATGAGGCGCAATGAGTGAACTGAAGAAGCCCGAGGTCGACGTTCCGGAGGGTGACGCTCCTATCGAGCTGACCATCCGGGACCTGGTCGTCGGGGGCGGGGCTGAGGTGAAGCCGGGCATGGTGGTCAAGGTCCACTATGTCGGGGTGACCTTCGAGTCCGGGAAGGAGTTCGATGCCTCCTGGGACCGAGGCCAACCGTTCAAGTTCACCCTGGGCGGCGGCAAGGTCATCAAGGGCTGGGACCGGGGGGTAAAGGGGATGAAGGTCGGCGGCCGGCGCGAGATCATCGTTCCCCCGCGTCTCGGCTACGGCAATCAGTCGCCCTCGCCGTTGATCCCGGCGGGCTCGACCCTGGTTTTTGTGGTGGACCTGCTGGACTCGTATTCCAGCACAGCTGGTTGGAGCAACGCCTAGCCTCGATCTTTCGTGACGGTCCGTCGGTTCTTCCGGTGGGCCGTTTCGGCTTGTCGCGCGGATTGTGGGCAGGGTGGCAGCCCGGCTGTCGT